>RBWT01000240.1 GCA_004010275.1 Streptomyces huasconensis
CCACCCGTCTCCCGCCACCGCCCTCACCCGAGGACCTTCGGTCCGCCCCCATGATCCGGCTCTTCGCCAGGACGTCCACGAGGGCGTCGACACGGTCGGCGTCCAGGCCCCCCGACGCTGTGGTCAGGGACGAGGACCCGACCTTGACGACGACCCGCTGGGCCTCTGCCACCGACTGCCTTGCCGCTGTCACGCGCTTCCCCAAATGATCCCGATGGTGCCGGACCTGCAATCTACGTGAGGGCGTACGGGTGGCGCCCCCGCGTTCCGAGGGGCGGACCGGAGCGGCCCCGGACCCCCGAGGGGAAAAACACCCCCGGGGTTCAGTCTCCTTTGCCCCTTTTTCCGGTGATTGCCGTCACGGAAGATTGCTACGGAGGCGCCGCGCGTCATACGGTCAGTGGTCGACTTCCCCCCGTCGACTCTTCATCCCCCCCTTCATCCCCGCCAGGAGCCCACGCCCGTGCCCTCTGCCGGACTCGTTCCCCGACGCATCGTGCAGCTCTCCGCGCTGTTCGCGATGCTCGCGCTCTTTGCCGCCCAGCTCGTGAGCGCGCTGCTTCCCTATGTCCCGGTGTTCGTCGCCGCGGCCGCCGCGAACCTCGCGCTCGACATCTATCTGCAGTACAAGCAGCCGGGCCTTCTCTCGCTCCTTGGCAAGATCCGCTTCGACGTCACGGTCCGCCAGCTCCTGCGCGACATGCTGGTCCTGGTCGGCCTGCTGCGCATCGACGGCATAGAGCCGCTGGCCGAGCAGTCGCCGCTGACGATCACGCTGCTCGCGTTCTACGCCCTGCACTTCGGCTGCCAGGCCATCGCCGTGATGGTGCGCCGCAGCCGCGCGCTGCCGATCGTCACGCGCAACATCGACGCCTCCGCGCTGCACCTGACGGCCGCTCCCCCGCGCATCCTCTCCCGCCGCCAGGCCCACCGCCTGCTGACGTTCTCGGTGCCCTCGACGGTGGGCCTGCTCCTCACGGCGGCCACCACCCACGCGTACTGGGGCGGCATCGGCCTCGGCGTCTCCCTCGCGCTCATCGGCGGCGGCGCGCTGTACCTCGCCACCTGGCTGCTGCCCAAGAAGCGGGCGAAGAACGACGAGCGGGTCATGGAGTGGCTCGACCAGTGGCTGGCCGAGTACAAGCCGACCGTGGCCATGTACTTCTCGGGCGGCACCACGTCCGCGTACCAGGCGAACATGTGGCTCTCCACGCTCTCCAAGCTGGACGGCAAGCCGCTGATCGTGCTGCGTGAGCGGTTCATGGTGCAGAAGATCGACGCGACGGACGTCCCGATCATCTGCTTCCCGAAGGTCGCGACGATGTTCTCCCTGGAGACCTCGACGCTGAAGATGATGCTGCACCCGGCGAACGCCGCGAAGACCTCGCAGGTCCTGCGCATCCCGACGATCAAGCACGCCTTCATCAACCACGGCGAGAGCGACAAGCTCTCCTCCTGCAACCCCTACGCCAAGGCGTACGACGAGGTGTGGGTGGCGGGCCCCGCGGCCCGCGACCGCTACCAGCTCGCCGACATCGGCGTCGACGACAAGGACGTCGTGGAGGTGGGCCGCCCGCAGCTCTCCCCGATCCTGCCGTTCTCGGGGGCGCCCACGGGCCCGTACACGACCGTTCTGTACGCCCCCACCTGGGAGGGCTGGGACGGCAACCCCGGCAACACCTCGGTGGTCCTGGCCGGCGAGAACATCGTCCGCGAACTGCTCGCCGACCCGGGCGTGCGCCTGCTCTACAAGCCGCACCCGATGACCGGCTCGCAGGACCCACGCGCGGGCGCCGCCAACGAGCGCATCAAGGCGATGATCCTCGCGGCCAACGCCAAGCGTTCCGGTGCCCGTCCCGGCCCGGAGGCCGCGGCCGAGCTGGAGCGCCGCACCGCCGCCCTGGACGAGCTGACCGCCCGCAAGTTCCGCAAGAGCGCGGACGAGCAGGAGCGGATGATGCTCCAGGGCGCCCCGGACGGCGACGCGCAGGCCGCCGTGGCCGAGGCGACCGCCGCGTGGGAGGCCGCGTTCTGGGCGTCCTTCCCGGCGTGGGAGCACCAGATCATCACGGGCGCGCGCGGCGATCTTCTCCTGCTTCAACCAGGCGGACCTGCTGATCAGTGACGTCTCGTCGGTCGTCTCCGACTGGCTGAGCAGCGAGAAGCCGTACGCCGTCGCCAACACGGCCGGCATGTCCGAGGCCGAGTTCCGCGCCAGCTTCCCGACGGCGTCCGCGGCGACGATCCTCACGCCCGAGGCGGACGGCGTGGCGGCCCTCCTGAAGGCCGTACGCGCCCCGGAGCTGGATTCCCACGCGGAGGCCCGCGCGGAGCTCAAGGAGCACCTCCTGGGCCCCTCGGACCCGCCCTCCCTGGCCCGCTTCAACGCGGCGGCCATCGCCCTGTGCGCCAAGGCCGACGCCCGCCGCGCCCGCATGGCCTCCCGCATCGAGCTACATCCCCGGCCAGCGCATCGCGGAAGAGGCGGCCGAGGAGACGGCGCAGGACCCCTCGGAGTCGAACGGCGCGGAGGACTCGGTCTCCGCGTGAGCGCCTGACGTACGACGAGAAGGGCCCCGGAGCACATGCTCCGGGGCCCTTCCTCGTACCGCTGGACCGGCGTACCGGTTCTAGAACGGCTCGAAGTCGTCGTACGCGCGCTGCGCCTCGTCGCGCTCCGCCTCGCGGTCCCTGCGGCGCTGGGCGGCCGGGCGGGGGGCCTCCAGACGGTGGTCCTCGCCGCGGCGGCCGAGCATCTCGGCGCCCGCCATCATGGTGGGCTCCCAGTCGAAGACGACCGCGTTCGCCTCGGGGCCGATGGCGACGCCGTCGCCGGCGCGGGCGCCGGCCTTCATCAGCTCGTCCTCGACGCCGAGGCGGCTGAGACGGTCCGCGAGGTAGCCGACGGCCTCGTCGTTGTTGAAGTCGGTCTGGCGAATCCAGCGCTCCGGCTTCTCGCCGCGCACGCGGAAGATGCCGTCGTCCTCGCGCTTGACCGTGAAGCCGGAGTCGTCGACGGCCTTCGGGCGGATGACGATGCGGGTCGCCTCCTCCTTCGGCTTCGCGGCACGCGCGGCGGCGACCAGCTCGGCCAGGCCGAAGGAAAGCTCCTTGAGGCCCTTGTGGGCGACGGCCGACACCGCGAAGACGCGGTAGCCGCGCGCCTCCAGGTCGGGTCGGACCATCTCGGCGAGGTCCTGGCCGTCGGGCACGTCGATCTTGTTGAGGACGACGATGCGGGGACGGTTCTCCAGGCCCGCGCCGTACTGCCGCAGCTCCTCCTCGATGACGTCGAGGTCGGAGACGGGGTCGCGGTCGGACTCCAGGGTCGCCGTGTCGAGTACGTGGACGAGCACGCTGCACCGCTCGACGTGCCGCAGGAACTCCAGGCCGAGGCCGCGGCCCTGGCTGGCGCCCGGGATGAGGCCGGGCACGTCGGCGACGGTGTAGACGGTCGATCCCGCCGTCACGACGCCGAGGTTCGGGACGAGCGTCGTGAAGGGGTAGTCCGCGATCTTCGGCTTGGCGGCGCTCAGCACGGAGATCAGCGAGGATTTGCCGGCGCTCGGGTAGCCCACCAGGGCGACGTCGGCGACGGTCTTGAGCTCCAGGACGAGGTCGCGCTCCTCACCGCACGCCGAGCAGCGCGAAGCCGGGGGCCTTGCGCCGGGCGGAGGCCAGCGCCGCGTTGCCGAGGCCGCCGCGGCCGCCCTGGCCCGCGACGAAGGTGGTGCCCTGGCCGACCATGACCGCGAGGACGTTGCCCTCGCGGTCCATGACGACCGTGCCGTCCGGGACGGGCAGGACGAGGTCCTGGCCGTCCTTGCCGGAGCGGTTGTCACCGGCGCCGGGCTGGCCGTTGGTGGCCTTGCGGTGCGGGCTGTGGTGGTAGTCGAGCAGCGTGGTGACGTCCTGGTCGACGACCAGGATCACGTCACCGCCACGGCCGCCGTTGCCGCCGTCCGGGCCGCCGAGCGGCTTGAACTTCTCACGGTGAACGGAGGCACAGCCGTGGCCTCCGCTACCCGCGGCGACATGCAGCTCGACGCGGTCCACGAAGGTGGTCATGGTTCAGTGCCTCCAGGGGGAAATGTGCGTGGGGTGTCTCTTGCGTAACACGCGAAAGGCGGACCCGCTTCCCCGCCGGGGAAGTGAGGTCCGCCTCGCGAAAAGAACCGATCAGGCGACCGGAACGATGTTCACGACCTTGCGGCCACGGTGCGTGCCGAACTCGACCGCGCCCGCGTCCAGCGCGAACAGGGTGTCGTCCTTGCCGCGGCCGACGCCCGCGCCCGGGTGGAAGTGGGTGCCGCGCTGGCGGACCAGGATCTCACCGGCGTTGACGACCTGACCGCCGAAGCGCTTCACGCCGAGCCGCTGAGCATTGGAGTCGCGACCGTTCCGAGTGGACGATGCGCCCTTCTTGTGTGCCATCTTGTCTCAGTCCCTTACTTCGCAGCCGTGGGGATACCGGTGACCTTGATCGCCGTGTACTGCTGGCGGTGACCCTGGCGACGGCGGTAGCCGGTCTTGTTCTTGTACCGAAGGATGTCGATCTTGGCACCCTTGTGGTGGTCCACGACCTCGGCGGTGACCTTGATGCCGGCCAGCACCCACGGGTCGCTGGTCACGGAGTCGCCGTCGACCACGAGCAGGGTCGAGAGCTCGACCGTGTCGCCAACCTTGGCCGTGGGAATCTTGTCAACCTCAACGATGTCGTCGACAGCAACCTTGTGCTGGCGACCACCGCTGCGCACGATGGCGTACACGCGGATCTCTCTCTCGCTCGGAACGGAACCCCCGCAGTCCAGCCACCCGCCAAAAGCAGGCGGCCTCTCCCGACCCGGAAGCAGTGCCCGCGGTTCGGGAGGAAAAGGGTTTACAGGGGGCGGGCGTGCATAGGAACACGCCGACGGTCAAGGTTACGGGGCCCGCCCGGACGGGTCAAACCGGGCCCCGCACCCCCGCGTCCCCGCAGTCATCGGGTTGGCTTCTCGCCGTCCGGCGGCAGCGGCTTGACGCCCTTGCACAGGTCCGTCTGGTCGGCGGCGCCCGGCCAGGCCACGGCCCGCGTGCGGGTGAAGTGCGACCGGTAGGTGTCGTGCACCGAGTCGTCGTCGATCTTGACGATCGCCTCGTCGTTCTCGCGCAGCGCGGGTGCCGTGTAGTTCTGCGAGCCGGTGAACGACACCTTGTTGCGCTTGCCGTCGTACATGCCGTCGATGAGCAGGTACTTCGAGTGGATGATGAAGGGCGTCGTCAGCTTGGCGCCGGGGGTCAGCGGGTCCCTGTCGTCGTTGTAGCAGCGTACGGAGGGGCCGCCGGGCTTGTGGAGCTGTTCCCAGGTGCCGGGGGTGCCGCCCTGGCTCTTGGCGCTGTCGCTCTCCGCGTACAGCAGGCTCACGTCGCAGCCGGCCTTCTTCAGGGAGACCAGCTTGTCGGCGATCTGCTCGCGCGTGATCTTGAAGATGGCGGCGCGGACCTTCGTGCGCTGCGTCACCCCGGCCGCGTCCTTGTAGGTGCAGCGGATGTTGTTCATGACCGAGTACATGGTGTCGGTCTCATTCACCGTGCCGTTGCGCGGGAAGAAGTAGGCCTTGTAGCGGCCGCTGCTGACCGTGCGGTAGTCCCAGCCCTGCCAGTTCCTGCCGAGCATGTCCGCGAAGTAGTCGGCGTACGCGTCGTACATCGCCGGGTTGTTCGGCAGCAGCAGCGCGTCGTTGAAGAACTTCGTGTGCGCCGACGGCGTGGAGTTCGACGTGGTCTGCACGACGACGTCCCTGGCCCCCTCGACCTGCGAGAACAGCCAGAACTTGTTGTGCATGATCGACTTGCCGTACCGCGGGTCGCCGAGGCACGACTTCCCGGCCGGGCAGAGCCGCACGAAGGACGGATCGGCGGCGTTCGTGCCGAGCGCCGTCATGAGCCGGGCGTACGCGCCGTTCGCCGGCCGGTCGGACTTGCTGCTCTCGTCCAGCAGGACCTGGACGTGCACACCACGCCGCTTGGCGGCGACGAGCGCGTCCACGATCGGGGTCTCCCACACGTGATAGACCGCGACCTTGATCGTCGATCCCGGCACCGCCGAGTTCGTCAGCTCGATCAGCCGGGTGCGGATCGCGTGCTGCTGGTCGACGTCGCCCTTCGGGTCGTTGAAGATCGGGCCCTCGGTCCAGGTCGGCGTCGGCGTCCCGTCCGCCGAGGCGGTGCCCGCCGCGCCCACGGCCTGGACGCCCGCCGCCGACAGCACCGTGGCCAGGGCCACCGCCTGACGGCCGCCCTTGACCGGCTTCACCGCACGGTGCCGTCCCGTGCCTCGCAGGCGCGTGTGCGCCATGTGTCATCCCTCCCTGACGCGGGCGCACGGGCTCCCCACGCGCGCGCTCACGTCCCTGTTCATCCGTCAGACCGCATGAGTTTTACAGGTGTTGTCCGGTGCACAAAGGCCAGGGGGCGCCCTTCACGCTTTCGGGCTGTGGTGCGGTCGTTTTCCGGACAGACCGGCGCCACCCTGTACGAGCTCCTCTGCCCGCACAGACCGGTGCCCCCCTGGCCGGCCCTTGCGGGCGGTCAGGGGGGCACCGGGTTCGCGGAAGCGGTCAGCTCTCGCTGGAGGCGCTCGCGGAGACACCGGACGGCGTCTGCTCCGCCGCCGCGGCCTTCTTCGCCGTCGCCTTCGACGCCTTCTTGGCCGTCGTCTTCTTGGCGGCCGTCTTCTTGGCCGCGGTCTTCTTGGTGGCGGCCTTCTTGGCCGTGGCCTTCTTGGCGGTCTTACGCGCCGTCTTCTTCGCCGGAGCGGCTTCCTCGGCGGGGGCCTCGGCCTCCGCCACGGCTGCTCCGCCTCGGCTTGTCCGCCTCCGCCCGCTTCGGCTCGGGCTGCTTCGGCTCGGCCTTCTCCACCGACGGGACGACCACCACGGCCGCCTCCTCGGACGCGGTCGGCGCCGTGGCCTTGCGCACCGCACGGCGGTGCGGACGGGCCGGAGCGGCGTCGGCGGCGGGGGGCTCGGCCACGGGCGGGGCCACCGGCTCGGCGGACTCCGCCACCGGCTCGGCCTTCGGAGCCGGGGTCACGATGACCTCGGCGGCCTCGGCCTCGGCATCTCCCGCGGCCTTGCGGCGAACCGGCGGGGGACGTCGCCTTGCGGACGGCACGGCGGCGCGTACGTCCCTTCGGGCGGCGCGTCCTGCGCGGGCGCGCGGCGGGCGCCTCGTGGGCCGCCTCGACGGCCTCCGGGGAGCCCACGATGGGGTCCTCCACGGCTGGCGCTGTGGCGCGCGCGACGTCGGACTCGACGACCGGGACCTCGGCCCTGGCGGCCTCCTCCTCGGCCCGTGCCTCGGCCCGCGCGGCCCTCTCCGCTGCCTTCTCGGCGCCTTGGCCCGCTTGCCGGACCGCTTGGGGGCCTCCGCCTGCGGGGTCTCCTCGGGGGCGGCTCGGCACGCGGGGCGCCCGCCGGGGCGGAAGCCCGCCGCGTCGCCCGGCGCCGGGAGCGGCCACCGCGCGAAGCGGCTGCCTCGGCCTCGGCCGCGCTGCTGTACAGCTCCTCGTCCGGGACGAACTCGGGCTCGGGCAGCGCCACCGGAGCGGCGACCTCGGCGGCGACCTCGGCCTCCGTCTCGACGCCCTCCAGCTCCTCGGTGTCGGCCTCGTGCTCGTGGGTGTGCTCGTGGCCGTGGTCCTGCTGGTCCGCGCCACCGCGACCGCGCTTCTTGCGCTTGCCGCCGCCACCGACGGAGGTCGGCTGCTCCATGTGCACGATGACACCGCGGCCGTTGCAGTGCACGCAGGTCTCGGAGAAGGACTCCAGGAGCCCCTGGCCGACCCGCTTACGGGTCATCTGGACCAGGCCGAGCGAGGTCACCTCGGCGACCTGGTGCTTCGTACGGTCGCGTCCGAGGCATTCGAGCAGACGGCGCAGGACCAGGTCGCGGTTGGACTCCAGGACCATGTCGATGAAGTCGATGACGACGATGCCGCCCAGGTCGCGCAGGCGCAGCTGGCGCACGATCTCCTCGGCCGCCTCGAGGTTGTTCCTCGTCACGGTCTCTTCGAGGTTGCCGCCCTGGCCGGTGAACTTGCCGGTGTTGACGTCGACGACGATCATCGCCTCGGTCTTGTCGATCACCAGCGAGCCGCCGCTCGGCAGCCAGACCTTGCGGTCCAGGGCCTTCGCCAGCTGCTCGTCGATCCGGTACGTCGCGAAGACGTCGACCTCGGACGTCCACCGCGAGAGGCGGTCGGCCAGGTCGGGCGCGACGTGCGAGACGTATCCGTGGATGGTCTGCCACGCGTCGTCACCGCTGACGATGACCTTGGAGAAGTCCTCGTTGAAGATGTCGCGGACCACGCGGACGGTCATGTCCGGCTCGCCGTACAGCAGGCTCGGCGAGCTGGTCGAGGCCGCCTTCGCCTTCTTCTGGATCTCTTCCCACTGGCCCTGGAGACGCTCGACGTCGCGGCGCAGCTCGTCCTCGCTCGCGCCCTCGGCGGCGGTGCGCACGATGACGCCCGCGTCCTCGGGGACGATCTTCTTGAGGATGGTCTTCAGACGCGCGCGCTCGGTGTCGGGCAGCTTGCGGCTGATGCCGGTCATCGACCCCTCGGGGACGTAGACCAGGTAGCGGCCGGGGAGCGAGACCTGGCTGGTCAGGCGGGCGCCCTTGTGGCCGATCGGGTCCTTGGTGACCTGCACGAGGACCGACTGGCCGGACTTCAGGGCGGACTCGATGCGGCGGGGGCCGTTGGCCATGCCGAGCGCCTCGAAGTTGACCTCACCGGCGTACAGGACCGCGTTGCGGCCCTTGCCGATGTCGATGAACGCGGCCTCCATGGACGGCAGGACGTTCTGCACCTTGCCGAGGTAGACGTTCCCGACGTACGAGGTCGCCTGCTCCTTGTTGACGTAGTGCTCGACGAGCACGTTGTCTTCCAGGACGCCGATCTGGGTGCGCTCGCCGTTCTGGCGTACGACCATCACGCGCTCGACGGCCTCGCGGCGCGCCAGGAACTCCGCCTCGGTGATGATCGGCACGCGGCGGCGGCCCTGCTCGCGGCCCTCGCGGCGGCGCTGCTTCTTGGCCTCCAGGCGGGTCGAACCCTTGATGGACTGGACCTCGTCGACGCCCGTGCCGAGCTCCCGCTCTTCCTTCTTGCGGGGCTCGCGGACCTTGACGACCGTGCGCTCCGGGTCGCTGTCGCCCGGCTCGCCCTCGGCGGAGTCACCGGCGCGACGGCGGCGGCGACGGCGACGCGCTGCTGCTGGAGCCGGTCCCGCCGTTCTCCGAAGCGGCCTCGTCCGACTCCTCGGAGTCCTCGGCGGCCAGCTCGGCGGTGTCCTCGGCGTCCTGTTCCGCCTGCTTCGGCGGCGACCGCGGCGACGGCGTCGTGGTCGTCGTCAGACTCGGACGCGGTGTCGTGCTGCTCGCCGTCCTGGTCGGTCAGGTCACCGCGGCGACGGCGGCGGCCACCACGGCGGCGACGGCGGCCCTGGCGCTCGCCGGACTCCTCCGTGTCGTCGTCGTGGACGGCGGCGTCGGCGGAGGCCGGCTCGGCGATCTCCTCGGCCTCGTCGGCCGACGGCTCCTCGGCGGCCTTGACCGGCTCCCGCTCCTCGACGGCGGCGGGCAGCTCGACGGCGGCCCGACGGCGGCGGCGACGGCGCGGGGCCGTCTCCTCCTCCGCCACGGGGGGCGGCGGGCTCCTCGGCGGGCTCCCGCACGGCCTCGGCCGCGGCCGCCGCGGCGGCGCGCTCCGGGGTCTGGAACATCGGCTCGGCGAACACCGGCGCCTGGAAGACGGCGACGGCGGGGCGGGCGGGCGTGCGGCCGCCCTCGGCGGAGTCGTCGGCGGCCTGGCCTTGCGGGCCTTGTGACCGGCGGGCGCGGAGAACCCGACGGCCGCGGTCTTACGGGTGGCGCGGCGGCGACGGCCGCGGGGGGCGTCGTCCTCCACGGCCTCGGCGGGGGCTTCCTCGACCGGGGCGGACTGGGCGGCCGGGGCGGCAGGCGCCTCGGCGGGCTTCTCGGGCGCCTGGTCGGCAGCCTTGTCCGACGCCTGCTCCGGCCTGCTCGGCGCGGGCGCGGCGGTGCCAC
>RBWT01000241.1 GCA_004010275.1 Streptomyces huasconensis
CTGCTGGCCCGCGGGCGGCGCCGGATCGGCGGCGATCGTGCCCACGGAACTCGGCCTGGAGATCTTCTCGCGCCCCCGGCGTCGAGGGGCTCCACGGGGCGGTCAGGGCGGCGCGTGTCACCGGCGCCTCGGTCACGGAGCTGCCCCTCGCCCACACGGAGGAGTCCGCCGCCGCGCTCGCGGCGCGCTGGCGCTCCCTGGGCCTGGAGGCCGTCTTCGCGTACAACGACGAGTACGCGATGCTGCTCATGCGGGCTCTTCAGGACGAAGGGATCGCCGTCCCCGAGGAGACGGCCGTCATCGGCTCCGACGACCTGATGCTCGGCAGACTGCTCAGACCTCGCCTCAGCACCGTCCGCATCGAGCTGCCCTCGGGCCGCGGCCTCGCGGAACTCGTCGACCGCGTGGTGCGCGACCCGGGCGCCGAACCCGAGGTGCACGACGTGCTCGGGGCGGACGTCGTGCACCGCGAGTCCAGCTGACCGGCCGCGCACCCGTGACTTACTGCTGCCGGCGCGCCTAGCCCTGCTGACCCTCCTGGCCCTGCTGGCCCTCCTGCTCCTCGGCGACTTGCCGGCGGACCTCGTCCATGTCCAGGTTCCTGGCCTGGCCGATGACGTCCGTGAGCGCCGCCTCGGGCAGCGCGCCCGGCTGGGCGAAGACCGCGACCTGATCACGGACGATCATCAGGGTCGGGATCGACTGGATGTTGAAGGCGGCGGCCAGCTCCGGCTGCGCCTCCGTGTCGACCTTGGCGAAGACCAGGTCGGGGTTGGCCTCGGCGGCCTTCTCGTAGACCGGGGCGAACTGCTTGCAAGGACCGCACCACGAAGCCCAGAAGTCGATCAGAACGAACGCGTTGTCCGTGACCGTCTGGTCGAAGTTCTCCTTGGTGAGCTCCAGTGTCGCGTTGCTCATGGTGTCCCTGCTTCCTGATGTGGGGCATGGCCGCTGTCGACAACGGCCGATGGTACGAACGTATTCCGCCCGTCGCGCGCACGCAGCTGTTCCCCGCGTGCACAGGCGTGCCCGGCGCGCTTACCCATGTGGCCGCGGCGCACACCTGACGACAGACTGTCCCCATGACGGATATGACGGATGCCAGGACGTACGACGTAGTAGTCATCGGAGCCGGTCCCGTGGGGGAGAACGTGGCGGACCGGGCCCGCGCGGCGGGGCTCAGCGCCGCGATCGTGGAGAGCGAACTCGTCGGAGGCGAATGCTCCTACTGGGCGTGCATGCCCAGCAAGGCGCTGCTCCGTCCCGTCATCGCCCGCGCGGACGCCCGCCGCGTCCCCGGGCTGCGGCACTCCGTCGAGGGCCCGCTGGACGCCACGCGGTCCTCGCGCACCGCGACGAGTACACCTCGCACTGGAAGGACGACGGCCAGGTCGGCTGGCTGGAGGGCATCGGCGTCGACCTGTACCGCGGCCACGGCCGCCTCGCGGGCCCCCGCCAGGTCACGGACACCGCGACGGACGCACCGAACACCGGCTCCGGGCCCGCCACGCGGTGGCCGTCTGCACCGGCACCCGCGCCGCCCTGCCGACCTGCCGGGCCTCGCCGACGTCAAGCCGTGGACCAGCCGCGAGGCGACCGCCGCGGACCACGTGCCGGGCCGCCTGCTGGTCGTCGGCGGCGGTGTCGTCGCCGTGGAGATGGCCACGGCCTGGCAGGCGCTCGGCTCACACGTGACGGTCCTTGTGCGCGGCGGCGGCCTGCTGCCCCGTATGGAGCCCTTCGCGGGCGAGCTGGTCCAGGAGGCCCTCACCGAGACGGGCGCCGAGGTCCGCTGCGGCGTCTCGGTCACCGCCGTCGAGCGCGAGAACGGCACCGTCACGGCGACCCTGGACGACGGCTCCGCCCTCCAGGCCGACGAGATCCTCTTCGCCACGGGCCGCGCCCCGCGCACCGACGACATCGGCCTGGAGACGGTCGGCCTGGAGCCCGGCTCGTGGCTGCCGGTCGACGAGAGCCTGCGCGTGGACGGCAGCGAGTGGCTGTACGCGGTGGGCGACGCGAACCACCGCGCGCTCCTCACCCACCAGGGCAAGTACCAGGCCCGCGTCGCGGGCGCCGCCGTCGCCGCGCGCGCCCAGGGCGTCCCGCTCCTGGAGACCGACCGCTGGGGCGCCCACTCCGCCACCGCCGACCACGCCGCCGTCCCGCAGGTGGTCTTCACCGACCCGGAGGCGGCCTCCGCGGGCCTGACCCTCGCGGAGGCCGAGGCCGCCGGTCACCGGGTCCGCGCCGTCGACTACGACATGTCGGGCGTCGCGGGCGCGGGGCTGTACGCCGACGGCTACCGCGGCAGGGCCCGCATGATCGTCGACCTGGACCGCGAGATCCTCCTCGGCGTCACCTTCGTCGGCCCCGGCGTCGGCGAGCTCATCCACTCGGCGACCGTGGCGGTCGCGGGCGAGGTCCCTCTGGAACGCCTGTGGCACGCGGTCCCCGCCTACCCGACGATCAGCGAGGTGTGGCTGCGGCTCCTGGAGACGTATCGCGGCTGAGCGCCGGGGCGGAGGGATTCCTGCCGGGCGACGCGCGGGGCATCGCCCGCTTGAAGGAGCTTCAGTGGCTGCTCAGACGTCCTGGCGCCCCCGCAGTTCCTCCACGGCGACCCGGGCCGCTGCGCCGATCACCGCGTCGGCGCGCGGCAGCTTGGTGTCGGACCGGGCGGCCTGGGTGAAGACCACGGCGGTGTAGGCGCTGCCGTCGGCGAGTTCGACGACGCCCGCCTCGTGGCGCAGGGAGCCGAAGGTGCCGGTCTTGCCGTAGACCGCGACGTCGTCGTAGGGGAACCCGGAGGCGAGCCGGTGCGCCCACGCCTGCTTGCCCATCACCTCCCGCATGAACGCGCAGCGTTCGTCGGATGCGGCCTCGCCGGTCCAGATGGCCCGCAGGAGCCGTGCCATGTCCGCCGCCGTGCTGGACGCCTTGAGCGCCGGGTCGTACACGCCCGGGGGCACGACGGTGTCGTTGTCCGCCACGCGGGCCAGCGCCGCGTCCAGCGAGCGGGCGCCCGTCTCGGCGACCAGGCGGCTGAAGTTGCTGACCACGCCCGCGTGGATGTGCGTGTCGGGCATGTCCAGGTCGCGGCAGAGGGCGTCGACCGCGTCCGGGCCGACGGCCCTGAGCACGGCGTCGGCCGACGCGTTGTCGGAGATGGTCATCATCAGCACCACCAGGTCGCGCAGCGACACGGTGACGGGGTCGCTCAGGATGGAGACACCGGTCGGGCCCGGCACCCGCTCGTCGGGCTCCAGCGTCACCCTGCGGCACGGATCGATCAGCCCCGCGTCCGCGAGCCGGCAGAAGGCGGCCATCAGGGGCACCTTGTAGACCGAGCCGATGGGCAGCCGTTCGGTGGGGTCGATCGCCACCCGCGCCGACGGGCGGTGCAGCTCCGCCACGTGCAGCCAGCCGCGGACGCCCGCGTCGTCGAACATGCCGCGGATCTCGCGCTCCACGCCGCTGTCCTGCCTCCGCCCGCTCACGGTGCCACCTTCCGGGTCAGGGTGTCCTCCAGGAGCCGTGCCGTCTCCGCCGTCCGGTCCGCGTCCGGCCGCCGCGGGTCCCAGGCCACCCGCAGCCGCAGCGGAAGCGGTGGGTCCGTCGTCGGCCGCCGCTCGACCCCGGGGGCCGTCAGCGCCTCGTCGGCCGTGACCAGTACGGCCTGCCCGGCGGCGACCAGGGCCAGACCCGCGCGCTCGTCGGACACCACCACGGTCTCCACCCGGCGGCCGCGGCTTGCCAGGGTGTCGACGAACAGGTCGTGGGCCGCCGGGGCCTCCGCACGCGGACGTACGGCGACGGGCAGCCGCGGCGTCGGCGTGCCCCCGGCACCCGCACGGCCGGCCGGGGCGAGGAGCCAGGTCGGCAGCAGGATCACCGCCCGGCGGCGAGACCGTGCAGCACGGAAGGGTGCCGGACCACGGCGATGTCCAGGCGCCCGGCAGCCACATCACGGCGAGCAGCGCGGCGGTGGGGGCCGTCACCATACCGATCCTGGCCCGCTCACCCGCCCGGACCGGCGCCGCCGCCACGCCCGCCGCGAGCGACGCCGGTACTTCGGGGGCGAGCCCGAGGCGCAGACGCCGCCCACCGGCGTGTTTGCGGGCGCCGGTCTCGCGGATGTTCCCTGAGCGCGGTCAGGGCTCTGCGCGCGTGCGGGAGCAGCAGCGTGCCCTCGTCGGTGAGGGAGACACCTCGCTCGCGGTCGAAGAGGCGGACGCCGAGCAGGGCCTCCAGGCGGCGCAGGCCCTGCGACAGGGGCGGCTGGGTGATGCCCACCCGCTGTGCGGCGGTCCCGAAGTGTTCCTCCTCGGCGAGCGCCACGAAGATTTCCAGATGCCGTTCCGTCAGCACTCCGTACCTCCTGACGTGCAGCGATACGGGCTGCGAATCGCGGTGATGCCGAGATCGTATTCGACATGCGGGAGCGCCGCGGGCTTGACTCCCGAAAGCCGGGCCGCTCGCGCCGGTCCGGCGAGGACCGCGTTGTTCAGGCCCGATGCGAAACGGAGAGCACCTTGACGCCCACCCACATCCCGGACCGCTCCGCCCCGTACGGGCGGCCACGGCGCGAGCGGCGCCTGCTCGGCATCTCCGTGAGCCTTCTCCTGCTCGCGGGAGGCGGCTACGGCGTCTACTCCCTCGTGGGCGACGACGTACCGGACGAAGACCCGCAAGTGGCCTCCGCTCGCAAGCCCTTGACGGCGTTCCTCGACGCGTGGGCGGCGAAGGAGCGCGGAAGGCGGCGCGTTACACCGACACCCCCGACGGCGCGGCCTCCCTGCTCACGTCGGTGCTGACCAATCTCAAGCCCTCCAAGACCACGATCGTCGGCGGTGACGGCCGGCCGGCGGGGGAGGACGAGGCGGAGTTCCCCTTCACGGTGACCATGGCGGTCCCCGGCGCGGGCAAGGTCTCCTGGGAGTCGCAGGCACGCGTGAAGCGCACGGCGGGGAAGTGGAAGGTCGTGTTCACCTCGCCGATGATCCATCCGGAGTTGCAGCCGGGGCAGACGCTCGCCCTCAAGGGCGGCGGCTCCCGGGCGAAGGTGCTCGACAGCAACGGCGACCCGCTGCTGGCCAGCAGCCTCGTCGGCACCGTCGACCCGGTCAGCGGCAAGGGCACCTCCGGCCTGGAGGCCCGCTACGACGACGTCCTGTCCGGCGGCAGGAAGGCGAGCAGATCCCTGGTGGTCGCCGACCGCCGAAGCGGGCGCGCCATCAAGGAACTGACCAGAGCGGAGAAGGCCGAAGGCCGCCCGGTGCGCACCACCATCGACCCGCGCGTCCAAGAGGCGGCGGCCAAGGCCCTGGAGGGGGTCGACGACAAGGCGGCCATCGTCGCCATCGACCCGTCCAACGGCCATATACGGGCCGCCGTGAACCGCCCCGGCGGCCTCAACCGCGCCCTAGAAGGCCGCTATCCGCCCGGCTCCGTCTTCAAGGTCGTCACCGCGGCGGCCCTCCTCAAGGGCGGCCTGCGCCCCGAGGACCGCGCGGCCTGCCCGAAGTTCGCACGCGTCGACGGGCAGCGCTTCGAGAACCAGGACCAGTTCGAACTCCCGGCCGATGCCACCTTCGCGGACGTCTTCGCCCACTCCTGCAACACGTACTTCGTCAACGCCCGTAGCCGGCTCTCCGACACCGACCTGCGCGACGCGTCCCGCGCGTTCGGCATCGGCGGCCGATGGGACGTGGGCACCACGACGTACGACGGCGGCGTCCCCGTCAACAACAGCGACAACGACAAGGCCGCCGCGACCATCGGCCAGGCACGCGTCCAGGCCTCGCCCCTGGTGATGGCGTCCGTCGCGGCCACCGTCAAGAGCGGCGCCTTCCAGCAGCCGGTGCTGGTACCGGCCGCCGTGAAGAAGAAGTACGAGGCCCCGGTTGCCCTGGACACCGAGGTCAACGCCCATCTGCGCGAGCTGATGCGCGCCACCGTGACCTCCGGCTCCGCCCGCGCCCTGAAGGACCTGCCCGGCCGCCCCCACGCCAAGACGGGGACCGCCGAGTTCGGCACCGCGAAGCCGCCCCGCACCCACGCCTGGATGATCGGCTACCAGGGCGACTCCGACCTCGCCTGGGCGGTGCTCCTGGAGGACGGCGGGTCCGGTGGCGCCGACGCGGGCCCCGTCGCCGCGCGGTTTCCTGCGCGACCTGGGCGGCTGAGCGGGCGGTGGCGGCCCGGCGGGTGCGGGGCGAGACGCAGGTCACATCCCCCCATGTCACAGGGGATCGGGCCACCTCGTCCCAGGGGGTGTACGCCACTGACGAGCACCGAGGGAGCACACCATGGACGCGCGACTGAACCTCTTCGCCGACGCCACCGCGGGCAAGGTCTTCAAGCACCTCATGACGGCGGGCAAGGTCCTGAAGGGCTCGTCGCTGCCCGCCGCCACGCAGGAGCTGGTCTCGCTGCGCGTCAGCCAGATCAACGGCTGCGCCGCCTGCGTCGACATGCACACCAAGGAGGCCGCCGCGGCCGGCGAGACCCCGGTACGGCTGAATTTGGTCGCCGCCTGGCGGGAGGCCACGGTCTTCACCGAGGCCGAGCGGGCCGCGCTCGAACTGGCGGAGGCGGGCACCCGCGTCGCCGACGCGGCCGGCGGGGTCGGCGACACGGTGTGGGCGACCGCCGCCCAGCACTACGACGACGAACAGCTCACCGCCCTGGTGCTCCTGGTGTCGTTCATGAACCTCGCCAACCGGATCAACGTCATCACGAGGCAGCCCGCCGGCGACTACCAGGCCGGGCAGGCCCACTGAACGGCCTGGCGACCGGCACGTACGGACGGGTGAGCACAGGCGAGAGGGGACACGGAGTGGACAAGGTCGAGGAGTTCGAGGAGCTGCGGCCCCTGCTGTTCTCCCTCGCGTACCGGATTCTCGGCAGTGTGGGTGACGCCGAGGACGCCGTGCAGGAGACCTGGCTGCGCTTCGACGGCTCGACGACCCTGCCCCGGTCGACCAAGGCCTTTCTGTCGACCACGGTGACGCGGATCGCCATCGACGTGCTGCGCTCCGCGCGGGTGCGCCGGGAGGAGTACGTCGGCCCGTGGTTCCCCGAGCCCCTGCTGAACGACCCGTACGACGATCCCGCCCGCGCGGTGGAGCTGGCCGACTCGCTGTCGATGGCGGCGCTGCTGCTGTTGGAGCGGCTCAGTCCGCTGGAGCGGGCGGTGTTCGTGCTGCGGGACGTGTTCGGCTTCGGCTTCGACGAGGTCGCCCCCGCGGTGGGGCGTTCGGAGGCCGCGTGCCGACAGCTGCTGGTGCGGGCGCGGCGGCACATGGCGGAGGGGCGGCCGCGGTTCGCGGCGACCGGCAGGAGCGCCAGGAGCTGGCGGCGCGCTTCTTCGGCGCCCTGAAGGACGGCGTCGTGCACGGGCTCCAGGACCTGCTGGCCGCCGATGTGCGGCTGGTCGGCGACGGCGGCGGCAAGACCCCGCAGCTGGCCAGGACCGTCACGGGCGCGGAGAAGGTGGCCCGGCTGCTGGGATCGGCCTTCCCCCGGCTGTTCCGGATCGAGCGCGTCGTGCGAGCCGCGCGACGTCAACGGCCAGCCCGGCGCGGTCTTCCGCGACCGGGACGGCAGGGTCCTCCACATCATGGTCCTCGACGTGCTCGACGGGCGCGTCCAGGCCGTCCGCGCGGTGACCAACCCCGACAAGATCGACCACATCGGGCCCGTCGCCGACGCCTGGGCCATCGACCGCGAGATGAAGCGGGCGCACAAACGGGCGAACTGATGCCGAGCGGGGACCTCCGCCGCACTGGGGACCCCCGCACCCCCAGGCACCCCGCAGGGCACGCACAGGCACCCCGCAGGGCACGCACAGGCCAGGACCGGGACGCGGACAGGCAAGGCGCCCCGAGCCTCGCCCTCAATACTCCTTGTGCCCCTGGGGTGCGCTCGTCAGGCGACGCACCCCAACACCCGTTCCTGGCAAGGGAGTCCCTCATGTCCGAAGCCGAGAAGCCCACCGTCGTCCTGGTCCACGGCGCCTTCGCCGACGCCTCCAGCTACGCCCGGATCATCCCCGCCCTGCTCTCCCGCGGCCTGGACGTCGTGGCGCCCGCCGTGCCCAACCGCAGCCTCATCGGGGACGCCGCGTACGTCGCGTCACTCGTCCGGCAGATCCCCGGCCCCGTCATCCTCGTGGGGCACTCCTACGGCGGCGCCGTCATCACCGTCGCGGGCGCGGAGGACAACGTACGGGCCCTCGTCTACCTGGCGGGCTACGCCCTGGAGAAGGGCGAGAGCCTCGGTGAACTCCAGGGCCGCTTCCCGGACTCCGACCTCGCCGCCGCGCTCGTCCAGACGCCCTTCCCCGGCGAGGGCCGAACGCGCACGGCATCGACGTGTCGGTGCGGGCCGACAAGTTCCCGGCCGTCTTCGCCGCGGACGTCGATCCCGGCCTCGCCTCCGTCCTCGCCGTCTCCCAACGCCCGCTGGCGGCCCAGGCGTTCGGCGAGGCGGCGCCGGTCGCGGCCTGGCGGACGAAGCCCTCCTGGGGCCTGGTCGCCTCGTCCGACCGCACCATCAACCCCGACGTGGAGCGCTACGGCTACCGGCGAGCCGGCATGACCACCGTCGAGGTCGACTCCTCGCACCTGGTGATGCTGTCCCACCCCCGGCGCGTCGTCGAGCTGATCGAGCAGGCCGTCGAGGCCACCTCCCGCTGACCCGGCAGGCCCCCGCCCACCACTCCGCAGAAAGCGAACGATGAACGCACCCCTCTCCCGCCGCACGGTGACCGCCTCCCTCCTCGCCGGTGCCGCCGCCCTCGGCACCACCGGTGTCGCCGCCGCGGCCGCCCGCCCCGTCGAGCCGCGGTGGCGGCCGGTCAGACCCACCGTCGTCCTGATCCATGGCGCGTTCGCCGACGCCTCCAGCTAGGAGCGGCGTCGTGCGGCGCCTCCAGCGCGACGGCCACCGCGTCCTCGCCCCGGCGCTCCCGCTGCGCGGGCTGACCAGCGACGCCGCCTACATCCGCAGCGTCATCGACAGCGTGTCCGGCCCGGTCGTCCTCGTCGGGCACTCCAACGGCGCGCCGTCATCAGCCAGGCCGCCGCCGACGCCCCGCACGTCAAGGCGCTCGTCTACATCGCCGCCTTCGTCCCCGACGTCGGCGAGAGCGCGCTCGGCCTCACCGACAAGTACCCCGGGAGCACGCTCGGGGAGGCCACCGCCCCCCAGTCCTACCCGCTGCCCTCGGGCGGCCAGGGCACGGAGCTGGTCATCAAGAAGGAACTGTTCCGCGAGCAGTTCGCGGCCGGGGTGCCGACCAAGACTGCGCAGGTCATGGCCGCGGGACAACGCCCGATCACCCTCGCCGCGCTCCAGGAACCGGCCACCGCCGCGGCGTGGAAGAAGATCCCGAGCTGGTACCTCGTGGCCACCGAGGACCGCAACATCCCGCCGGCCGCCGAGCGGTGGATGGCCCGCCGCGCCCGCGCCCGCACCGTGGCGGTCCGCGCGCCCCACGCGGTGTCCATGAGCGACCCCGGCCCCGTCACCGACCTCATCCTGCGCGCCTCCCGCGCGGTCCGCCCCGGTCGCTGAGCGCGGCCCTCCCCGTCACCGGACGGGCGAGCAGCCCCGCCGGCCACAGAGAAGAGAACAGAGCATGCCGAGTCCCACCCCGCTGCCACGGCGGCGCCACCTCCTCACCACGGCGGTCGTCACCGCCGTCGCCTGACCGCGGTCGTCGGCCACGCCCACGCGGCGCATCCCCCGAGGCCGCCGGTGTCCCACGTGCGCGTCGTGGCGCTCCTGGACAAGGCCGACGGACAGCGCCCGGAGAACATCACCCTCGGGCCGGGCGGCACCGCCTACGTCACCTTCGCCTTCAGCCGCCAGGTCGCCCGCATCGGCCCCGACGCCGGGTGCGCGTCCTCGCCACCCTGCCGAAACCCCCAGGACGCAGCACCACCCCCGTCCTGACCTCGCCCGTTCCTCGGCGGATCG
>RBWT01000242.1 GCA_004010275.1 Streptomyces huasconensis
GCCGGAGGCCGTGGTGGGGCCGGAGGCCGTGGTGGGCCGTCGGGGCGTGCAGGCCGTGGGGGGCGTGCGAGCCGTCGGGGCCGTGCGAGCCGTGGTGGGGCGTGCGAGCCGTCGGGGCCGTGCGAGCCGTGGTGGGGCGTCTGGGCCTCAGGACGACTTGGCGATCGTCTCGTGGTGGCGGATCACCTCGGCGATGATGAAGTTGAGCAGCTTCTCGGCGAACGCGGGGTCGAGCTTGGCGCTCTCGGCGAGTTCGCGCAGCCGGGCGATCTGGCGGGCCTCGCGGGCCGGGTCGGCGGGCGGCAGCTGGTGGTTGGCCTTGAGGTGGCCGACCTGCTGGGTGCACTTGAAGCGTTCGGCGAGCATGTGGACGACGGCGGCATCGATGTTGTCGATGCTGTCGCGCAGGCGGGTCTGCTCGGCGCGCACGGCCTCGTCCGCGCCCTCGGCGGCGCTCACGCCGTTCACGCCGTTCGCGTCACTGGTGTGGCTGGTGGTCATGGTCCATGAGCCTACGTTGCCGGTTCGGCGTGGCGGAGGGGTGGAGGAGCGCGGTGCTGGGCACCGCCGTACTGCTCGTCGGCGGGGGGTGCCGGCCGGCGTGGGGCGCCCGTCGGCACAGGGCCGGGGCCGCGCCTGTGCTGTGCCCCGGGCAGAGGCAGGCAGCGCTGTCCGGCGCGGGGGCGGCACACCAGCCGAAACGGACCGGACCGCCGCCGTGCCGCCCACAGCACAGCGGAGGAGCCCAGGCCTGGGTGCGGCCCTGCCGCCCAGCCCCTCACGAGCCCGCCCCTCCCCCCTCCCCCGCCGATGAACGCAGAATCGGTGGATCGTCCGGGTCCGGTACCTGCTGGGACCAGCCGCCGGGCACCGCGCGGCCCTGTTGTTCGCGGAAGCGGACGGGGGCCGTGCCGACGCGGCGGGTGAAGAGGCGGGAGAAGTAGGCGGGGTCGTCGTCGCCGACGGCGGCGGGCGACGGCGGCGACGGGCAGCTCCGTGGCGGCGAGGAGTTCCTTGGCGCGGCCGAGGCGGATGCCGAGGAGGTAGTCCTTGGGGCTGCATCCGGCGCCGCGCCGCACGCGGTGCTCAGCTCGGCGGGGGTCATGCCGTGCCGGGCGGCGTGTTCGGCGACGGACAGGGGGCGGAAGGCATCGCGGGCCAGGGCCTGGAGGACGGGGTCGCCGTCGGGGGCGATGTCGGCGCGGGCGCGGCGCAGGGCGACGAGGAGTTCGTGGACGGCGGCGCCGGTCTCGACTTCGAGGAGGGGGTTGCCGCGCCGGGCCGCGCGGGCGATGCGGCCGACGGCGGCGCGGGCGCCCGCCGCGTCGGAGAGGGGACGACGGGGCGAGTGGGTTCGATGTAGCCGAGTTCGGTGTACGTGGCGATGGCGGGGCCGGTGAAGTCGACGAAGCACTCGTCCCAGCCGGTGTCGGGGTCGGGCCCGTAGTGGTGGCGCACGCCCGGCGTGAGCCAGATCAGGGCGGGCGCGGTCACCGTCGTACGCCGTCCGTCGGGGCCGCGGAACCAGCCGCCGCCCGCGCTGATGACGACGGCGACGTGGTGGTCGAGGGTGCGGGGGCCGACGGTCGGCAGGAGGCCGTGCTGGAGGCCGACGCCGAGGCAGGCCAGGCCGAGCTTGTGGTGGACCGGGCTGGGAGTGAAATACCGCATCCACGTGTGGTACATCCGCGTGCCCCTTCCGGTGCGGGCCGGGTCCGGGGCCCGGCCACGGTGTCTCGCTGCGTCCAACCGGACCCGATCTTTGTCCATGGACCCCGCGCCCGCCAGAGGTGATCGTGGTCGGGCGGCGGGTGAGCGGGAGGACGCGATGGACGGGTTCGGGGTCGGCGAGGACGAGTTCGAGGTGGGCGGGCGGCCGGTGCGTCTGCTCTCCGGCGCGCTGCACTACTTCCGGGTGCACGAGGAGCAGTGGGGGCACCGCCTGGCGATGCTGCGGGCGATGGGGCTCAACTGCGTGGAGACGTACGTCCCGTGGAACCTGCACGAGCCGCGGCCCGGGGTGTTCCGTGACGTGGCGGCGCTCGGCCGCTTCCTGGACGCGGCGCACGCGGCGGGCCTGTGGGCGATCGTGCGGCCGGGCCCGTACATCTGCGCGGAGTGGGAGAACGGCGGGCTGCCGCACTGGCTGACGGGTCCGCTCGGGCCACGCGCGCGTACCCGTGACGGGGAGTATCTGGCGCATGTGGAGCGCTGGTTCCACCGGTTGCTGCGGGAGGTCGTGCCGCGTCAGCACGGCGGCGCGGACGGCGGTCCTGTGATCATGGTGCAGGTCGAGAACGAGTACGGGAGCTACGGCTCGGACCAGGTGTACCTGCGCCGTCTGGCCGACCTGCTGCGCGGCGAGGGTGTGCGGGTGCCGCTGTTCACCTCGGACGGGCCCGAGGACCACATGCTGACGGGCGGTTCGCTCCCCGGCGTCCTGGCGACGGCCAACTTCGGCTCGGCGGCGCGCGCCGGGTTCGGGACGCTGCGGGCGCACCGGCCCAAGGGCCCGTTGATGTGCATGGAGTTCTGGTGCGGCTGGTTCGACCACTGGGGCGCGGATCATGTCGTACGGGACGCCGACGACGCGGCGGCGGCGCTGCGGGAGATCCTGGAGTGCGGGGCGTCGGTGAACCTGTACATGGCGCACGGAGGCACGAACTTCGCGGGCTGGGCGGGTGCCAACCGGGGTGGCGCGCTGCACGACGGGCCGCTGGAGCCGGACGTCACGTCGTACGACTACGACGCGCCCATCGACGAGTACGGCCGCCCCACGGCGAAGTTCTGGCGCTTCCGGGAGGTCCTCGCCCCGTACGCGAGCGGGCCCCTGCCCGAGCCGCCCCCGCCCCTGCCCGTGCTCGGCTCCCCCGCCACGGCGGCGCTCCCGGAGTGGGCCCCGCTGGGCACGGTCCTGGAGTGCCTCGGCACCCCGGAGTCGAGCACGCCGTGCCGCCCACCTTCGAGGAGCTGGACGTGGACCGGGGCCTGGTGCGTTACGCGCTGATGGTGCCGGGCCCGCCGCGGGCCGTACCCGTTGCGCGTGCGCGGGCTGCGGGACCTGGCGGTGGTGTACGTGGACGGGGAGCGGGCCGGGGTCCTGACGGAGGACGAGCCCGTGCTGAAGTCCCCGGTGGCCGGCACGCGCGCGTGGAGCGGTGGAGTCGCTGGGGCGGGTCAACTACGGGCCGCGCTCGGGTGAGTCCAAGGGCATCTGCGGGGGTGTCCTGCACGAGCGGCAGTATCTGCACGGGGTGCGGGCGCGGGGGCTGCGGCTCGACGCGTTCGACGTGGCGTCGGCGGTGCGGCAGGTGCCGGTGGCCGGTGCCGGGGAGGGGCGGCCGGGCCTGTACCGGGGCACGGTCGAGGTCACCGGCCCCGGTGACGCCACCCTCGCGCTGCCCGGCTGGACGCGGGGTTTCGTCTGGGTCAACGGCTTCAACCTGGGCCGGTACTGGTCCCGCGGCCCGCAGCGGTCGCTGTACGTGCCGGGGCCGGTGCTGCGCGAGGGCGGGAACGAGGTGTGGGTGCTGGAGCTGGAGGGGGCGGCCCCGGGGGCCTCGGTCACGCTGTCCTGAGGCCGGCGTGGGGTCGCCCCCGCCCGCTCAGTCCTCGGTCACGGAGGTCACCTCGAAGGCGTCGAGCACGAACTCGGCCTCGCCGTCGTCGCCGGTCTTGCGCAGGCCCACCCAGGCCTCGCCGTCGGCGGGGGCGGTGAACTCGTAGGCGAGTGTGGTGGGTTCGGTGGCGACGGGCAGGTCCTTGCGGTCCGTCTCGCGGGGTGCGGGTCCGTCGACGGCGGTGATCCAGGCGTACTGGCCCGCCTTCTCGTTCTCGTACCGGAAGGAGACGCGGTAGCGCCTGCCGGGTGTGAAGCGGACGGTGTGCGGCACTGTGCGGTAAATGAGGCCGGTGTTCTCGCCGCGTGACTTCAGGGAGTTGCCGCCGTCGATGACGTCGTCGATGGCCTTGCCGTTCCAGCCGCGCTGTGTGTACGGGGCGTGGCGCTGGGCGATGTGGGTGCGCGGGTCGGTGGCGCCGCCCGCGTCGCCCTTCACGAAGGGGCCCCAGCCCTGCGGGACGTGCTCGAAGTCCTCGTGGACGAGGGTGCCGCGGGGCCGCTTCGGCACAGGGCGGGCCGCGACCACCCGTACGTTGTCGAAGCGCACGCGCGCGTGGCCCGCGCGGCCGCGCAGCGTCAGCTCGGCGTGCCGCCGCCCTCGGGGACGGTGAAGCGGGTGAACATGCGCTGGAAGCGGGTGCCGTGCTTGCGGTCGGCGGCGACGTAGTTGCCGGCGGTGGAGGTCTCGGTGTGGTTGGCGGCGGCGACGCCGTCGGCGGAGCGCACCTCCAGGGACGCCGTGCGCCGCTCCCCCGCCTGCTCGCCGACCTCGACCTGCACGGACGCCACGTACGCACCGGCCTTGAGGCGGGCGAGGCGCTGTCCGACGGAGGCGGCGCCGCCCGCGCCGATGACCAGTTCGTAGTCGCCGAGGGCGCTGCGCTTCACGGTGGCGGGCCCGCTGACCCGCCACTCCTTCAGGGAGCCGGAGTGGAAGCCCGGGTCGTGCAGCGGTGTCCCCTGGCCCCACTTCGGGTCGCGGGCGGCGGCGCGCTCGCGGTAGAGGACGTAGGGCTGCTTCGGCTCGGCGTCGAGGGTGACCTGGCCGCCGCGCACGGGGACGTACGACGCGAAGACCCTGCCCTGGTCGGTGAGCCGGTACAGGGCGACGCGGGAGCGGCCCGCCCACGCGCGCGGGAGGCGCCAGGTGCTGGGCCCGCCGGAGGGGTTGTAGTGGTAGAGCTTGGCGGGATCTGTGGCCTTGCGGGGCTCCCAGGGCAGGAGGTAGCGGCCCGCTTCGTAGACGACGCGTCCGTCGGTGGTGATGCGCCGCTTGCCTTCGTGGGCGTCGGAGACGGTGGTCCGGGCGGGGCCGAAGAAGGTGATCTCGTGCTCGTCCCATGTCTTGATGGGGTACGCCTGGAGGTACTTGGCGGGCAGCGAGTGGGTCCAGATGAGGTCGTGGAAGGCGTGCCAGTCGGTCTTGCCGACCCAGCCGGTGAAGTTGCCCATGCGGGCGATGCCGAGGAGGGCCGGCCACTTGTCGGCGAAGACGTCCTTCTGGTGGTTGCGGACGAAGCGGATCAGGCGGGAGTTGATGCCGCGTGAGGTGTCGCCGCCGTAGTCGGTCTCGGTGGCCCAGTGCGACCAGACTGCCGAGCGTTCGAAGCCGTGGCCCCATTCGGTGGTGATGGTCCAGCCCTGGTCGCGCAGGGCCCGCTGGAGGCGGTCGGAGGTCCAGCCGGACTCGCGGAAGACGTCGATGTAGAGGGTGTTGAGTGCCGGGTCGGTCTCGGCGCGCAGGTCGGCGAAGCGTCGGATGATGTCTCCGGAGACCAGGTCGCGGCGCTGGTCGATGCGGTAGCTCTGGTCGAGCCAGTCCCACTGCTTGTTGTCCTTGTCGACGAGTTTCTCGGAGAAGGCGCGGGCGACGGGGTAGGACTCGGTGGCGTTGACGTGCACGCCGAAGTCGCTGTGCCACTTCCTGCCCTCGTGGACGAGGGTGTTGAGGTCGTCGAGGCCGCCCGCGCGGGTGTTGTGGTTGCCCGCGTAGTCGGGGTGGGCGGAGTCGTGGCCTTCGGACTGGTAGCCCTTGAGGAGCGTGTACTGGCGCAGGCCGTCGGTGGCGAGGTGGATGCGCTTGACGTCGTCGAGGGTGGCGAGGAAGGGGTTGGTGGCCTGGGAGGCGAAGTTGAAGGGGATGTGCGGGACGACCCGCAGGTGCTGTTCGTCGGCGCCGAGCGGGGTGACCATGATGTCGCGGAAGGCGATCGCGGCGTCCTGCCAGTCGACCTTGCCGTCGCCGTTGCGGTCGCCGGTGATGACGACGGTGGCGTAGGGCAGGGGTTCGGTGGCGGCCACGGGCGCGGTGGCGGCCCGGTGGGTCCACTGTCCCGGGGTCAGCCGCACCTCCACGCGGCCGCCGGTCCTGACCGTCTCGTGCCACAGCCGGCCGTTGTCCCAGGTGGTCCCGGCCGCGCCGGTGGGTTTGTCGTAGCAGGTGTTCGTCTCGATCGCGCCGCCGAGCCGGTCGTGTGCGACGACGGCGTACGCGCATCCGGTGGGCGCCGCGGCGGGCGTGTCCTGGTCCGGCCGGATGAGGGTGTCGCCGCTCTTGGCCTTGTCGAGCTGCACCTTGGCGGCCAGGAGGGCGGCGCCGGGCTGGTCGCCGCGGACGGCGAGCAGGGTGAGGCCGGGGATGCGCAGGGTGCCGACGCGCAGCTCGTCCGTGTCGGCGATCTTCGTGACGCGCCAGTGGACGTGGCGTCCCTCGACGGCGATCTCGACGTCGATGCGGGTGCCGCCCTCGAAGGCGAGTGCGTACGTGATGCGGGCGTCGTCCGCCGAGGCGGTCACCTGGGGGGTGTGCGCGGTCTCGTCGATCAGGACCGTGGTGGCGGCGTCGGTGGCTCCGTGCAGGACGGCGCCGCTCGCGCGGTCGGTGTAGGCGATGACGCGCGGGAAGGCGGTGGCGACGCGTACGTCCAACTGGCGCGAGCGCAGGATCACTTCGGGTGGCGGAGGCTGCGCGGACGCGGCCTTGGCGTACGCGGCCGGGCCCGCTTTGAGGGCGGCTCCCACCCCGGCGAGCGCACCGGTGGCGACGACGGCTCTGCGGCTCGGCCCTGACCTGTCTGACGGCGGCATGCGGCACCCCTCCATGGGACGGAATCGGTGCCGATCACGATGCGCCGGGCGGTGCGGGGGCGCCTATGGACAAAGCGGGGACAGGTGTTGGACTTAGCTGCGGATGGCGGGACGCCCGGGCCCGGGTGGCCCGGGTGCCCCGCACCGAGTCAGCGGGACGTCACAGACCCGCCGCCGCCTTCTCTATGTCCGCGGCGAACGTCGACACCTCGGTGTAGACGCCGGGGAACTTCGGCCGGGCGCAGCCGTTGCCCCAGCTGACGATGCGACCTGTATGAACGCGCCGGCCTCGTCCTTGCGGAACATGGGGCCGCCGGAGTCGCCCTGGCAGGTGTCGATGCCGCCCTGGGCGAGGTTGCCCGCGCAGATCTCCTCCCCGGGCGTGAGGTCGGCGCCGTACGCGGCCTTGCAGTCGGCGTCGCTGACGAACGGGACGGTCGCCTTGAGGAGGTAGCGCTGCTGGGCGCCGCCTTCCCGGTCGGCGCCCCAGCCCGCGACGGTGAAGTCGCCCTTGTTGTACTTGGTGTCCTTGGCGATCTTCAGCGTGGGCAGGTCGATGGGCTTGGCCAGCTTGATGAGCGCCCAGTCCTTGCCCTTGCCGTTGTAGCCGGGGGCCTGGAGGACCTTGGTGGACTTCACCTTGATCGCGGCGGAGCTCCGGAGGTCCACGACGCCGGCGGTGGCGGTGATGCTGGTGTTGTTGCCGGAGCCGTCGACGCAGTGGGCCGCGGTCAGCACGATGTTCTTGGCGTACAGGGAGCCGCCGCAGCCCATCGACAGACGGACCATGAACGGGAACTCACCCTGCTTGGCGGGGGTCCCTCCGACGACACGCTCACCCGGCTGGGGCCCCGGGGCGGGGGCGGCGGACGCGGCCACGGGCTGCAGGCTCAGGGCGGCGAGCGCGATCGTGCCGAGGGTGGCGGCTCTCTTGACTCCACGCAGCTTGGTCTTCAATTGACTGCCCTTCGTGGGGGGTTGATGAGGGGAGCACGCGCGAGGGCAGGCCCTTGCCGCCCGTTTCGACCGCCCGGATGGCATGAGCCCGACAAAGCGTTGTTGCGGATTATGGAGATCGGTGTCCGCTCAGGACAAGGGGCGGTTTCCGGCCATCGCTCGCCGCGCGGTCCGCTCCCGGGGCCCGCGGCCCGCTTACAGTGGAGCCGGGTTCCACTGTCCCGATGGCTGACATCAGGGGGTACGGACATGACGGTCGGCGGCGGCCCTGTCGTGCACGGCTACCCCCACCTGGAGACCGTGCGCGCCGCCCTCACCGCGCTGTACCGACGCCTCTCGTACGACACCGTCCGCACCTTCGACACCAGCGTCGCCCCCGCCGACGTGGCCTTCGGCGACCAGGACGACCTGCATCTGGGGGTGCAGCGGGTGGCCCGGGAGATGGTGCGGCACCTGCGCCTGCCCGACGCCCGCGTGATCGTCAGCTTCCGGGGGATGGAGCACGCCGCGAACGTCGAACTGACCGCGGGACCCGAGTACTTCATCGAGCTGAACGACCGCTTCCGCACCCACCGGCGCGACATCGGCGCGGCGCTCGCCCACGAGGTCATGCACGTGTACCTGCACCGGCTCGACCTGTCGTTCCCCGGCACCCGCGACAACGAGATCCTCACCGACACCGCCGCCGCGTACCTCGGCGCCGGCTGGCTGCTGCTTGACGCCTACCGCGAGGACGGCGTCTCCTCGCAGAAGCTCGGCTACCTCACCCCGGAGGAGTTCGGCTACGTCCTCGCCAAGCGGGCGCTGGCCTTCGGCGAGGCGCCGGAGACGTGGTTCACCAGCGCCCAGGCGTACACGGCGTACACCAAGGGCCTCGCCCAGGCCCGCCGCGACGAGCAGCAGCCGCCGCTGACGGCCGCCGGGTGGGCCGGCAGGCGGCGGTACGCGAAGGACCGGCGGTACGCACGCGAGCACGGGACGGGCCCCGGGGACGGGACGTACGCGTTCTCCTCCGACGGACTCGGGGCGCTGCGGGTGTCGTTCCCTTGCCCCACCTGCCTCCAGCGGATTCGGGTGCCGGCGCGGGGGCGGGTACGGGCGCGGTGCGCGCTGTGCCGCACGGTCCTGGAGTGCGACGCCTAGCCGTGGCTTACGGCGCGGACCAGTGGCCGGGGCGGTCGAGCGTGCCGGGGAGCTTCGTGCGGGCGTCTCCCCGGGCGGCGTTCACCTGCGTCTGCGTCAGGAAGAGGGCGCCGGTGAGGTCGGCGCCCCGCAGGTCCGCGTCGCGCAGGTCGGCGCCGATCAGGTCGGCCGTCCGCAGGTCGGCGTCGCGCAGGTCGGCGGCGATGAGGTAGGCGCCGCGCAGGTTCGCGCCCCTGAGGTCGGCGCCCTTGAGCCGCGCGCCGAAGAGGTCCGCCCCTCGGCGGTCCTTCTTCTTGCCGCCGACGCCCTTGCGCACGAGTTCGCTGGTGCGCAGCAGGAGGACGTTGACGTCCTGGCGGTGCGCCGCGACGTCGGTCCCGGTGAGGGCCTCGGGGGTGCCCTGGGCCAGCTCCTCGGTCCGGGCGAGGCATGTGCGCAGGTCGGAGCGGATCGGCTTGGTCTGCGGCAGCGTGAGCGCCTCGGTCAGGTACCAGAGGAGTTCGTGGAGTTGCCGCATGACCGGGAAGACCTCGAACATCTGCCGGGCGGTGGCCGGGTCCGCGCGCCAGTCGCGGCCGCCGAAGGTGTCCTGCGATACGTGCTGGCCCGCGCCGAAGCAGTCGTACACAGTGCAGCCCCGGTAGCCCTTGGCCGGAAGCTCGCGGTGGACGCCGCAGCGGAAGTCCGCCTGAAGGTTGCCGCACGGCTTGCCCGCGGCCTTGTTCTGCGCGAAGTCGGAGGACGCGGAGAAGGCGAGGGCCACACAGCAGAGGCCGAAGCAGTTGCCGCAGTCGGCGCGCAGGGCGGCGCGGTCGTCCTGCAACAGGGGCAACGCGACGCGTTCGCGCTCCGGTGGCATCGGGCGGGCTCCTTGAGAACTTCCTCGTACGGTACGGCTCACCATTGTCCCGCGGGGCTTCGGGCCGAACTGCGGGGGTGGGGAGGCCTGGGCCGGGCCCTGGCCTCCCCGGGGGTGTCATGCCGCGCTGCGGCGGCCTCCCTGGGCGCCGCCACCGGAGCGGCCGCGGCGTGCGCGCCCCGCCCCGGCGCCGCCCCCGGCGGAACCGGCACCGTCGCGGGACTGACCGCCCTGCCCCTGCCGGGGGCACCCTGACGCTGCTGTCCGCCCTCCCCG
>RBWT01000243.1 GCA_004010275.1 Streptomyces huasconensis
GTCCGAGCGACGCGCGCGCGGCCCCGCGCCGAGCACGGCGGTGGCGCGGCCGCCGAGCGCCTCCGGGTCGTCCGCGGCCGCCGCCCACCGCGCCATCAGTGAGGCGGGCGTGGCCCGGGCGAGGCCCAACTCGTCCAGCAGTCTGCCCGCTTGGGGCAGCGGCGCGGACACGCGCGCGTGCCCCTCACCGGCCGTGCCGTCCGTCCGCAGCGGCGCCAGCGCCCGCGCGAACCGCTCGGCCCAGGCCCGCGACACCGCGTCCAGCGCGGCGACGGTGCCGTGCCCGGCGGGGCGTCCGCCCGCCGTCCGCATCAGCCGCAGCGCCGTCGCCCACGTCCCCGCTGAGCAGCGCCACGGCACGCACGCGCGGAAGGGGGGCGAGACGGAACAGGCGGCCTCGTACGTGTCCAGGACGGGCGACGCGGGCGAGGCGGCCTCGGTCTCGGCGAGACACACGACGTGGACGCCGGCCCGCGCACCCTCACCGGCGAGCCGGACGGCGGCCTCGCGCAGCCCGGCCGAACCGGGGTCGCGACGACGATGACGACGGTCCGGGACGCGGGCTCCGCGACGGCCGCCCCGCCGCTGTCACTCACGCCCGCGTCGGCCGCGCTGTCCGCGATGCGGTCGTCCAGGCGGCGGATCAGCTCGTCGTGCTCGCCGCCGCCTGGTCGCGGTCGTAGGCGAGCAGGAGGCGGCAGTCCTGGCCGTGCGTGGGCCGCAGATGGGGGAGCCAGCCGAGCCAGGCCCACTCCGCGGTGCGCTCCGCGGTGGTGCGCGCGCGGTCCGTGCTGATCAGCACGATCTCCAGGCAGTCGGGGGAGTGCAGCGCGGCGAGCTGGGCGACGACCGCCCTGGCCAGCCCGGTCAGCCGCTCCCGGGGCCCGGCGAGGCCGAGCGCGCCCGCCTCGCGCAGGCTCACGGTGACGGGTACGGCGGGCAGCGGCCCCCCGTCGTCGGGGCCCACCCGGTCGACCGTGCCGAGCCGCACCGCGAGGGACTCCGGGTGGTCCGGACCGCGCTCCCACAGGCGGGGGCCCGGGCCGAGCGCGGTGAGCAGCAGGGTGGCGGGGTCCGGCCAGGACTCGGGCGTCCGCGCGGCGGCGGCCACGGCCAGTTCCTCGGGGGTGGGCTCGGGGGCGCCGAAGCCAGTGAAACCGCTGCCGTACGCGTCGTCGTACTCCCCGGGGTCGGCGTGCGCGCCCTGGTCGTGGCCGCTGTCCCGGCCGCCCGTCAGCCGCCGCGCCCAGGCGGAGAGGCCGCCGCGCCTGCGCAGGCCGCGCGGGACCGTCGTCCCCCCGCAGGGGTGTCCCGACACGGGTGGCCTCGTCGGGGGGCGCGCCCTGGGCGGGCGGGGCGCTCGGGTCGTCGCCGTACGCCCCCGGGGTGCCGCCGTACACGTCGAGCTCCGTACGCCCCGGCCGTGCCGTCGCCGACCGCCGCTCCCCACCGTGCCGAGCCGTACGTGTGCGGGGCGGGGCCCTGCGCGGACGGGGCCGGGAACGCCGGCTGAGGCGTCTCGGCGGTCCGCACGCGCACGTGGCCCTCGCCGTCCGGGGCGGTCGTGAGGGCCGGGGCGAGGGCGCCGTCCGCCAGTCGGAGCGCCGACTCGCCGATGCGCAGCAGAGAGCCGGGGGCGAGCCGCACGGGACGGTCGGTGACCTCCCCGCCGTCCACGGACGTGCCGTTCGTCGAGCCGAGGTCCGTGACCGTGACGAGGCCGTCCGCCGCGAGGGTGACCGCGCAGTGCATCCGGGAGACGTCGGGGTCGTCCAGCGGAACGTCCGCGTCCGCGGAGCGGCCGACCCGGATCTGACCGCCGTGCAGCAGATGGACGCCGCCCGCGTCGGGACCCGCCACCACGTGCAACTGCGCCGCCGCACCGGCCGGTTCGGGCCCCGGCTCGGCGGGCGCGCCCAGCCGGAGCACCGCGCCGTCGAGCAAGGGGGGCTCACCGAGCGTGCACCGCTGGGCGTCCAGGCGCTCCGGGCCCGCGTACAGCACGAGGGGGCTGTCGCTGCCCGCGACGGCCGTGGCGAGGCCCGAGGCGACGGCGGCGAGCGCGTCCCCTGCGGGGGCGGTGACCAGGACGTCACAGGAGCCGTGGCCCCCCGCCGCCCCGGCCGGGCGGCCTTGCTGCTCGGTCTGGCCGCTGCGCGGCCCGAGGACGGTCAGCCGGATCTGCATCGCCGTCAGCGGTCCCTTCTGCGCTGGGCGCCCGGCACGGGGACTCGCGCTGTGTTTCCCCCCACCGCACACGGGCACGTCGGCCAGTACGGGAGGCATCTTCGCACCTGCCGCCGACAACACGCCCGGCGGCCACCGGTAAGTGATCTTGATTGGTCGGCTCTGCTCGGAAAAGTGCCTGCTTGGACCGTTGCGGACGACGCTGCGGCAACCAATGGCCACGGGCAGGCGTCTTCCCCTCGGACAAGAGAACGGACAAGGGAACCGACAAGAGAACGGTCGGATTCCGATCGGCCGGCGGCCCCCGCGGCAGCACTACAGTGGGTCGGAACACCTTCGGACACCTTCGGACAGCGACAGCCCCCCGGACCGGACCGGACAGGACCAACGTCCGGCGGGGACCAGCCAGACCAGCAGGGAGCGCATGACGTGCGGCCGGTAGGCAGCAAGTACCTGCTCGAGGAGCCGCTCGGACGCGGCGCCACGGGCACCGTCTGGCGAGCTCGCCAGCGGGAGACCGCGGGGGCCGAGGCGGCCGTTCCCGGCCAGCCCGGCGAGACGGTCGCGATCAAGGTCCTCAAGGAAGAACTCGCCAACGACGCGGACGTCGTGATGCGCTTCCTCCGGGAGCGGTCCGTCCTGCTCAGGCTGACCCACGAGAACATCGTCAGGACGCGCGACCTCGTCGTCGAGGGCGACCTCCTCGCCCTGGTCATGGACCTGGTCGACGGCCCCGACCTGCACCGCTACCTGCGCGAGAACGGCCCGTTCACGCCGGTCGCGGCGGCCCTGCTGACCGCCCAGATCGCCGACGCCCTCGCCGCGAGCCACGCCGACGGCGTCGTACACCGCGACCTGAAGCCGGCGAACGTCCTGCTCAAGCAGGATGCCGGGGGCATGCACCCGATGCTCACCGACTTCGGCATCGCGCGCCTCGCCGACTCCCCGGGGCTCACCCGCACCCAGGAGTTCGTCGGCACGCCCGCGTACGTCGCGCCGGAGTCCGCCGAGGGCCGCCCGCAGACCAGCGCCGTCGACATCTACGGCGCGGGCATCCTGCTGTACGAGCTGGTCACCGGCCGTCCGCCGTTCGGCGGGGGCTCGGCCCTGGAGGTCCTGCACCAGCACCTCAGCGCCGAACCGCGCCGCCCCTCGACCGTCCCCGACCCGTTGTGGACGGTCATAGAGCGCTGCCTGGACAAGAACCCGGACCGCCGCCCCAGCGCCGAGAACCTCGCCCGCGGCCTGCGCGTCGTCGCCGAGGGCATCGGCGTGCACTCCACCCCGGCGCAGATCACCGCGCCGGAGGTCAGGCTCGCGCCGACCTCCGCCGTGAGGCCCTTGATCGTGCCCGACCTGTGGGCGTTCAGGGGCTGTTCCATCTTCATGGCCTCCAGGACGACGACGAGGTCGCCCTCCTTGACCTCCTGGCCCTCCTCGACCGCGATCTTGACGATCGTGCCCTGCATGGGCGAGGCGAGGGTGTCGCCGGAAGCGGTCGGGCCGGACTTCTTGGCGGCGCGGCGCTTGGCGGCGGCGCCGCCCGCCGCGGCGGTGCGCGCGATCGTCATGCCGAGGGAGGAGGGGAGCGAGACCTCAAGACGCTTGCCGCCGACCTCGACGACCACCGTCTCGCGGCCCGGCTCCTCGTCGGACTCGGCGTCCGTGGCGGGCGCGTTGAAGGGCGGGATCTCGTTGACGAACTCGGTCTCGATCCACCGGGTGTGGACCGTGAACGGGTCGCTGGAGCCGGTCAGTTCGGGCGCGAACGCCGGGTCCTGGACGACGGCGCGGTGGAACGGGATGGCGGTGGCCATGCCCTCCACGTTGAACTCCGCGAGTGCGCGGGCGGCACGCTGGAGCGCCTGCTCGCGCGTCGCGCCGGTCACGATCAGCTTGGCCAGGAGCGAGTCCCAGGCCGGGCCGATGACCGAGCCGGACTCGACGCCCGCGTCCAGGCGGACACCGGGACCGGAGGGGGCCTCGAACTTCGTCACCGTGCCGGGCGCGGGCAGGAAGTTGCGGCCCGGGTCCTCGCCGTTGATGCGGAACTCGAAGGAGTGGCCGCGCAGTTCGGGGTCGCCGTAACCCAGCTCCTCGCCGTCGGCGATGCGGAACATCTCGCGGACCAGGTCGATGCCGGCGACCTCCTCGGTGACCGGGTGCTCCACCTGGAGACGGGTGTTGACCTCCAGGAAGGAGATCGTGCCGTCCATGCCGACGAGGAACTCGACGGTGCCCGCGCCGACGTAGCCGGCCTCCTTGAGGATCGCCTTGGACGAGGCGTACAACTCCGCGACCTGCGCCTCGGAGAGGAACGGCGCCGGGGCCTCCTCCACCAGCTTCTGGTGCCGGCGCTGGAGCGAGCAGTCACGGGTGGAGACGACGACCACGTTGCCGTGCTTGTCGGCCAGGCACTGGGTCTCCACGTGCCGGGGCTTGTCGAGGTAGCGCTCCACGAAGCACTCGCCGCGGCCGAAGGCCGCCACGGCCTCGCGCACCGCCGAGTCGTACAGCTCCGGGACTCTTCGAGGGTGCGGGCGACCTTCAGGCCGCGCCCGCCACCGCCGAACGCGGCCTTGATGGCGATGGGCAGCCCGTGCTCCTCGGCGAAGGCGACGACCTCGTCGGCGCCGGAGACCGGGTCCGGGGTGCCCGCGACGAGCGGGGCACGGCGCGCTGCGCGATGTGCCGCGCGGCGACCTTGTCGCCCAGGTCGCGGATGGCCTGCGGCGGCGGGCCGATCCAGTTCAGGCCCGCGTCGATGACGGCCTGCGCGAAGTCGGCGTTCTCCGAAAGGAAGCCGTAACCGGGGTGGATCGCGTCCGCCCCCGAGTCCTTGGCCGCCGCCAGCACCTTGGAGATGTCCAGGTAGCTGGTGGCCGGAGTGTCACCGCCCAGCGCGAACGCCTCATCGGCCGCCCGGACGTGCAGAGCGTCCCGGTCGGGGTCTGCGTAGACGGCTACGCTCGCGATCCCTGCATCCCGGCATGCCCGAGCAACGCGGACAGCGATTTCGCCACGGTTGGCGATGAGCACCTTGCGCACGATGGCTCCCTCCTTGAAACAAGCCGAGTTTAGGGACTGCCGACACGGCCTTACGACCCGTCCCCACGGGTGAGCTTGCCCACACGGAGTGTGATGCGAGGTCCCCTCGTCCCGCGAAAACCCTTGTCGTACCACGGTACGCAGGGTTCCTTCGAGGCAGCCTAGTCCTCCGGTGTGGTCAAGGTCTCTGTGAAGCCGCGCTGCGGCACGCCCGCTTTCTTTGTGGAGTCCCTACGAATGGCCCAATGATTCTTTGCCTGCGACCGGAGCCTTGTCCCCCGCTTTACCGGTGAGTAGCGTGCCCGTTGGCTCGACGTACCAGCGGTAACACACGAAGCGGGAAGAGGGTGGGCGCCATGGCGCGCAGACCGGTGGCCTGGGTGGGCGCGATCGTTCTCCTCGCGGAGGCGGTCGGCATCGCGCTGCTCAACTGGTTCCTCGGCCTGGTCGTCGACAAGCAGCGCATGTCCCTGGCCGGCCTCGATCCACACGCGATGACCGTCTCGACGTGGATCGGCGGGGCCCTCTTCGGCGGCTACTTCCTGCTGTGCGGCCTCGTCCTGGCCCTCACCGGCGCCCGGGACCGCGCCCCCGGCCGCTTCGGGCGCCTGCTGCTGATCAGCTGCGCCGTCGTGCACGGCGTTCTCGGCGCCTTCTGCGTCGGCCCGGTGGGCTGGCCCGCCTTCGCCTTCATGATGGCCGTCCTCGGCCTGATCGTCCTCACGCTCGTGGCGTACGAGAAGCGGGGGCGCGAGGGCGGCGTCCCGGCAGCCGCCGCCGGACCTACGCCCACAACTCCGTGATGCCGACGCCCAGTTGCCCCAGCAGGCGGCGCAGCAGCGGCAGGGAGAGGCCGATGACGTTGCCGTGGTCGCCCTCGATGCCGTCGATGAACGGCGCCGAGCGGCCGTCCAGGGTGAAGGCGCCCGCCACGTGCAGCGGTTCACCGCTCGCGACGTACGCGGCGATCTCCTCGTCGGAGGGGTCACCGAACCGGACGACCGTCGAGGCCGTCCCCGACGCGTACCTCCCGGAGGCGGTGTCGTAGACGCAGTGCCCCGTCTGGAGGACGCCCGCGCGGCCCCGCATGTCCTGCCAGCGGGCGGTCGCCTCCTCGGCGTCGGCGGGCTTGCCGAGCGCCCGGCCGTCCAGCTCCAGGACCGAGTCGCAGCCGATGACCAGCGCGCCCTTGACCTCGGGCCGCGCGGCGACGACGGAGGCCTTGGCCTCGGCCAGGGCGAGGGCGAGTTCGGCGGGGGTCGGCGCGGAGACCTTGTCCTCGTCGACGCCGCTGACGATCACCTCGGGGGCGAGGCCCGCCTGCCGGAGCAGGCCGAGGCGTGCGGGGGACTGCGAGGCGAGCACGAGACGGCGGCGTTGCTGATCACTCATGCCGGTCAGCGTAGCGAGCGCCCGCCCGCCGCGGGTGCGGCGCTCGGCGGAGGCTCAGTGGATGCCCAGCACGAACATCGCGATCACCATGGCGAGGGCGAGGACGAAGCCCGCACGGCGCATCTTCGCCTGCATGTCCCGCATGTCCTTGGGCGGGTTGTTCTCCGGGTCCGACCACAGCATGGCTTCGATACTGCGGCCGGGCGGCCGGGGACGCCTGAGTACGCGTACTCAACTTCCCCGGCCCGAACCGCCTAGCCGGGCCAGTACGTGCGTCCCCACGCCGTGGGGCCGGGCGCGGGCAGCCGGTGGCGGGCCACCCGGGCGGGGTCGGCCCACGCGGCGGGGGGCGCGGGCGCGCCGGACGGTGTGCCGGCCACCGCCGCGGCGCGCGCCTGGACCACCGCCAGTGCGGCGGCCAGCTCCTCCGGGGTCGGGTTGCCCCGTACGACCTTGATCATGACCGCTCCCTGGGGGACTAGAGGGGGATGTTGCCGTGCTTCTTCGGGGGCAGGGACTCCCGCTTCGTACGCAGCTGCCGCAGGCCCCGCACGAGGTGCGAGCGGGTCTCCGACGGCATGATCACCGCGTCGATGTAGCCGCGCTCCGCCGCGGTGTACGGGTTGAGCAGCGCGTCCTCGTACTCCTGGATGAGCTGCGCCCGCCGCTCCTCCTGGGCCGCCTCGTCACCGGCCGCGGCGATGGTGCGGCGGTGCAGGACGTTCACCGCGCCCTGCGCGCCCATCACCGCGATCTGCGCGGTCGGCCAGGCGAGGTTCAGGTCGGCGCCCAGGTGCTTGGAGCCCATGACGTCGTACGCGCCGCCGAACGCCTTGCGCGTGATGATCGTGATGAGCGGGACGGTGGCCTCGGCGTAGGCGTAGATGAGCTTCGCGCCGCGCCGGATGATGCCCGTGTGCTCCTGCTCGACGCCCGGCAGGAAGCCCGGCACGTCCACGAAGGTCAGCACCGGCACGTTGAAGGCGTCACAGGTGCGCACGAACCGCGCGGCCTTCTCGGAGGCGTCGATGTCCAGGCAGCCGGCGAACTGCATCGGCTGGTTGGCGACGATGCCCACCGGGTGGCCCTCGACGCGGCCGAAGCCGGTGAGGATGTTCGGCGCGAACAGCGGCTGCGTCTCGAAGAACTCGTTGTCGTCCAGGACGTGTTCGATCACGGCGTGCATGTCGTACGGCTGGTTCGCGCTGTCCGGGATCAGCGTGTCGAGGGCGCGGTCCTCGTCCGTGGGCGCGAGGTCCGCCTCCTCGGGGAAGGCGGGCGGCTCGCTGAGGTTGTTCGAGGGCAGGTAGGACAGCAGCGACTTGACGTACTCGATGGCGTCCTTCTCGTCGCCCGCCATGTGGTGCGCCACGCCCGACGTGGCGTTGTGCGTGCGGGCGCCGCCCAGCTCCTCGAAGCCGACGTCCTCGCCGGTGACCGTCTTGATGACGTCGGGGCCGGTGATGAACATGTGCGAGGTCTGGTCGACCATCACCGTGAAGTCGGTGATCGCGGGGGAGTAGACCGCGCCGCCCGCGCAGGGCCCGACGACCAGGCTGATCTGCGGGATGACACCGGAGGCGTGCGTGTTCCGGCGGAAGATCTCCCCGTACATGCCGAGGGCCATGACGCCCTCCTGGATGCGGGCGCCACCGGAGTCGTTGATGCCGATGACCGGGCAGCCCGTCTTCAGGGCGAAGTCCATGACCTTGACGATCTTCTGCCCGAAGACCTCGCCGAGCGCACCGCCGAAGACCGTGAAGTCCTGCGAGAAGACGGCGACGGGGCGGCCGTCGACGGTGCCGTAACCGGTCACCACGCCGTCGCCGTAGGGGCGGTTGTTCTCCAGGCCGAAGCTGGTCGAGCGGTGCTGCGCGAACTCGTCGAACTCCACGAAGGAGCCCTCGTCGAGGAGCAGTTCGATCCGCTCACGCGCCGTCAGCTTGCCCTTGGCGTGCTGCTTCTCGACCGCGCGGGCCGACCCCGCGTGCTTCGCCTCCTCGATGCGGCGCTGGAGGTCCGCGAGCTTGCCGGCGGTCGTGTGGATGTCGGTCTCGGACATAGGGATGCGGCTCCCTGCCTGCTCAAAGGTGCGTATGCGGCTTACGGCTGGCTACTGACCCGTAGCGTATCGGCGCGGATACGGTTCGGCAGTGCGGCGTTTACCACACCTAGGGTGGCTTGCATGACGCCGTCACATGCTGAAGACAACCGCTGGTCCGACCTCGACCGCCCGCCCCTGAACGCCGCCTCTCTGCGGCGGACGCTGCTGCGGGAGGGCGGGCTGTGGTCCTCCCTGGACGTGGTGCCCCGCACCGGGTCCACCAACACCGACCTCGTGGCGCGGGCGGACGGCCTCGCCGAGGGCGCCGTGCTCGTCGCCGAGGAGCAGAGCGCGGCGCGCGGACGCCTGGACCGGCGGTGGTCGGCGCCCGCCCGCTCCGGACTCTTCTTCTCGGTCCTGCTCAAGCCCGCCGAGGTGCCCGTCGAGCGGTGGGGGTGGCTGCCGCTGCTCACGGGCGTCGCCGTCGCGACGGGGCTCTCACGGGTGGCCGGCGTGGACACGGCACTCAAGTGGCCCAACGACCTCCTGGTGACCGTGGGTGACCAGGAGCGCAAGGCGGGCGGCATCCTCGCGGAGCGTGCGGGGGCGGCCGGGGGCTCCGGCGGCGGCGTGGTCATCGGCATCGGCCTCAACGTCACGCTCCGCGAGGACGAGCTGCCGGTGCCGACGGCGGGTTCGCTGGCGCTCGCCGGGGCGACCACGACGGACCGCGATCCGCTGCTGCGGGCGGTGCTGCGTTCGCTGGAGCAGTGGTACGGCGTATGGCGCGGGGCAGGCGGCGACCCGGCCGCCTCCCGCCTCCAGGAGGCGTGCGCGGCGGGCTGCGCGACGCTGGGCCGCCGCGTACGGGCGGAACTCCCGGGCGACCGGGCGATCGTAGGAGAGGCGGTAGCGGTGGACGGCGACGGCCGCCTGGTCCTCGCGACGGAGGCGGGCGTACAGGAGCCGGTAGGAGCAGGCGACATCGTGCACCTGAGGCCGGCGAACTGACCACGGGCCCCCTAGGAACGCCCCCGTAAGGGGCGCGGGGAACTGCGCGACCAACCACGAACGACCCGCAGTCGACAACGCCCCGTAAGGGGCGCGGGGAACGGCGCGAGCAACCATGAACCAACCCGCAGCCGAACAACCAACGCCCCGTCAGGGGCGCGGGGAACTGCGCGAGCAACCCCCACGCACCCGCAGCCAAGGAACGGCCCCGTTAGGGGGCGCGGG
>RBWT01000244.1 GCA_004010275.1 Streptomyces huasconensis
CGTCCTGACCGCCTGGCGGGAATGGACCACGACCGTCCCCGACACCATGAACTCCTCCGTCGCGCTCATCCCGGTCCCGGACGCGCCGGTCGTGCCCGAGCCGCTGCGCGGCCGGTACGTCGCCCACGTCAGGATCGCCTACACGGGCAGCGCCGAGGAGGGTGAGCGGCTTGTCGCCCCTCTCAAGGCGGTCGGCCCCCGACTGCTCGAGACTCTCGGCGAAATGCCGTACACCGGGAGCGCCCTCATCCACAACGACCCCCCGATGCCCATGCCGTGGTACGCGGAGGACGCCATGCTCAGCGAGCTGACCGCATCCGACGTGACGACCATCCTCAGGACAGTCGGCCCGGACGCACCCGTGATGTGCGTCGTCGAGCTGCGCCACCTCGGGGGCGCCCTCGCCCGCCCCCAGGGCGCGCCGAACGCCGTCGGACACCGGGACGCGCGGTATCTGCTCTACGTGCTCTCACCGCTGGTCGGGCCGTTCACGCCGGAGACCGTACGACCCGTGCATCAGCAGCTGTTCAGCGCCGTGGCCCCCCGGACGACGGGCCGGTTCCTCAACTTCATGGGGATCGGCGAGAACGCCGGCCCGGAGCAGGTGCGTTCCGCCTTCGACGCCTCCGACTTCGAGCGGCTGACCCGGCTCAAGGCCGTCCACGACCCCGGCAACACCTTCCGCGCCAACTACAACCTTCCGCCGGCCCCGGGCGCGGGCGCCCTCTAGCCCCCATGGCCCACCGCGGCGGTTCTCCCCTTGGACCGTCGCGGTGGGCCGTGGTCCGCGCGGCACACCGGTATACGGAAGAGAGGAACAGAGAACCGATGTCCCACAGTCCGTACCCGATAGATCCCACGGGGAGCGCTCTCGCGGACGAGGCCGCGACGCTCCGCCGCATGGGGCCCGCCGCGCTCGTGGAACTTCCCGGTGGCGTACCCGCCTGGTCGGTGACCCGGCACGACGTGATCAAGCGGCTGCTGACCGACCCTCGGGTGTCCAAGGACCCCCGGCGCCACTGGCCGGCCTTCCGCGACGGCGTGATCACCCCCGAGTGGCCCCTGTACCCCTGGGTCTCCGTGGAGAACATGCTCACGGCGTACGGCACGGACCATTCCCGGCTGCGCCGGCTGGTCGCGGGCGCGTTCACGGCGCGCCGGACGAAGTCGCTGGAGCCCGCGGTCGAGGAGACGGTCGAGGAGATGCTCGGCAAGCTGGGCTCACTGCCCGAGGGCGAGACCGTCGATCTGCGCGCCGAGTTCACCCATCCGCTGCCGTTCCAGGTCATCTGCAGACTGTTCGGGGTCCCGGAGGACGTCGGCGCCGTGCTGATGCGGATGATGGACGACTTCTTCCGCAACCCGGGCACCATCGAGGACATCCAGGCCCGTGGACACGCCATGTACGAGGTCCTCGCCGATCTGGTGAGGCACAAGCGCTCCCATCCCGGGCAGGACCTGGCCTCAGCCCTGATCTCCGTACGGGACGACGACGGCGAGCGGCTGAACGAGCGCGAACTGGTCGACACCCTCATGCTGATGATCGGTGCCGGGCACGAGACCACCGCCAATCTGCTGGGCAGCGCGATTCTCGAACTGCTCTCCCGCCCCAAGCAGTTGGACCACCTCCGGGCAGGCAGGGCGAGCTGGCAGGACGTCGTCGAGGAGGCGCTGCGGCTGCACGGTCCGGTCGCGCACATGCCGCTGCGGTTCGCCACCGAGGACATCGACCTGACCGGGGTGACGATCCGTCAGGGCGACGCGATCCTGGTCTCGTACACGGCCGCGGGGCAGGACCCGGACCAGCACGGTCAGGACGCGCTGGAGTTCGACGCGCTGCGCGAGCGGCGGGAGCACCTGGCGTTCGGGCACGGCGTCCACCACTGTCTCGGTGCGCCGCTGGCCCGACTGGAGGCGGGCATCGCGCTGCCCCGGCTCTTCGACCGGTTCCCCGGCATGCGGCTGACGCGGTCCCTCGAGGAGATTTTGGGATCGGGGTCCTTCATCGCCAACGGCCCCCGCACGCTGCCCGTGCTGCTGCACGGCGGGCCTGCCTGAGGATGATCCGCCGCACCGCGCATCCGGTCCCCGTGGGGCCCGCTTTCGTGCACCGCCGCTCCGCATGCCCGCTCTCCCAGGAGGTCCGTCCATGCCGAACCGTCTGTTCACCTCCGAGTCCGTCACCGAGGGCCATCCCGACAAGATCGCCGACCAGATCAGCGACGCGGTCCTGGACGCCGTGCTCGCCCAGGACCCGGCTGCCCGGGTCGCGGTCGAGACTTTGATCACCACCGGGCAGGTGCATCTCGCCGGTGAGATGACGACCTCGGCCTATGTCGACATCGGCACGGTGGTCCGCCGTACCGTCCTCGGCATCGGCTACGACCAGTCGAACAAGGGCTTCGACGGCGGGTCCTGCGGGGTGTCGGTGTCCATCGGCGCCCAGTCCCCCGACATCGCCCAGGGCGTGGACACCGGCGGCGCCGGCGACCAGGGCCTGATGTTCGGCTACGCCTGCGACGACACCCCGGCGCTCATGCCGCTGCCGGCCCACCTGGCCCACGGGCTCGCCCGGCGGCTCGCCGACGTCCGCAAGGACGGAACGGTCCCCTACCTTCGCCCGGACGGCAAGACGCAGGTCACCATCGAGTACGACGGGGACCGGCCGGTGCGGCTGGACACCGTCGTCGTCTCCTCGCAGCACGCGGCGGAGGTCAGTCTGGATGGGCTGCTTGCACCCGACATGCGCCAGTTCGTGGTGGAACCCGTCCTCGCCGCGCTCGCCGAGGACGGCGTGAAGCTCGACACCGACGGCTACCGGCTGCTGGTCAACCCGACCGGGCGCTTCGAGATCGGTGGCCCGATGGGCGACGCCGGACTCACCGGCCGCAAGGTCATCATCGATACGTACGGGGGCATGGCCCGCCACGGCGGCGGCGCGTTCTCCGGCAAGGACCCGTCGAAGGTCGACCGGTCCGCCGCGTACGCGATGCGCTGGGTCGCCAAGAACGTCGTCGCGGCCGGGCTCGCCCACCGCTGCGAGGTGCAGGTCGCGTACGCGATCGGCAAGGCGGAGCCGGTCGGCCTCTTCGTGGAGACCTTCGGCACGGGCAGCCGGCCGGACGCGCGCATCCAGGCCGCCGTCGGCGAGGCCTTCGACCTGACCCCGGAGGGGATCATGCGCGAGCTGGACCTGCTGCGGCCGATCTACGCGACGACCGCCGCCTACGGCCACTTCGGGCGTGAGCTGCCGGAGTTCACCTGGGAGCGGACCGACCGGGTGGCGGCGCTGCGGACGGCCGCGGGCCTCTGACATGCGGATCGCCGTCACCGGTTCGATCGCCACCGACCATCTGATGACCTGTCCCGGGCGGTTCACCGACGGTCTCCTCGCCGACCGGCTGGACCGGGTCTCCCTGTCGTTCCTCGCGGACCGGCTGGAGATCCGCCGGGGCGGTGTGGCCGCCAACATCTGCTTCGGCCTCGGCCAGCTGGGCCTGCGCCCGCCGCTGGTCGGCGCGGCGGGGCGGGGACTTCGGCGAGTACCGCGCCTGGCTGGACGGTCACGGGGTCGACACGGGCTCCGTACGGGTCAGCGCGTCCCTGCACACCGCGCGCTTCGTGTGTACGACGGACAGCGCCCAGAACCAGATCGCCACCTTCTACGCCGGAGCCATGAGCGAGGCCCGCGAGATCGACCTCACCGCCACATGGAAGCGTGCCGGCCGGATCTCCTTTGTCCTGGTGGGCGCGGACGATCCGGCGGCGATGCTGAGGCACACCGTCACCGCCCACCGGCTGGGCGCGCGCGTGGCCGCCGATCCTTCCCAGCAACTCCCCCGGCTGAACCGGGAGGAGGCCCGTCGCCTGGTCGAGGGGGCGCATGTGCTGTTCACCAACGCCTACGAGCCCGCGCTGCTCGCGGAGCGGACCGGTTGGACGGAGGGACAGCTCCTCGACCGGGTGGACACCTGGGTCGTCACCCGTGGGAAGGAGGGCGTCCGGCTGCTGCGCGCCGATGGTGACCGGGTGGACGTTCCGGCCGTCCCGGTAGAGCGCGTCGATGATCCGACGGGCGCGGGCGACGCCTTCCGCGCCGGATTCCTCGCCGGCCTCGCGTGGGACTGGTCGCGCGTGCGGTCGGCCCAGCTGGGCTGCGCGGTCGCCGCGGCGGCCGTGGAGTCGTCGGGGCCCCAGACGTACAAGCTGCTCGTCTCCGACGTGCTGGACCGCATCGACCGCGGATACGGGCGTGCGGTGGCGAGGTCGGTCGAACCGATGCTGAAGGAGAGGACATGACGACGTACGCGCATACCGGTGCAGACGCCGGCGCCACAGTCGATTCGGAGCTCGTCGTCGACGAGGAAAATCGATTCTTCTTCGATCATCCGCTGGATCACGTCCCTGCGATGCTGCTCCTCGACGCCGCCCTGCACGCCGCCGGGCGGCTACCGGGGGCCTCCGCGTCCGTGACGGCCCTGCACATGCGGTTCGACCGCTTCTGCGAGAAGGACCTGCCCTCCCGGCTGCGGGTGAGCACCACGCCCCGGCCCGGCGGAGCGCGGCTGCTGGACGCCCGGGTGGTCCAGGCCGGTGCGGAGGTCGCCCGGGCCGCGTTACGGGTCGAACCGGCCCCCTCGGGCCCGCTGTTCCCGGCCCATGTCACCGGCCCCCGGACCGAGCCCGCGGACCCGCGCCTGGTGCACAAGCGCTCGGCGGCCCGGGTACTGGTGGGACGGCTCGACCACGGTGGCGGCCGTACGCTCACCACGCCCGTGCTGGCGCCCGTGGAGCCCGGAGCCGCCGACGTCCACCCGCTCACCCTGCTGGTGGAGGCCGCGCGGCAGGCCTCCACCATGGTCAACCACTCCGTGTGGGACACCCCGCCCGACTGGCAGTTCATCGTCAGCACGCTGGAGCTGTCCCTGCCGGTACGGACCCCCTGGCCGCACCGCCCCGTGCTGCGGTGCCATCCCCGCCGCCTCCACCACAGCGACGACAGCGTCATGTGCGAACTGCTCCTCGGGGACGCCCCTCAGGGACGGATCTCCTTCACCGGCAGGACCGTACCCCCGGCCGCGTACCGCAGGCTGCGGGAGAGTGCTCGGCGGAGCCGGCGGACGGAGGCGGCCCGATGAGCGCTCGCGGGACCGGACGGTTCCCCGCCGTCCTCCTCGTCATCGGGACCTTCGCCATCACGGGCGGCCTCGTCCGTGCCCTGCTCGCGGGCCCGGACCACGCTTCCGGCATGGCGGCCCTGCTCATCACGGTCTATCTGTGCTGGGTCCTCCTGGAGGCGCGCGTCAGTTTCCGCACCGCCGGCGAGCCGGAGTCCGAGGACGACCGGGGCAGCGAGAAGGTGTACGGCGCCGCACGCCTCGCCACCGTCCTGTCGGCGGTCTACGGTCCACTGCCGTCCGCGCCCTGGCGGCCCTGGATGCTGGTCCCGCTCGCGCTGCTGGTGGTCGGCGCCGCGCTGCGGCTCGCCTCCATCCGGGCACTGGGCCGGTTCTACTCGCACCGGGTGCGCACGGTCGAGGACCACCGGATCGCGGACGGCGGCCCGTACCGACTACTGCGGCACCCCGCCTACACGGGCATGCTGCTCGCGCACGCCGGGATCGTTTCGTTCTTCCTCAATCCCGTCAGTGTGCTGCTGCTGATCGGGGCGTTCGTGCCCGCCGTCGTGTACCGCATCCGGGTGGAGGAGCGGATGCTCTTCGACCTCGACGGCTACCGGGCGTTCGCCCTGCGCCGCAAGCGTCTCGTCCCGTACGTGTGGTGAGCGTGGCCCCCTCCTCCGTACCGCATGTGGCCCTGCTGGGTGCGACCGGCTACACGGGGCGTGCGTTCCTCCGGAACCTGGCGGCGATGCCGGCGCCCTGGCGGGTGACCGCGCTGGTGCGCACCGTGCCACCGGACCGCCTGCCCTTCGTCGACTACTTGACCGGTGCCCTGCCGGACGCCCTGCCGGCCGCCCTTCCCCCGGAGCGCCACCGTGCTCGTCCACCTCGCGACCGAGACCCGCAGCACCTCCGCCCCGCTCCTGCGCGCCGTCAACGTCGACGGCACGCGGGCAGTCCTCGGCCGGCTGCCCCAGTCGGTGCACGGCGTGATCCACGGCAGTTCCCTGTCCGTCCACGGGCAGGGCGCGCAGGAGTACGTGGCGGAGAGCGCGGCGCCGGCGCCGGGTACCGAACTCGCCCGCACCAGGCTCGCCGCCGAGCGGCTCGTGATGGAGGCGATGCGGCGGCGCGCGGGCAGCGCGTACGTGCTGCGGCCGCGGTTCCTGTACGGAGCGGACGACACCTCCTTCCTGCCGATGGCGGCCCGGCTGCGGGCGCTGCCCCTGCGGCTGGCGCCCGAGCGGGTGCGGCTGAGCGTCATGGACGTCGACGACTACGCCGAGGTGATGGTCCGTCTCGTCCAGCGCGTGCACGACAACGCCCTGCGGAAGGTGTCCGTACGGCGGGCGCTGCATGTGGCCTACCGGCAACCGGTCACGCTGCGGGAGCTGTTCGACGTCGCCGGGCCGCCGCCCGCCCGGACGCCGGCCCGGATGCTGCCACCCGAGGTGCTGATCCGGGTGGGCACGCTGCTGCCCGGACATCGGGCCCGGCGCCTGACCACCGTGCTCGAACTGGCCACCCGCTCCCACTGGGCGGACGTGCGCGAGCTGGAACGGGAGATCGGCTCCGACCTCACCGGCAAGTCCCCGACGGAGATGCTGCGCGCCGCCCGAGAGGCGGCGACAGAGAGGTGACCCCCATGATCGACACGCTCGACGACCCCATGCGCCCCGAGCGGGTGGGGTGGAAGTTCGCCCGGCTGAAGGTGATGCACGACGCGGGCGTGCGGGTGCCGGAGCTGTTCTGCCTGACCGGCGAGGCCTACCGGCGCACGGTGGGGCCCGTCGCCGACCGGATCGAAGCCCTCCTCGACGACGTGAATCCCGACGACTGGCAGGCCCTGTGCGTGGCGAGTGCGCGCGTCCGCGCGCTGGTCGAGGAGCAGACACTCGACGCCGCGGTGGACCGGGCGCTGCGGGAGTCCCTGGACCGGGTGTTCCCGGACGATCGGACGCTGCTTGCCGTACGCGCCTCGGTGCTCGCCGCCCGGCCGGACGAGGCGGAGGACTCCGCGGACAATCCGTTCGCCGGCATGAGCGACAGCTTTCTGTACGTCCGCAAGGAGGACGTTCCCGACGCACTGAAGAAGTGCTGGTCCTCCGCGTTCGGCCCGGAGGGGCTGCTCTACCGGCGGCGCCAGGGCCTGTCGACGCGCGGCCTCGCCGTCGCGGTCGGCGTTCAGCGCATGGTCTTCGGCGAGCGTTCGTTGGTGATGTTCACCTGTGATCCGGCGACGTACGCGCGTCGTACCGTGATCAGCGCGGGCTGGGGCATCGGCGAGGGCGTCGTCCAGGAGAAGACCGCCACCGACCACTTCTTCGTACGACCCCACGACGGCGCGGTGGACCGTACGGTCACCGGCAAGTCGACGATGGTCACGCTCGACGCGGAGCGCGGGCACGGCACCCGCGAGGTGGAGGTCCCCGAGGGGCGGCGGCACACACCCGTGCTCGACGACGAGGAGGCGGTGTCCCTCGCGGAGCTCGGCCGCCGGATCGAGGACCTCTTCGGCGCGCCGCAGGACATCGAGGCCACCCTCACGCCGGACGGCCTGGTGCACGTGGTGCAGTCCCGGCCGATCACGATCGAGCGCGGCCGGCACCGGGTGTGGAGCAACGCCAACGTGTCCGAGAGCTTCCCCGGCACCACCACGCCGATGACGTACTCGGTGGCGCGGCGGTTCTACGGGCTGCTCAACCACGACTATCTGCGCCGCTGCGGGGTGAGCGAGCGGGAGCTGTACGAGCTGAGCGGGACGACCACCCGGCTGCTCGGCTACCTGGACGGGCGGATCTACCACAGCATCGATTCCTTCACCTCGATGCTCTCGTCGCTGCCGCTCTTCGAGGGGCTGAGGCAGGACTGGGAGCGTCTGGTCGCGGAGCTCGACACCGCCTACCACGAGCCCCCGCGTCCGCCCGCCGCCCCGGGCGAGCGGCTGAAGCGGCTCGGCGGGCTCGCGGGCAGCTGGGCCCGCGCCGCCCGCAACCACACCACACTGGCCCGGGACTTCGCCGCGTTCGAGCGGGAGTGGGACCGGATGCTGCGCCGCAAGCGCGGCGAGGACCTGGCCCGGCGCCATCCACTGGTCCTGGTCGACGAGTTCCGCGAGGTGTGGCGGGCGGCGGGGCGGCTGTGGGGGGTGACGCTGATCAACTACCAGTTCATGGTGCTGTGCCACAAGGCGATCGAGCAGCTCCTCCAGCGATGCGGGATCACCGATCACGACGTGCTGTTCAGCCAGTTGCTGTGCGGTGGCAGGCAGCTCAAGGGCGCTGAGATCGCCCTCGGGGCGGTGCGCCTCGCGGAACTGGTGCGCGAGGACGCGGAGCTGCTGGCCCGGTTCGAGAACGGCGATCCGCGCGACCTCTGGCAGGAGCTGGACTCCGGGCTGCTGCCCGCCCCCTTCACCTCGGCGGTCCGCTCCCATCTGCGCCGCTACGGGGACCGCGGGATCGAGGAGCTGAAACTGGAGCAGCCCAACCTGCGGGACACCCCGTGGGAACTTCTGAAGGTGGTACGGCAGTACGCCCTGACCGGAGTCGGTGTGGCGGCGCTGGAGGAGGCCGAGCGCACGAGCCGGGCGGAGGGCGAGACGCGCCTGCTGCGGTTGCTGCCGGACCGTCCGGCCATGCGGAAACTGCTTCTCTTCCTCTTCGCGCGGCTGCGCACGCATCTGTACTACCGGGAGGTCGGCCGGTATATGCGCAGCGAGCTCTTCGGTTACAGCAAGCAGGTGATCGCGGCGATCGGCGCGGAGCTGTACCGGCGCGGCGTCCTGGCCGACCCCGGGGACGTCTTCCTGCTCGACCTCGACGAGCTGTTCGGCTACGTGGACGGATCGGGCACCACCTACGACCTCGCCGGTCTCGTCGAGGTCCGCCGGAGGGACGGGGAGCGGGCACGGCGGCTCTCCCCCGTCCGGGAGTTCGCGACGGGGGACGTGGTGGCCACCTCGGGTGCCGCGCCACGACGAGCGGGGCGGGGCGGGGGCCGGGGAGGACGTCCTCACGGGACTCGGATCGTGTCCGGGCCGGGTGCGTGGCCGGGCACGGGTGGTCCTCAGTCCGACGCTGGGCGAGGAGCTGGACCCCGACAGCATCCTGATCGCACGCGAGACCGACCCGGGCTGGCTGTATCTGATGCTGGCGGCCCGGGGGATCGTCGTGGAGCGCGGCTCGCTGCTGTCGCACACCGCGATCACCGGCCGGAAGTTCGGTATCCCCACCATCGTGGGGGTGCCGGGCGCGACGTCCAGGATCGCGGACGGCAGCCTCATCGAGATCGACGGGGCGAGCGGCCGGGTGACCGTCCTGGAGGAGGCGGTGTGACGGCGCTCGGGGTCTTCCTGCGCTTCTTCCGCACACGCTTTCCACTCGCCCGGTACAGCGTGTACGTGGTGCTGCTGCCGGCGGCGGTGCAGAGCACGCTCGCGTCCCCGGCCACGCCGGTCGGACCGCTGGGTGACGGAGCGGCCGGCCAGGTGGCGGGCCTCCTCGGGCTGGTGTGCGTGCTGTTCTTCATGCGGGTCGTCGACGAGGTGAAGGACCTCGACTACGACCGGGTGTTCAACCCGCAACGGCCGCTGGTCACCGGTGAGGTGGACACGGGCGCCGTGCGGGCCTATCTGCTGGGTGCGGCGGTGGCCGCCCTCGGCCTCGCCGCGGCGGCCGGCCCGGGCCGGCGGCCGCCGCGGCCGCCGACTGATC
>RBWT01000245.1 GCA_004010275.1 Streptomyces huasconensis
TCTGGCACTGGGGGAGGGGGCCGAGGGGGCCCGGTCGACGGACCGGGCCCCCTCGTGTGTCGCCCGCCGTGCGCTTCCCTCCGAAAGTCGTCCACAGGCGAGAGTTGTCCACAGGCTGTCCGTGCTGTCGGTGCCGGGCGGTAGCGTCGGATCATGTCGAGTCCACCTGTAGCGACGGCGGTGGTCGAGGGAGTCCTCGAACGCATCACGTACGCCAATGAGGAGACCGGTTACACGGTCGCGCGCGTCGACACCGGCCGCGGCGCCGGCGACCTGCTCACCGTCGTCGGTTCGCTGCTCGGCGCCCAGGTCGGCGAGTCCCTGCGCATGCAGGGCCGCTGGGGCTCCCACCCGCAGTACGGCAAGCAGTTCACCGTGGAGAACTACACGACGGTGCTGCCCGCCACCATCCAGGGCATCCGCCGCTATCTCGGCTCCGGCCTCATCAAGGGCATCGGCCCCGTGATGGCCGACCGGATCACCACCCACTTCGGCGTGGACACCCTCGACATCATCGAGACCGCGCCGAAGCGGCTCGTGGAAGTGCCCGGCCTCGGCCCCAAGCGGACGAAGATGATCGCCGCCGCCTGGGAGGAGCAGAAGGCCATCAAGGAGGTCATGGTCTTCCTCCAGGGGGTCGGCGTCTCCACCTCCATCGCCGTGCGCATCTACAAGAAATACGGCGACGCGTCGATCTCCGTGGTGAAGAACGAGCCGTACCGCCTCGCCGCCGACGTCTGGGGCATCGGCTTCCTCACCGCCGACCGCATCGCCCAGGCGGTCGGCATCCCGCACGACAGCCCGGAGCGCGTCAAGGCCGGTATCCAGTACGCCCTTTCGCAATCCACCGACCAGGGCAACTGCTACCTCCCCGAGGAGCGCCTCATCGCCGACGCGGTGAAGCTGCTCCAGGTCGACACCGGCCTCGTCATCGACTGCCTCGCCGAACTCGCCGGGGAGGAAGAGGGGGTCGTCCGCGAAACCGTCCCGGGACCGGACGGCGGCGACACCATCACCGCCGTCTATCTGGTCCCCTTCCACCGGGCCGAACTCTCCCTGGCCGGACAGCTCACCCGACTCCTGAAGACCCCCGAGGACCGCATGCCCGCCTTCCAGGGCGTCGCCTGGGACAAGGCGCTCGGCTGGCTCGCGGGGCGTACGGGGGCCGAGCTGGCGCCCGAGCAGGAAGCGGCGGTGCGGCTCGCGCTGACCCGGAAGGTCGCCGTCCTGACCGGCGGTCCCGGCTGCGGCAAGTCCTTCACGGTCCGCTCCATCGTCGAGCTGGCCCGCGCCAAGAAGGCCAAGGTCGTCCTCGCCGCCCCCACCGGCCGCGCCGCCAAGCGCCTCGCCGAACTCACCGGCGCCGAGGCCTCGACGGTCCACCGCCTGCTCGAACTGAAGCCCGGCGGCGACGCGGCGTACGACAAGGAGCGGCCGCTCGACGCCGATCTGGTCGTGGTCGACGAGGCCTCGATGCTCGACCTGCTCCTGGCGAACAAGCTGGTGAAGGCCGTCCCGCCCGGCGCCCACCTGCTCTTCGTGGGCGACGTCGACCAGCTGCCCAGCGTCGGCGCCGGCGAGGTCCTGCGGGATCTGCTCAGCGAAGGGAGCCCGGTCCCCGCCGTCCGCCTCACCCGCATCTTCCGGCAGGCCCAGGAGTCGGGCGTGGTCACCAACGCCCACCGCATCAACTCCGGCCTCCCGCCGCTCACCCAGGGCATGAAGGACTTCTTCCTCTTCGTCGAGGAGGAGACCGAGGAGGCGGGCCGCCTCACGGTGGACGTCGCGGCCCACCGCATACCCCGCAAGTTCGGCCTCGACCCGCGCCGCGACGTCCAGGTCCTCGCCCCCATGCACCGCGGCCCGGCGGGCGCCGGGAACCTCAACGGCCTCCTCCAGCAGGCCATCACCCCCGCCCGGCCCGGCCTGCCGGAGAAGCGGTTCGGCGGGCGGGTCTTCCGCGTCGGCGACAAGGTCACCCAGATCCGCAACAACTACGAGAAGGGGCGGAACGGCGTCTTCAACGGCACGGTCGGTGTCGTCACCGCCCTCGACCCCGACGAGCAGCGGCTCACCGTCCTGACCGACGAGGACGAGGAAGTGCCGTACGACTTCGACGAACTGGACGAGCTGGCCCACGCGTACGCCGTGACGATCCACCGCTCCCAGGGCAGCGAGTACCCGGCCGTGGTGATCCCGGTCACCACGGGCGCTTGGATGATGCTGCAGCGCAACTTGCTCTACACGGCGGTGACACGCGCCAAGAAGCTGGTGGTCCTCGTCGGTTCGCGCAAAGCTCTGGGGCAGGCCGTACGCACGGTCTCCGCGGGCAGGCGTTGTACGGCACTGGATTTCCGGCTCTCGGGGCACCGCGGAGAGGCCCCGTGACGGGGCGCGAACCCATTTGATCGATCAAATGAGTCGCAAACGTCACACAGCACTTCCGGAACCGGGGCGAAGGGGGCAGGATGAGCAGGTTGGCGGCACTGAGTGCCGCCAATAGGCCCAATGGTCGACCCCGAGTGCACTCTCCAGGGCCAAATGGGGGATGGTAGAGACAGTCAGGGCACCTCGAAGAAGAGGCACAACGTCGGTGAGGGATGACGTGAGCGAGAACGGTAACAACGCTGTAGTACTGCGGTACGGCGATGGCGAGTACACCTACCCGGTGATCGATTCGACCGTCGGTGACAAGGGCTTCGACATCGGGAAGCTCCGCGCCCAGACCGGTCTGGTGACCCTGGACAGCGGCTATGGCAACACCGCCGCCTATAAATCCGCCATCACCTATCTCGACGGTGAGCAGGGCATCCTCCGGTACCGCGGCTACCCGATCGAGCAGCTGGCCGAGCGCTCCACCTTCACCGAGGTGGCGTACCTGCTGATCAACGGCGAACTGCCGAAGGTCGACGAGCTGGCCTCGTTCAAGAACGAGATCACGCAGCACACCCTGCTGCACGAGGACGTCAAGCGGTTCTACGACGGCTTCCCGCGCGACGCCCACCCGATGGCCATGCTGTCGTCCGTGGTCAGCGCGCTGTCGACGTTCTACCAGGACAGCCACAACCCGTTCGACGAGAAGCAGCGTCACCTCTCGACGATCCGCCTGCTCGCCAAGCTTCCGACGATCGCCGCCTACGCGTACAAGAAGTCGCAGGGCCACCCGGTCGTCTACCCGCGCAACGACCTCGGCTACGTCGAGAACTTCCTACGCATGACCTTCTCGGTGCCCGCCGCCGAGTACGAGCTGGACCCGGTCGTCGTCGCGGCGCTCGACAAGCTGCTGATCCTGCACGCGGACCACGAGCAGAACTGTTCGACCTCCACCGTGCGTCTGGTCGGCTCCTCGCAGGCGAACATGTTCGCCTCGATCTCGGCCGGCATCTCGGCCCTGTGGGGCCCGCTGCACGGCGGCGCCAACCAGTCGGTCCTGGAGATGCTGGAAGGCATCCAGGCCTCCGGCGGCGACGTCGACACCTTCATCCGCAAGGTGAAGAACAAGGAAGACGGCGTGAAGCTCATGGGCTTCGGGCACCGCGTCTACAAGAACTTCGACCCCCGGGCGAAGATCATCAAGGCGGCGGCGCACGACGTCCTCTCGGCGCTCGGCAAGTCCGACGAGCTGCTCGACATCGCGCTGAAGCTGGAAGAGCACGCGCTGGCCGACGACTACTTCGTCGAGCGCAAGCTCTACCCGAACGTGGACTTCTACACCGGCCTCATCTACCGGGCCATGGGCTTCCCGACCGAGATGTTCACCGTGCTCTTCGCGCTGGGCCGCCTGCCGGGCTGGATCGCGCAGTGGCACGAGATGATCAAGGAGCCGGGTTCGCGCATCGGCCGCCCGCGCCAGATCTACACCGGCGAGGTGCTGCGGGACTTCGTCCCGGTCGAGGGTCGCTGAGCCCCTACGAAGCGGAAAGCGCCCCGCCGTCGATCCCCCCACGGGTCGACGGTCGGGGCGCTTCCCTTTTTCCCGGTGCGGATTCCCCCCACGGGATCCGGCCGGGCGTCTGTGGTGCGCTGCGGTCTGCCGGGACGCGTACCGACGGGAGGGCCGCTCAAAGCTCCCCGACGCACGTGCCCCGGCCAACGCATGCCAAGGACATCCCCCAAGATGTCCTCCGATGTCAGAAGACGTCCCCCAAGACATCTTCTGGCATCGTCCCATTAGACTCGCGACCCCCCAAGATGGTTACGTTCGGATCACTGTGATCTGCGTCTCTTGCATATGTCTCGAACATGCGCAAGAGCACCGATATGGGGATCTGTGCGCTCGCGTGAGGATGCTGAAACGGTCCTGTGAAGGGCTTATGAGAACGTCCGCAGACGCAGGCTGTTCGTGACCACGAAGACCGAGGAGAACGCCATCGCGGCGCCCGCGATCATCGGGTTCAGGAGCCCGGCCGCGGCGAGCGGCAGCGCGGCCACGTTGTAGCCGAAGGCCCAGAAGAGGTTGCCCTTGATGGTCGCGAGGGTCTTGCGGGAGAGCCTGATGGCATCGGCCGCCACCCGCAAGTCCCCGCGCGCCAGCGTCAGGTCGCTCGCCTCGATCGCCACGTCGGTGCCGGTGCCCATCGCCAGGCCCAGATCGGCGGTGGCGAGCGCCGCCGCGTCGTTCACCCCGTCCCCGACCATCGCCACGACCCGGCCCTCGGCGCGCAGCCGCGCCACGACGTCGACCTTGTCCTGCGGCAGGACCTCCGCGTACACGGCGTCCGGGGCGATCCCCACGGCCTGTGCCACGGCATCGGCGACGGCTCTGTTGTCACCGGTGAGCAGTACCGGCGTCAGGCCGAGCGCCCGCAGCTCGCGCACCGCCCGAGGGCTCGTCTCCTTCACGGCGTCGGCGACCGTGAGCACGCCGCGCGCGACGCGTCCCAGGCGACGAGCACGGCCGTGCACCCGGCGGCCTCCGCCTTCTCCCGCAGCGGGGTCAGCGCGTCCAGGTCCGTGACCCCCGCCTCCGCGAGGAGCCGCTCGCGCCCCGCCAGCACCTCGTGCCCCTCGACCGTGCCGCGCACCCCGAGCCCGGGGACGCTCTCGAACCCCTGCGGCGTCGGCAACCGGCCGACCGCGATGCCGAGCCGCTCGGCGGCGCCCGCCGCCACGGCCCGGGCCATGGGGTGCTCGGAGGAGTGCTCCAGGGCGCCCGCGAGGCGCAGCAGCTGCTTCTCGTCCGTTCCTTCGACGGCCCCGGCGGCGTACACGTCCTGCATCTCCATGCGCCCCGTGGTCACCGTCCCCGTCTTGTCCAGGACGACCGTGTCGACGCGGCGCGTGGACTCCAGGACCTCGGGCCCTTGATCAGGATGCCGAGCTGGGCGCCGCGCCCGGTGCCGACCATGAGGGCCGTGGGCGTGGCGAGGCCCAGCGCGCAGGGGCAGGCGATGATCAGCACGGCGACGGCGGCCGTGAACGCGGCCGACACGTCACCCGTGGCGCCCAGCCAGGCGGCGAGTGTGCCGGCCGCGATGAGCAGGACCACCGGCACGAACACCCCGGCGACGCGGTCGGCGAGGCGCTGCACCTGCGCCTTGCCGGTCTGCGCGTCCTCCACGAGCCGCGCCATGCGTGCCAGTTGGGTGTCGGAGCCGACGCGCGTGGCCCGCACCACCAGGCGCCCCGAGGTGTTCACGGTCGCCCCGGTGACGGTGTCGCCGGCGCCGACGTCGACCGGCACGGACTCACCGGTCAGCATCGAGGCGTCGACCGCCGACGCGCCCTCGACGACGGTGCCGTCGGTCACGACGGTCTCCCCGGGGCGTACGACGAACCGGTCGCCGACGGCCAGCCGCCCGACCGGGACCCGCTCCTCCGTGCCGTCGGGGCGCAGTACGGTGACGTCCCTGGCGCCCAGTTCGAGCAGGGCGCGCAGGGCGGAGCCGGCCCGCCGCTTGGCGCGGGCCTCCAGCCAGCGGCCGAGCAGGATGAACGTGACGACACCGGAGGCCACTTCGAGATAGATGGTCGAGGCGCCGTCTCCGGGCGAGGCCGTGACGTCGAAGCCGTGCCGCATCCCGGGCATCCCGGCGTCGCCGAGGAAAAGCGCCCACAGCGACCAGCCGAAGGCGGCGAGGGTGCCGACCGAGACGAGCGTGTCCATGGTCGCCGCGCCGTGCCGGAGGTTGGTGAACGCGGCCCGGTGGAAGGGCAGGCCGCCCCAGACGACGACGGGCGCGGCGAGGGTCAGCGAGAGCCACTGCCAGTTGTCGAACTGGAGGGCGGGGACCATCGCCGAGCAGGACGACGGGCAGGGAGAGGACCGCGGAGACGGTAAGGCGCTGCCGCAGCGTGTCGGGCTCGGTGATGTCGGCGGTGGTCGGGGCGGGCGTGCCGTCGCCGCCGCTGGCCCGGGGGCCCGGGTTCGGGTTGGTGGCGGGGGCGGGGACGGATCTCCTCCGGCCGTGTAGCCCAGCTTCTCGACCAGGGCGATCAGCTGGGCGACGTCGACTCCGTCGGCGTACGAGACCTTGGCCTTCTCGGTGGCGAGGTTGACCGAGGCGGTCACGCCCTCCACGCGGTTCAGCTTCTTCTCGATGCGGGACGAGCAGGAGGCGCAGGTCATCCCGCCGACGGCGAGTTCGACTTCGGAGACTTCGGTCATGACTCCTTGGTACTACTTCCGGCCGCGGGGCGGCGGCGGGCCCGCCGTCCCGCCCGTCGGGCTCAGGCCTTGACGCCGACGAGTTCGTAGCCCGCCTCGTCGACCGCGGCGCGTACCGCGGCCTCGTCCAGCGGGGCCGCGGAGACCACGGTGACCAGGCCGGTGGCAGCCACGGCCTCGACGGAGCCGACGCCCGCGAGCTCCGAGATCTCCCCGGAGACGGCGCCCTCGCAGTGGCCGCAGGTCATGCCCTTCACCTCGTACACCGTGGTGATGGAGCCCTCCGGCGTCTCGGCCGCGCCGCCGGAGTGGCAGGAACCGCTGGGGGAGCAGCAGGAGCCGGTCGTCTCGGACGCGGCCTGCGGGAGCTCGGTCTGGGCGCTCATGTCGTTCTCCTCGGGAGGCGTGTGTACGTATGCGACGTAATGTGCAGGAGATGGCCCCGGAGCCTCCGGGGCCTCCTGACACGTCTCACACTATACCCCTAGGGGGTATTTCTCAACGAGATCTGACCCCGGTCGCGGCGGTCAGTCTCTGCGTCCCCGGTTGCCCGGGCGGGACGCGACCCACGCGCGGACGGTGTCGGCGTACCAGTAGGGCTTGCCGCCCTCCACGTGGTCGGGGTCGGGCAGCAGACCGTGCTTGCGGTAGGAGCGCACGGTGTCGGGCTGCACCCGGATGTGCGCGGCGATCTCTTTGTACGACCAGAGCCTGCGGTCGGTCATGGGTGGCACCTCCCTGCGCGCGTCCAGCGCGGCCGGAGCGGCCGACGGGGGAACTGGGCGCGAGCGCGGCGATCACTCAGCCTGTGCCCCATGAACGACACAGAGTGACCATCGGGGAGCGGCTGTCGTCCGCCTGTGACGCAAGGACCGCGTACATGAGACATGTGTGACAAGAAAAGCGTGTTTAGGACGGTAGTGACGCATGAGGGGGATGTGACCCGGCGTGGGCGGGGAGGGGGGAGCGGATGGGCGCAAGCCGGGGTGGGCCGGGCCCGCTGCGGCCCCGAGATCCGCACGGCCGGCGAAGCCGAGCAGCAGGGTCACCGCGCCGATCGCCGCCCGTCGGGCGACCGCAGGACGCCAGGGGCCCTCAGGCCCCGCACGACCGCAGGTAGGCGCGGGTGCGGCGGGCGATCGGCAGCGGCTTGTCCGGCGGGCACGGATACATGTCCTGCTCGACGATCGCGAAGAGGTCGACGTCGAGCCGCTGCGCCGCGGCGAGGACGGGCCCGAGGTCCGGCACCCCGGCGGGCGGCTCGCACATCACGCCGCGGGCCACGGCGGGCCCGAACGGCAACTCCTCCGCGCGCACGGCGGCGAGGATCTCCGGGTCGACCTGCTTGAGGTGCAGATAGCCGATGCGCTCGCCGTACGTCTCGATGAGTTCGACGCTGTCGCCGCCGCAGTACGCGTAGTGCCCGGTGTCCAGGCAGAGCGAGACGAGGTCGGGGTCGGTGGCGTCGAGGAAGCGGGTGACGTTCTCCTCGGTGTCGATGTGCGTGTCCGCGTGCGGGTGGACGACGACCCGCAGGCCGTACCGCTCGCGGACCTCGTGGGCCAGGCGCTCGGTCTGGGTGGTCAGTTCGCGCCATTGCGCGGGCGTCAGAACGCGGTCCTCCAGGACCACGCCCGTCTTGTCGTCACGCCAGAAGGAGGGGATGACGACGAGGTGCCGCGCGCCCACGGCCCGGGTCAGGGCGGCGATGTCGGCGACGTGCGCCCAGGTCTTCTCCCAGACGGCGGGGCCGTGGTGCAGGCCCGTGAAGACCGTGCCCGCGGAGACCTTGAGGCCGCGGCGGGCCGTCTCACCGGCCAGTTCCGCGGGGTCGGTGGGCAGATAGCCGTAGGGGCCCAGCTCGATCCACTCGTAGCCGGAGGCGGCGACCTCGTCGAGGAAGCGGCGCCAGGGGACCTGCTGGGGGTCCTTGGGGAACCACACGCCCCAGGAGTCGGGCGCCGAACCGATCCGGATGCGAGACAGCGTCGTCATGCCGGCAAGCCTTCAGGCCGCCTCGGAAGGGTGTCAAGGAGATGCCGCGGATTTGGTCCGAATGTAAGGACAAAATGTTGACAGGGCTCCGGGAGCGGGATTAGACCTGGGGCAGGCGCCGCCGAGAGGGAGTGCAGGGTGACGGACCCGACGGACCCGAAAGAGTCGTCAGAGCCGACGGACTCGACAGACCCGTACGACGTCATCACCATGGGGCGGATCGGCGTCGATCTGTATCCGTTGCAGAGCGGGGTGTCCCTCGCCGAGGTCACCACCTTCGGGAAGTTCCTGGGCGGCTCGGCCGCCAACGTCGCGGTCGCCGCCGCCCGCCTCGGCCGGCGCGTCGCCCTCATCACGCGTACCGGCGAGGACCCCTTCGGCACCTATCTGCACCGGGCGCTGCGGGAGTTCGGGGTCGACGACCGCTGGGTGAGCGGGGTCGCGGGGCTGCCGACACCGGTGACGTTCTGCGAGGTCTTCCCGCCGGACGACTTCCCGCTGTACTTCTACCGGCTGCCCAAGGCACCCGACCTGGAGATGTACGAGGGTGAACTCGACCTCGGCGCGATCGCGGCGGCGCGGATCTTCTGGATGACCGGGACCGGGCTGTGCGCCGAGCCGAGCCGGTCCGCGACGCTGGCGGCGCTGGCCGCGCGGTCGGCCGGGGTGACGGTGTTCGATCTCGACTGGCGGCCCATGTTCTGGGGCGACCCCGCCGAGGCCCGGCCCCACTACGCCGCCGCCCTCGCCCACGCCACGGTCGCCGTCGGCAACCTCGACGAGGTGGAGATCGCCACGGGGGAGCGGGAACCCCGGGCGGCTGCGCGGGCGTTGCTCGACGCGGGGGTGGAACTGGCCGTGGTCAAGCAGGGCCCCAAGGGCGTCCTCGCGATGAACCGCGCCGGGGAGTCGGCCGAGGTCCCTCCGCTGCCGGTGACCGTCCTCAACGGGCTCGGCGCGGGTGACGCGTTCGGCGGGGCGCTGTGCCACGGGCTGCTCGCGGGGTGGGAGTTGGAGCGGATGATGCGGTACGCGAACGCGGCGGCGGCGATTGTGGCGTCGCGGCTGGAGTGTTCGTCCGCGATGCCGTTTTCTGGCGAGGTCGCCTTGGCGGTGGAAGCGGGGGTTGTGTTGTGAGCGGCGGTAGTGGGCGCCGTCCGCGGGGCTCCGCCCCGGACCCCGCTCCTCAAACGCCGGAGGGGCTGGATTTTGGTGGGCCGGGGTTGGGT
>RBWT01000246.1 GCA_004010275.1 Streptomyces huasconensis
CCGGGTCGACTCCGGCGATGATCGAGAACGAGATCGCCTCGGGGATCAGCGCGAGCGCGACCACCAGACCGGCGAGCACCTCCGTACGCCAGATCTTCGGGTCGGACAGCCAGTCGGGACGGAGGCCGCGCAGCCGCGCGGCGGGGGACAGTGCGGAGGAGGACAAGAGAAGCGGAACCTGTCGTACTCGGGCACACCCGGCGTCATCCTGGAGCGTGCGGAACTGTACGGAAGGCCAGGGCGGCCATCCGCGAAGCCCGCGCGCGGCGGACTGAAGTCAAAGGGCAGCCGGCGCGGCCCGCGAGCGGTCCGGATGCTGCTTCGGGGCGAAGGGTCATGGCGGGCAGGCGGCGGCGCTGGGCGTCATGGACTTGCGCACGCTCTCTCCTGCAGGCATCGGTCTTCGCCGGGGGCATCGTCGGCCCCGACACGGCTGGTGGTCTCGGACTCTTCCGTCCGGCACCATGGGCGAGGGTCGACGCGGAGCCGACCCGACGGTCACTTAGTGTACCTAACGTTACGGGAGAGACCGACGCTGGACGCCTGTGGCCTTGGCGACAGCTGAGGAAAGGCGCCCGGGCGAGCAGCGAGCAGCGAGCACATACAGATCGGTGAGGTCGCCGCGCGGACCGCCTCGACTCGGATGAAGAGCTCACGTCGGACGAACGCCTGGGTCTGCTGGAGCGGGTGCGCAGCCACGAGCAGGGCGCGGCCGAGCAGGTGGCGAAGCTGTACCCAGTTGGCGCGGGCCGAGGATTCGCCGCCATGGTGCGCGAACGCCTGACCCGCGTTCCCGCGTGCGATGATCGCGTGGCGGATCGCTTGCCGAGCGGGGCGACGACACCGACTCCACGCGCTGACCTCGTACTGAACCCCGTACTGAGTTGCAGGAGCTATGGCAGTTCGAGGGTGAGGCCGGAAGGGATGGCGTCGAAGGCTTCCTCGACGCGGCGTGCGAGGGTCTTGGTGCCGCCGTGGCCGCGGCGTTTGTCATAGCCGCCACTGCCGCGGCCGGCGACCCAGTTGCGGGCGCCGCATCGCCAGGCGCTGAGGGCGAACTCGCCGAGCAGGCGCAGACGTACGTCCTCGCGACTGTCGGCGCGCAGGCGTTCTTCGAGGATCTCCACCAGGCGCTGCTGCACCTTCATCGAGGACAGGATGCTGTGGCCGTGCAGGACGGGGGTGCCGGCGGCCAGGCGGCGGGTGGCGAGGAAGCGCTGGTCCCAGCCGTCGGGCATACCGAGGATCGCGGCGGTCAGTGACGCCCGGAGTGCATCGAGTGCGGGCCCGGGGGCGGCGTCCTGCTCGAAGTGGACCGTGTAGGCGTCCCACAGTTCGCCTTCGGCGGCCATGGCGACATCTTCCTTCGTGCCGTAGTAGCGGAAGAAGGTGCTGCGCCCGATCTCCGCGTGGGCGGTGAGCTCTTCGAGGGTGACGCGGTCGAAGCCGCGCTCGCTGAAGAGGGTCAGCGCGGTGTCGGCAAGGGCGCGGCGTGTGCGCTGCTTCTTGCGTTCACGCAGCGGCAGGGCGCTGTCGTCGGAAGTGCGGGGGTCGGAGCTCTCGGTTGCCACCGTCACAGCGTACCCACTGTTCATGGCACTGGATCCATACCAGCACTCATGACAGAGTGAGACTCGGAACAGAGTGGTACTCGGTCTCATGTTTGGGGAAGTGGTGTGTTCCTGTGCTGATCCGTCTCCTGGGTGCCTATTCGCGCCCGTATCGCAAACCCATCGCCGCGATCACGGCACTCCAACTCGTCCAGATATCCGCCACGTTGTATCTGCCGACCCTGAACGCGGACGTCATCAACAACGGTGTGCTCCCAGGTGACACCGGTCATGTCCTGCGCATCGGCGGGGTGATGCTCGCGTTGACGCTGGTCCAGATGGTCTGCGCGGGGACGGCCGTCTATTTCAGTGCCCGTACCGCTATGGCCCTGGGCCGGGATCTGCGGGCCGATGTGTTCGCCCATGTCCAGACGTTCTCCGTCCGTGAGGTGGGGCGCTTCGGTGCGGCGTCGCTCATCACCCGTACCACCAACGACGTTCAGCAAATCCAGACGCTCGTGGTGATGGTCTTCACGTTAATGGTGGCGGCACCCATCATGGGCGTGGGCAGCGTGCTCCTTGCCCTGCGGCAGGACGTGTCGATGTCGTTGCTGCTCCTGATCGTGCTGCCGGTGCTCGTCACCGCCATGACGCTGATCGTCGGTCGGATGGGGCCTCTCTCCGCCTCGCTCCAGCAGCGCGTCGATCGGATCAACAAGGTGATGCGCGAACAGCTCACCGGGCTGCGCGTGGTGCGGGCCTTCGTCCGTGACGAGCATGAGCAGTCCCGGTTCGCCGGGGCCAACGACGACACCCTGGCCGTGTCCCTGCGCCTGGGCCACATCCAGGCACTGATGATGCCCACGGTCACCGTCATCATGGAGTTCTCCAGCATCGCCGTGCTCTGGTTCGGCGGGCACCGTGTGGACGACGGGACGCTGCAACCGGGCACGTTGATCGCGTTCCTGCAGTACCTGACGCAGATCCTCCAGGCCGTCATGCTCGCCATGCTGGCGTTCATCCTCTCGCCGCGGGCCCGGGTATGCGCCGAGCGGATCCAGGAGGTCCTCGACACCGCCTCCAGCGTCGTCCCTCCGTTGGTTGCCGCGCCGCCGCGCTCGTCGGGTGGCCTGGAGCTTCGGGACGTGGAGTTCCGTTACCCCGGGGCACAGAAGCCGGTGCTGCACGGCGTGTCGCTGACCGCACTGCCGGGCCGGACCACCGCGATCGTGGGATCCACCGGGAGTGGCAAGACGACGCTGCTCCAGCTGGTGCCGCGGTTGTTCGACGCGGACGCGGGCCAGGTGCTCCTCGGCGGCACCGACGTACGCACGGTGGACCGTACGGCGCTGGCCGCCACCGTCGGCCTGGTCACCCAGCGGCCCTACCTCTTCTCCGGCACCGTCGCCTCCAACCTGCGCTACGGCAATCCGGACGCGAGTGACGAGGAACTGTGGCGGGCCCTGGACATCGCCCAGGCCCGCGACTTCGTCACCGCCCTCCCTGAAGGGCTGCAGGCGTCCATCGCCCAGGGCGGCAGCAACGTCTCCGGAGGCCAGCGCCAACGCCTCGCCGTCGCCCGGGTGTTGGTGGCCCGCCCGAGCGTCTACCTCTTCGACGACTCCTTCTCCGCGCTTGACGCCGCCACCGAGGCCCGGCTACGGGACGCGCTCGCCTCGGCGGCCGCCGACGCGACGCTCGTCGTCGTCGCTCAGCGCGTCTCCTCGGTCCGCGACGCCGATTGCATCCTCGTCCTCGACGAGGGACACGTGGTCGGCGACGGCACCCACACCGAACTCATGGCCGGCAGCGAGACGTACCGGGAGATCGTGCTCTCCCAGCTCACCGAGGAGGAAGCCGCGGCATGACCGCCGACCCGAAGCACAAGCCCTCCGACTTCCGCGCCTCCGCGCTGCGGCTGCTGCGCTCCCTGGGCCCCGACCGGCGCGCAGTCGCCGTCTGCCTCGCCCTGAGCCTGGTGAGCGTCGCACTCAGCGTGTCCGTACCGCTGATCCTCGGACACGTCACCGACCTGGTCGTGCGAGGTGCCCACGAGGGCGGCGTGGATTTCGGGCAGGTCGGCCGCATCCTCCTGAGCGCCGCGACGCTGGTCCTGGTCTCCGCCGCCTGTGCGCTGGGGCGCGGGCGCATGGCGCAGACGCTCTCCCAGCGCACCGCCCACCGGCTGCGACAACAGGCGTCGGCCAAGATTGCCCGGCTGCCACTGAGCTCCTTCGACAAGCGGACCCGCGGCGAGGTCCTGTCCCGCGTCACCAACGACATGGACAACATCGCGCTCACCCTGCAGCAGCTCCTCACGAAGATCGTGGTGTCCGTCCTCAGCGTGATCGGCGTGCTGGGCATGATGCTCTGGCTCTCCCCACTGCTCACCCTGATCGCGGTCGTGATGCTGCCGGCGGCGGCCTGGGTGACCAAGACCTTCGGCAAGCGCGCCCAGCCCCGCTTCGCCGAGCAGCAGGCAGCCACCGGCCGCCTCAACTCCCACATCGAGGAGATGTACACCGGCCACGACCAAGTGCTCCTCTTCGGCCGCGAGGAACACAGCAGGCAGGAGTTCGACACGCGGAACAACACTCAGTACGCGGCCGGCCACCGCGCCCAGTTCCTCTCCGGGGTCATCGAGCCCGCCATGGCCTTCCTCGGCCACCTCAACTTCGTCCTCATCGCGGTGATCGGTGGGCTGCGCGTGGCGGCGGGCGCGATGTCGATCGGGGACATCCAGGCGTTCATCACCTACACCCTGCAGTTCAACAACCCCATCACCCAGAGCGCCGCCCTCACCGGCATCGTCCAGTCCGGGGTGGCTTCCGCCGAGCGCGTCTTCGAGCTCCTCGACGCCGAGGACCAGGAGCCGGACCCGGTGACCCCGGCCCGCCCACGGCAGGTGACCGGCCAGGTGACCTTCGAACGTGTCGCGTTCCAGTACGAGCCCGGCAAGTCGTTGATCAAGGACCTGTCCCTCACCGTGGCACCGACCACCACCATCGCCATCGTCGGCCCCACCGGTGCGGGCAAGACCACTCTGGTCAACCTGCTCCTGCGGTTCTACGAACCGACCGCCGGCCGCATCACCCTCGACGGCACCGACATCGCCGCCATGTCACGCGCCGAACTGCGCGGCCACATCGGCATGGTCCTCCAGGACACCTGGCTCTTCGAGGGCACCATCGCCGACAACATCGCATACGGGAGGAGAGGTGCCACCCGCCAGGATGTCATCCGTGCCGCGCGGGCGGCCCGCGCGGACCACTTCATCCGTACGCTGCCGGGCGGCTACGACACCGTGGTCGACGAGAACGGCGCGGGACTGAGCGCAGGCGAACGGCAGTTGCTCACCATCGCCCGCGCGTTCCTCACCGAATCTTCGATCCTGGTCCTGGACGAGGCGACCAGCTCCGTCGACACGCGCACCGAGACGCTGGTCCAGCGTGCCATGGCCGACCTGCGCCACGGTCGCACCAGCTTCGTCATCGCCCACCGCCTGTCCACCATCCGCGATGCCGACACCATCCTGGTCATGGAGGACGGGCACATCGCCGAGCAGGGCACCCACCATGACCTGATCGCCGCCAAAGGGGTCTACGCTCGTCTGTACGCCGCCCAGTTCGAGGCTCCCGTGACGGCACCTGAATCTGTGTAGGCCAGACCCGTCACCTCTGCCCGACGGCCCTGCGCCGTCGCATCCACAGCACTACGGTGGCCAAGGAGGCCGTACCGAGACCGAGGCTGAGCGGCCAGACCGGCCGCCTGGGGGTTCATGACCGATACGACCAGCGTGCGCCCACCTCGGCGCGCGGCGGACACAAGGGTGTTGCCGGCCCGGCTCGTATAGCCGTTCTTGATGCCGACGATCCCGGGGTAGCGGGCGACTCCGTCGGCCCCGGTGAGCAGCCGGTTGGTATTGCTGATCCTGTAGGACCACCCTTCGGCCGGGAAATTCGCGTACGCGGTCGAGCAGTACCGCGCGAAGTCCGGATCGCGCAGACCGGCCCGGCGAAGAGAGCCAGGTCGTACGCGGAGGACACCTGCCCGGGTGCGTCGTAGCCGTCCGGCGAAACCACCTGGGTATCGCGGGCGCCCAGTGCCCGCGCCTTCGCCTGCATCTGCCGGGCTGTGGCCGTCCAGCCGCCGTTCATCGAGGCGAGGACGTGCACGGCGTCGTTGCCGGAGCTGAGGAAGACCCCTCGCCACAGGTCGGCCACCTGGTAGGTGCGGCCCGCTTTGACGCCGACGAGGCTGCTGCCTTCGCCGACCCCCGCGAGTTCCCGTCCGGTCACCTGGTGGCGGGAGTGCGCCGACACGCGCGGCAGTGCCGTGAGGGCGAAAAGCGTCTTGATGGTGCTCGCCGGTGGCAGGCGTCGGTGCGCGTCGCGGGCGGCGACAACCGCGCCCGTGTCGGCGTCGGACACCAGCCATGACAGGGCGGACACATCACCTGGGAGAGCAGGAGCGCCTGGCGGGAGTCTCACGTGCGTACCCGGCTGGTGCAGCAGTGATGACGCGTCGACGGGTCCGGGCTGAGCGGTGGAGTCGGTCCTCGGGACGGCCGCGGCTGGTGCCGGCAGCGGGGCGAGCACTCTGGCAGCAAGGACCGCGGCAACGCAAACAGCCATCGACACAGTAACTCTGATGGTCATTCAGACAGCCTAGAAGTCGGCGCCGGGGCATGCAGTTCCAGTGAGCCGACCGGCCCAACCCCGGCCCGTCGCGGCGGCGTCGTGGCGCCTGGGCGCCCGGTTGGTCGGTCTCCGCCTACCTCGCCACGTACACGGTGTTGGCTGCAGATCCTTCTTGGAGCGGGTTGGGGAACTCGACGACGTGGCTCTCCGCCTTCGAGAAGACCTCGGCGAGCACGGCGGTGAACGCCTCGTCCGGAGGGTCGTTCGACCACAGAGCGAAGACACCGTCGGGGTGCAGCCGGCGGACGAGCGCGCGCAGCCCCGCGGGCCGGTACAGCGCCGCGTGGCTGGGGTGCAGCACATGGCGGGGCGAGTGGTCGATGTCGAGCAGGATGGCGTGGAAGCGGCGGTCCGGCTCCTCGGGGACCAAGCCGCCGCCGTCACCCACCATCGCGAAGAAGTCCCCTCGTACCAAGCGGCATCGGGCATCCGATGCCAGGTCCGTGCCCAGCGGTACGTGTCCCCGCTCATGCCACTCGACCACTTCACCGAGTGCCTCGATCACGGTCAACGTACGCACCCGCGGATCGTCCAGCGCCGCGCGAGCGGTGTATCCGAGGCCGAGGCCGCCCACCACGACGTCCAGTTCGGTGTCGGGCAGTGGTTCGAGTCCGAGCCGGGTGAGCGCGATCTCGCCCGTTGTGAAGAGGCTGGACATCAAGAACTCGTCCCCGAGCTTCACCTCGTACACGTCGTCGCCCGAGGCCGGGTCCCGACGGCGCCGCAGGCTGATGTCGCCCATCGCTGTCGGGCGCCAGTCGATCTCCTCGAAACGCGCGCTCATGCGTTCCCTTCTGAAGTAGGTGGGCTGGGAGGCCCCCCCCGCCCCGCCCCGCGAGCCCGCGGGCGACGCCACGCCCGTCCCGGCCGAGGGGAGAGCCGAGGGTCAGGCGTCGATGATGACGGCAATGATCAGCGGCCTGCGGCGGTGTGTCCGGTAGGCCCAGTTCGCGACAGCGCGGGCAAGGAGCTGTTCGAGCTGGTGCGCGTCGCCGACGCCTTCTTCTGCCGCGGTGGCCAGGGTCTTCTCGATCACTGGGATGACGGACTCGAAAGTGGTGTCGTCGTGGACGAAGCCGCGGGCCAGGAAGTCGGGGGTCTCGGCCAGCGCCCCCGTGTCGGCGTCGACGATGGCGACCACCGTGACGACACCCTCCTCGGCCAGCGTGAGGCGGTCCTTCAGGGAGGCTTCGGTGACGCCGCCGACGGTCATGCCGTCGACGTAGACGTAGCCGGCGGGGACCTTGCCGGTGATCTTGGCGCGGCCGTCGACGAGGTCGACGACGACGCCGTCCTCGGCGATGACCACCCGGTCGGGGCCGACTCCGGTGCGGATGGCCAGGTCGGCGTTGGCCTTCAGGTGCTTGAACTCGCCGTGGACCGGCATGACGTTGCGGGGCTTGACGATGTTGTAGCAGTACACGAGCTCTCCGGCGCTGGCGTGCCCGGAGACGTGCACCTTGGCGTTGCCCTTGTGGACGACGTTCGCGCCCCAGCGGGTCAGGCCGTTGATCACCCGGTAGATCGCTGTCTCGTTGCCCGGGATCAGGGAGCTGGCGAGGAGGACGGTGTCTCCCTCACCGATGCGGATCATGTGGTCGCGGTTGGCCATCCGCGACAGCGCGGCCATGGGCTCGCCCTGGGACCCCGTGCACACCAGGGCGATCCGGTGGTCGGGGAGCTTCTCCAGCTCCTTCATACTGACGACCAGGCTGGCCGGGACCTTCAGATAGCCCAGTTCGCGGGCGATGCCCATGTTGCGGACCATCGAGCGGCCCACGAAGGCGACCTTCCGGCCGTGCTGGTGAGCGGCGTCAAGGACCTGCTGGATGCGGTGCACATGGCTGGCGAAACTGGAGACGATGACCCGCCGCGGCGCGGTCCGCATGACCTGCTCGATCGCGGGGTTCAGCTCCCGCTCGGAGGTGGTGAAGCCGGGCACCTCGGCATTGGTGGAGTCGGTCAGGAACAGGTCCACGCCCTCCTCGCCGAGACGGGCGAAGGCGCGCAGGTCGGTGATGCGGTCGTCCAGCGGGAACTGGTCCATCTTGAAGTCCCCGGTGTGCAGCACCATCCCGGCGCCGGTGCGGATGGCGACCGCGAGCCCGTCGGGGATCGAGTGGTTGACCGCCACGAACTCGCAGTCGAAAGGCCCGAAACCGCGCCGGTCGCCCTCGCTCACCCGCACGTTGGACGGCCGGAGGCCATGTTCCTTGAGCTTGGCCTCCAAGAACGCCAGCGTCAGCTTCGAACCGACGACGGGAATGTCGGGCCGCTCCCGCAGGAGATACGGGACGCCGCCGATGTGATCCTCGTGACCATGGGTGAGGACCAGTGCCACGATGTCGTCGAGGCGGTCCCGGATCGAGGTGAAGTCGGGAAGGATCACGTCCACCCCGGGCTGGTTCTCCTCGGGGAACAGCACGCCACAGTCGACGATCAGCAGCTTGCCCGCGTGCTCGAAGACGGTCATGTTGCGGCCGATCTCACCCAGGCCGCCGAGGGCAACGATCCGGAGCCCTCCCTTCGGCAGGGGAGGTGCGGGCTTCAGGTCGGGGTGCGGGTGACTCATACCTTGACGCTACCGGAGAGTTGGAGAGGCTGATCCATTGCCTGCGTGATCTTTCTTCTCGACGGGTGGGCAGCCCCGCTTTGGGTGCCCCCGAGCCTGGACCGTTCCCTCACCCCGACGGCCGGGACAGGGAACGGTGGAGGTGATAGCGCTTGCCGTGGGTGAGCCGTACGCCAGGCGTGCGAGAGAAGATCTCATGCACCTTGTCATGGGTTCCGGCGTCGGCTGCCTCCTGGTGCGCCTCGGCGCTGGTCCACTCGGTGTAGTTCAGGACACGGGTGCCGTCAGCGCTCAGCAGGAAGTGGGCTGAGATGGCCCCGGGGTGGGCGTCATTGGGCAGGGCAGCGGTGAGGGTGTCCACGAAGTACCGCTGCCGGTCGGGTCCGTCGACATCGAACGCGGCGGTGACCAGGCACCCAGGGGTGCGGGTCTCGTCGGCCTGAGTGAGGCTGCGATACAAGCGGTAGCGCGGCGGCCCGGCCAGGGGGACCTGGAAGCCTCGGCCCCGAAGATATGCGTCGTGGGCGGCGGCGGTGGTCCACTGCGCGCAGGTCAGCACGGTCTCGCCGTCGGTGGAGGTGAACCAGGACAGGGCGGCGAGCCCGTGTGCCCAGGGCCCGCGGTCGTACTCACCGGCCTCGGTGTCGGCCGTCCGCAGCTGCTCCTCCCGGGTGCCCGCGTACTGGGAGCCGATGACCACGGTGTCGGCGTCGGACCGGGTGAGGTCGGGGAAAGCGGGGCTGGTCATGCTGCTGTCCTCCAGAGGTCGGGACACGTGTTGTGCCGAGCGTTGCCGCGTGACGGGCGCGTCATGCAGCTGCTTCGCGGAGCCCCAGGGGATGCGGCGGAGCGGAAGGTGGCTCATCGGATCACAGGACCGTCTCTGCCTCGGCGTACCGCTCGTCGGGCACGGTCTTCAGCGTCTCGACGGCCTCGGCGAGCG
>RBWT01000247.1 GCA_004010275.1 Streptomyces huasconensis
CCCTACGCCCCCCCGAAGTGCTCCCCCACCAACCCCGGAACCACCGCGAGATCCTGCGCGACCAACGCCTCCAGCAACGCCACATGCTGCGCCGCGTCCACCACCAGCCCCGCCCGCCGCCCCGCCGCGGAGCCACCGCCCCGCGGCCACTGCGACCGCCGGTGCAGATCCTCCGCGACCTGGACCAGCTGCCGGTTGCCGGAGAGGGAGAGCACCGCACCGTGGAAGGCACGGTCGGCCTCGGCGTAGCGCGCGAGGTCACCGCGGGCCGCCGCCGCCACGGTCGCCTCGGCCAGCGGCAGCAGCCCGGCCCAGCGCGCCGCGGGCACCGTCCGGGCGAGCCGCAGCATCACCGGCACCTCGATCAGCGCCCGCACCTCCGCCAGCTCCGCCAGCTCCCGGGCACCGCGCTCGACGACCCGGAACCCGCGGTTGGGCACGACCTCCACCGCGCCCTCGGACGCCAGCTGCTGCATCGCCTCGCGCACCGGCGTCGCGGAGACCCCGAAACGCTCACCGAGCACCGGCGCCGAGTACACCTCGCCGGGCGTGAGCTCACCGTCCACCAGCGCACTCCGCAGGGCGTCGAGGATCTGCCCCCGTACGGAGTTGCGTCGTATGACCCCCGCCCCGGCCCCGGCCTGCTCCACGACGTCCACCCGCGTCCACCCGCGTCCACTCGCCCGACCCGGAGCCCCGCCCCGATGGTCTGCACTTGAAAGGTACGAGAGGCACCATAGGCGGACAGGACCGCGGTTGAAACCTCGATCACGTTGGGTAAGGTAAGGCTAACCTGCAATCGATCGCGATTCGGTGGTCCCCCGCATGTCCGTTCCCACCTTGGCCGCGCCCGCCCAGAGCGTCTCCAGCGCCGTAGCGGACTCCTATGCCCGCCTCACCGAGGTGTTCCCAGGACTGCGCGTCATCGAGCTCGGTCCCGAGGAGCAGGCCCCCAGGGCGGCGGCTGGGTCACCGCCGCCCGGCTCGCGGAGGGCGGGGCCGACCTCGACGCGTTTCTCGCGTGGGACAGCGCGCAGGTCCTGAAGGACTACGGCACGCGGGCCCGGCCGGACGTGGTCGCCGGCTTCGGCCTGCACCGGTACGCCTGGCCCGCGACGCTGCTGATCACGGTCCCGTGGTTCCTGCACCGCCGCGTCCCGCGCTTCGCGGTGGCGAACGTCTCCTTCCACCGCGCCCTCGGCCGGATGGCCGTGCGCGCGGACGGCTTCGCCTGCCTGCCGGACGACCCGGCCGCCGCCCTGCCCGGCGCCCGCGTCGTACCGGACGAGGAGGCGCTGCGCGCCGAGGTACGGGCGGCCGTCGCCGCACATGTGGGTCCGCTCCTGGACGGCTTCGGCCCGCGGATGCGGCGCCGCTCCCGCGCCCTGTGGAGCGTCGCCACGACGAGATCGTCGAGGCGCTGTGGTACATCGCGCACCTCCTCGGCGACGAGCGCCGCGCCGACGACGGAGCTGGAACTGCTGCTGCCCGGCGCCACGAAGCCGTACGTGGGCACGGCCGGTTTCCGGGAGCTGACGGGCCCGGACGGCCAGACGCTGCCGACCCGGGACCGGGCGAGCTGCTGCATGTTCTACACGCTGCGCCCCGAGGACGCCTGCGTCACCTGCCCGCGCACCTGCGACGCCGAGCGCGTCGCGCGGCTGAGCGCCGCCGCCACGGCCGGCTGAACCGTCCGCCCTTGGACCAGACGCGGACCACGCACGGACCGCCCGTGAACCCTCCATGAACCACCGTGAACCACCCATGAACCACTCCATCGTGTCGTTTTCCTGAGCCCTCCGAAGCACCTCCGAAGCAGTCGAACTCAACGACCGCCCCCCGGAAGCCAGTTCGAGCAAAACCGGGTTCTGTTCCCTCTCTCGCGCCCCCTTGGCGTTCTCTTGCCCCGAAACCCCCTTGAGGGCTGCTCCGTTCGGGTCACTATGGCGCCCGAAACGCCCTACCGCGATGCAAGGGACCCCCGATGAGACTGACCGACATATCGCTGGACTGGCTGCTCCCCGGCGGCGTCCTGCTCCTGGGCATGCTGGTGGCGGTGGCGGTGCTCGCGCGTGGCAGGCGAGGCCACGACAAAGCGGCGAAGGCGGGCGCGGGCGACGACTCGTGGGAACGCAGCGAGGAGCGCCGCAGGCGCAAGGAAGCCATCTACGGCACCGCGTCCTACGTCCTGTTGTTCTGCTGTGCGGCGGTCGCCGCCGCCCTCTCCTTCCACGGCCTGGTCGGCTTCGGCCGGCAGAACCTCAGCCTCTCCGGCGGCTGGGAGTACCTCGTGCCGTTCGGCCTCGACGGCGCCGCGATGTTCTGTTCCGTCCTCGCCGTCCGCGAGGCCAGCCACGGTGACGCGGCGCTCGGCTCGCGTCTGCTCGTATGGACGTTCGCCGGAGCCGCGGCCTGGTTCAACTGGGTGCACGCGCCCCGCGGCCTCGGCCACGCAGGTGCCCCGCAGTTCTTCGCCGGGATGTCGCTGTCGGCGGCGGTGCTCTTCGACCGCGCGCTGAAGCAGACCCGCCGGGCGGCGCTGCGCGAGCAGGGGCTGGTGCCGCGTCCGCTGCCGCAGATCCGTATCGTGCGCTGGCTGCGCGCTCCCCGCGAGACCTTCGGCGCCTGGTCGCTGATGCTCCTCGAAGGCGTGCGCACTCTTGAGGAGGCCGTGGAAGAGGTGCGGGAGGACCGCCGCGAGAAGGAGCGCACGCGGACGCGCAGGCGCGATCAGGAGAAGCTGGACCGCGCCCGGCTCAAGGCGATCAGCCGTGGCCACCGGGGGTACGCCCGCGGCGGCCGTCAGGTGGAGGTGCAGGCCGTCGCCCCGGCCGCCGGGTCCGCGCAGGTCGGCTCGGACCCTGCCATAGCGGCGCAGGAACCGTCACCGGTGCGCACCCGGCCCTCGCTCCAGGCCGTCAAGGCCGACTCCGAAGCTGCCTCCCCCGGCGCTCCGGTCGCCCCCGTCACCGTCGACCTCACCGCGGAGGACGACACCCAGGCCCTGCCCCGGCTCGACTCGCTGGAGCGGAAGCTGAAGGACCTTGAACAGCAGTTCGGCTGAGGCGAAGGCGACCACGCCGAGGCGCCCCGGCGGGGCCGGTCCAGCTCACGCCGTGCCGCCGCCGTTCAGTTCGAACCACACCACCTTCCCCACGCCGTGCGCGCGCACGCCCCCACGCGTCGGCGAGGGACTGCACGAGGATGAGGCCCCGGCCGTTCGTACCGCTGTCGGCGTCCGGTACGCGCGGCTCGGGGCGGCGTCCCACGAAGTCCCGCACCTCGACGCACAGCCCGCGCCGGCTCAGGGTCGCGGTGATGACCGCGTCGTGATCGGTGTGCACCAGTGCGTTGGTGACCAGTTCGCTGGTGAGCAGCTCGGCTATGTCGCCCGGGCCGGCTTTCCCCAGCGTCGGAGGAACTCCCGCAGGGCGCCCCTGACCTCGGACACCGCTGCCAGGTCGGCCCTCCCCAGTCTGCGCCTGAGCTGGACCCGGTCCGGTCCCGCCTGCGCGCCGTCGATGAACTCGTCCCGTACGTTCGGCGAGGAGGTCCCGATTCCACCGGAGCCTCCCCCACGTGACTGCCTCGTCATGACCCCCGCCCACAAAGCGATGACCTGCCTCCTTGCTCGAACAACCTCACGGAATGCATGCCCCGGCGCACAGGCGGCACTCCTGCTCGGCCCATCAAACAGTGGCGCGGGTGCACCGGAGCCGCGCGGGGAAGTGAAGCGGTGGACCCCCGCCACCGAGCGTTCCGAGGAGCCCGAGTGCACGACGACAGACTGCTGGTGGAAGGCCGCCTGGAGCGGGCGCTGCGCCAGTTCATCCGCCCCGCCCAGTACCCGCACCGGGTGCCGCTCGCCCTCTCCGTCTGGCATGTGCCGGGCAGTGGGGCCTCCCCCGCTGGAGCGGAGCCGAGAGCTTGGGGAACCGTCCCCGTCGCGGCCGCGCTGGAGGCGGCGTACGAACCCTTCGAGGCCGGGGCGGAATGGGGAAGTCCCTGGTCGACCAGCTGGTTCCGGCTCCGGGGGCAGGTGCCCGAGGAGTGGCGCGGGCGCCGCGTCGAAGTGGTCGTCGACCCCGGTTTCACGGGGGACGGGCCGGGGTTCCAGGCGGAGGGCCTGGTGTACGACGCTTCGGGCGTGCCGCTGAAGGGCGTTCACCCGCGCAACCGGCATATTCCCGTGGCCTCGCCCGCCCGGGGCGGTGAGCCGGTGCACCTGCTCCTGGAGGCGGCGGCCAACCCCGCTGTTCTGCACGACTTCCTGCCGACACCCCTGGGCGACGTACTGACCGCGGGGACTGGTCCGATCTACCGATTCGCGTCTGCTGATCTCGCCGTACTCGACGAGGACGTTTGGCGGTTGACGCTGGACATCGAGGTCCTGTCCGAGCTGATGGCCGAACTGGACGCCGACCGTCCGCGGCGGCACGAGATCCTCCGCGCCCTGGAGGACATGCTCGACGCGCTCGATCTGCACGACGTGCCGGGCACGGCGGCCGCGGGGCGCGCGGCGCTCGCCGACGTCCTCGCGAAGCCCGCCCACGCGAGCGCGCACCGCGTGTCGGCGGCCGGTCACGCGCACATCGACTCGGCGTGGCTGTGGCCCCTGCGCGAGACGGCGCGCAAGGCCTCGCGGACCTTCGCCAACGTGACGGCGCTGGCGAAGGAGTATCCGGAGCTGGTCTTCGCCTGTTCGCAGGCCCAGCAGTACGCGTGGGTGAAGGAGCACCAGCCGCTGATCTGGGAGCGCATCAAGCAGGCGGTCGGGGACGGCACGTGGGCGCCGGTGGGCTCGATGTGGGTCGAGTCGGACGCCAACATGCCCGGCGGTGAGGCGCTCGCCCGGCAGATCACGCACGGCATGCGCTTCTTCCGGGAGGAGCTGGGCGTCGAGACGGAGGAGATCTGGCTGCCGGACTCCTTCGGATACACCGCCGCCTTCCCGCAGTTGGCACGGCTCGCGGGCGTTCGGTGGTTCCTGACCCAGAAGCTGAGCTGGAACCAGTCGAACAAGATGCCGCACCACACCTTCTGGTGGGAGGGCATCGACGGCACCCGGGTCTTCACCCACTTCCCGCCCGTGGACACCTACAACTCGCAGTTCCACGGCGCCGAACTCGCCCACGCGGAGCGGAACTTCGCCGACAAGGGCCGCGCCTCCCGCTCCCTGGTGCCGTTCGGCTGGGGCGACGGCGGGGGCGGCCCCACCCGGGAGATGATGGAGCGGGCGCGGCGGCTGCGCTCCCTGGAGGGCTCGGCGCGGGTCGAGATCGAGAAGCCGTCGGCGTTCTTCGCGGCGGCCGAGGAGGAGTACGGCGCCAAGGCCCCGGTCTGGTCGGGCGAGCTGTACCTGGAGCTGCACCGCGCGACGTACACCACCCAGGCGGCGACCAAGCGGGGCAATCGGCGCAGCGAACACGCCCTGCGGGAAGCGGAGTTGTGGTGCACGGCGGCGGCGGTGCGCGATGCCTCGTACGTCTATCCGTACGAGGCCCTGGACCGGCTGTGGAAGACCGTGCTGCTGCACCAGTTCCACGACATCCTGCCGGGGTCGTCGATCGCGTGGGTGCACCGGGAGGCGCGGGAGACCTACGGGCGGGTGCTGGCCGAGCTGGACGGGATCACCGCGTCCGCCGTGCGCTCCCTCGGCGCGGGCGGGCCCGCCGTGCTGAACGCCTCGCCGTACGCCCGCGACGAGGTAGTGGACCCGGGCGACGGCGCGCTGGTGCGCGTCGCGGTTCCCGCGCTCGGCACGGGGAGCCTGGACGGCGCGGGGGCGGCGGGTCCGGGCGCGGTCGCGCACACGACCGGTGACGCGATCCTCCTGACCAATGAGCACCTGAGTGTGGCCGTCGACGCCGCCGGGCTGCTGACCTCCGTACGCGACCTGGCGGCGGACCGCGAGGTCCTCGCCGCGCCCGGCAACCTCCTCCAGCTGCACCCCGACCATCCCACGCACTACGACGCCTGGGACCTCGACCGGCACTACCGGAACCGGCACACCGACCTCACGGACGCGGAGTCCGTGGAGCTGGTCGAGGACGGGCCCCTGCGGGTGGCGGTGCGGGTGGTGCGCTCCTTCGGGGCGGCGTCGCGGATCGTCCAGGAGATCCGGCTCGCGGTGGGCAGCCGGCGCGTCGACGTCGTCACGGACGTCGAGTGGCGGGAGTCGGAGAAGGTGCTGAAGGCCGCGTTCCCGCTGGACGTGCATGCCGAACGGTCGGCGGCCGAGATCCAGTTCGGCCATGTGCACCGGCCCACGCACGCCAACACCGGCTGGGACGCGGCGCGTTACGAGATCTGCGCGCACCGCTGGCTGCGGGTCGCCGAGGAGGGGTATGGCATCGCGCTGCTCAACGACTCCACGTACGGCCACGACGTGACGCGCGCGGAGCACGGCGGCACGCTCGGCACCACCGTACGGCTGACACTGCTGCGGGCCCCGCACAGCCCGGACCCGGAGACCGACCAGGGCACGCACCACTTCACGTACGCGCTGCTGCTCGGCGCGGCACGGGTGACGCGGTGGCGGAGGGGCTCGCGCTCAACCTGCCGCTCCGGGTGGCCGAGGCGCCCGTCCTCGCGCCCCAGGTGAGCGTCGACCACCCGGCCGTCACCGTCGAGTCGGTGAAGCTCGCCGACGACCGCAGCGGCGATGTGATCGTACGGCTCTACGAGTCGCGCGGCGGGCGGGCGGCGGCGACGCTCGGCACGTCGTTCCCGGTGGCGCGGGCGGAGGTGACCGACCTCCTGGAACGGCCGCTGCGGGAGGCCGACACGGGCGAGACGGGGCTCGTGCTGGCGCTGCGGCCGTTCCAGATCGTCACGTTGCGGCTGCGGCCGGCCTGACCGGGGCAGGTGGTGCCGGGGCCGGTGGCTCTTACGGCCTCGGCACGTTCCGCAGGTTGGAGCGGGCCATCTGGAGCATGCGGCCCACTCCGCCGTCCAGCACGATCTTGCTGGCGGAGAGCGCGAAGCCCGTCACCATGTCCGAGCTGATCTTGGGCGGCATGGAGAGGGCGTTCGGGTCGGTGACGATGTCGACGAGCGCCGGGCCCTTGTGCGCGAAGGCGTCCTTGAGGGCGCCCGCGAGCTGCTTGGGCTTCTCCACGCGGACGCCGTAGGCCCCGGCGGCGCGGGCGACGGCGGCGAAGTCGGGGTTGTGGTTGGCCGTGCCGTAATTGGGCAGCCCGGCGACCATCATCTCCAGCTCCACCATGCCCAGGGAGGAGTTGTTGAAGAGGACGACCTTCACCGGCAGGTCGTGCTGGACGAGGGTGAGGAAGTCGCCCATCAGCATGGAGAAGCCGCCGTCGCCGGACATGGAGACAACTTGGCGCTTGCGGTCGGTGAACTGGGCGCCGATCGCCTGCGGCAGGGCGTTCGCCATCGAGCCGTGGCTGAACGAGCCGATGATGCGGCGCCTGCCGTTGGGGGTGAGGTAGCGGGCCGCCCAGACGTTGCACATACCGGTGTCCACGGTGAACACCGCGTCGTCCGCGGCGACTTCGTCCAGGACCGAGGCGACGTATTCGGGGTGAATCGGGACGTGCTTGTCGACCTTGCGGGTGTACGCCTTGACGACCCCTTCGAGAGCGTCCGCGTGCTTCTTCAGCATCTTGTCGAGGAACTTGCGGTTCGACTTGGGCGAGACGCGCGGCGTCAGACAGCGCAGCGTCTCGCGGACGTCGCCCCACACGGCGAGGTCCAGCTTCGAGCGGCGGCCGAGGCGCTCGGGGCGCACATCGACCTGGGCGATCTTGACGTCGTCGGGCAGGAAGGCGTTGTACGGGAAGTCCGTGCCGAGCAGGATCAGCAGATCGCACTCGTGGGTGGCCTCGTACGCGGCGCCGTAGCCGAGCAGGCCGCTCATGCCGACGTCGAACGGGTTGTCGTACTGGATGAACTCCTTGCCCCGCAGCGCGTGACCGACCGGGGACTTGATCTTCTCGGCGAACTCCATCACCTCGGCGTGCGCGCCCGCCGTGCCGCTGCCGCAGAAGAGGGTGACCTTGCCGGCCTCGTCGATCATCCGGGCGAGCTGCTCGATCTCGGCGTCACCGGGGCGCACGGTGGGCCGCGACGTCACCAGGGCGGTCTCGGCGGCCTTCTCCGGGGCGGGCTCGGAGGCGAGGTCGCCGGGCAGCGACACGACACTGACGCCGGACTGGCCGACGGCGTGCTGGATGGCGGTCTGGAGCAGCCGGGGCATCTGCTTCGGGCTGGAGATCAGCTCGCAGTAGTGGCTGCACTCCTGGAAGAGCCGGTCGGGGTGGGTCTCCTGGAAGAAGCCGAGGCCGATCTCGCTGGAGGGGATCTGCGAGGCGAGGGCGAGCACGGGGGCCATGGAGCGGTGCGCGTCGTACAGGCCGTTGATGAGGTGGAGGTTGCCTGGGCCGCAGGAGCCCGCGCAGGCCGCGAGCTTCCCGGTGATCTGCGCCTCGGCGCCGGCCGCGAAGGCGGCGGTCTCCTCGTGCCGCACCTGGACCCAGTCGATGCCCTTCGTACGACGAATGGCGTCCACGACCGGGTTGAGACTGTCGCCGACGACTCCGTACAGGCGCTCGACGCCCGCGCGGACGAGGATGTCGACGAACTGCTCGGCGACGTTCTGCTTGGCCATGCTGCACGCACCTCTTCATCCTTGGAACTCTCGGACCCGGTACTCGCTGTGATCGCGTTCAAACACCCTCGGGTCCATGAATTCACAGGTGCGGCGGTCATGCCTCCCAGACGGCGGCGGCCGTGCGGTCATCCGCGTAGCCCTTCACCCGGACCTGGATGTCGGCGAGGAAGGCCGCGAGGCCCGGGGCGGGGCCCTTGAGCCACCTGTCCGTGAGGTGCTCGGCCAGCGCGGGCTCGCCGCGCAGCGGGTCGGCCAGGCCGCCGCTGCAGAGCAGGAGCGTGTCCCCCGGCCGGGCGACCGAGGCCCGGAAGCGGAACGGGTCGCGGGGCGGCTCGGGCGCCGGTTCGTAGGGGCTCGGGGGTGTGGTGATGCCGAGGTCCATGGTGAGTGTCGCCCTCCGGCGTCCGGGCGGGCGGGGAGCCGAAGCCGACCACGGCGTCGCCGGTGGCCTCGGCGACGCGGGGCTCGATGTCCTGCCAGGCCCCGTCGCGCAGCCGGAAGAGGCCGCCCGCGCCGACGCCGAAGAAGACGCGGGTACGGCACCGGGGGTCGGCGGGCAGGAGGAGGCAGAGCAGCGAGGCGGCGTACACGTCCGGGGCCAGGCCGAGGTCCGTGGCGCGCGCCCGCAGCTTGCCGAGGGTGCGGTCGGTGAGGCGGTGCAGGCCCGACTTCAGGTCACCGCGCCGGGCGGCCCTGATGTCCTCGGCGAGCCGCTGGTGGCTGCGGCCCACGGCTCGGCCGATCCAAGCGCAGGCATCGGCGGCCGCGCGGTGGGCGCCCGGGGCGGCGCGGGCGCCGGTGGCCATGGCGACCAGCACCAGCGCGTCCTCACCGACGCCGAAGCGGGCGGTCAGCAGGGAGTCGCGGCGCGGCTCGCCGCGGAACCGCGCGGAGTCGCCGCGCACGGAGGCCGCGCGCAGCGTGGACGTTCCGTACCGGGCTCCGTCGAGCACGGTGTCGGCGACGAGGTCGCCGAGGTCGTCCGGGTCGGCGGCGGGCAGGGCGGTGGGCTCGGCCTCATAGGTGGGCGGCCCGTCACCGACGTGGTCCGGCCCGGCGGGGCCAGCACTAGGCACGGAGACCCGCCCCGCTCGGGACACCCCCGGCGCTTCCTTCCCCGCCCC
>RBWT01000248.1 GCA_004010275.1 Streptomyces huasconensis
ACCAGCGTCTGGGCCCATCCCCGTCTCGCTGCGCGGCCGCAAGAAGGCGGCGCGCAGGCAGTCGCAGGCCGCCGCCTCCGGGGACCCGATCGGCGGCGCCCCTACCTCGACCCCCACACCCCGCCCTCCCGCTCCGCCGGCGACCAGGTCATGGAAGAGCTGCGCGGGCCTCGCGGAGCGGCTGGAGGCCGCCGAGAGCGCGCAGGGCGAGCCCGTGGTGCGCTGGGCCTACGAGATCCTCGCGCCGGCCGCCGCCGGAGCGGTGCTCCTTGCCGTGCTCCTCGCGGTGACCTGACCCGGGGCACCACAGGGCTTACGGCGGGCCGTGCCACCCCAGGAGCATGTGGCCGCCGAACACGGCCGACCCGAGGGCCGCCGCCGTCAGCACCGTCACCGCCACCGTCGGCCTCGCGCGCGCCAGGGCCGCCGCCAGCGGCAGCAGCAGTGGGAAGCCGGGCATCAGGAAGCGGGCCCGGGGGAAGTACACGCCGCTGCTGCCGACCACGATCAGCAGGAGCAGGCCGGTGAAGAGCAGCAGGGGCAGCGGCTGGCGGTCGGCCGCCGAGAGCACGTAGAGCACGACCGAGCCCAGCAGCACCGCCGTCACCATCGCGTAGAACAGCGCCGGCCGCTCGGTGACGAACAGCGCCTGCATCCTGCGCACCGTCTCGACGCCGCCGTCCCACTGGTTGCGCCACAGCTTCTGCACGGCGAAATAGCCGTCCCAGCGGCCGAGCCGCAGGCCCACCCAGGCGACGTACGAGAACCAGCCGAGGGGGGCAAGGAGGGCGCCCAGGAGCGGGCGTACGGAGAAGCCGTCGCGGCGCAGCGCGAGCAGCGCCGTCACGGAGACCGCCGCCGCCAGGGCCGCCCCCGTAGGGCGGGTGAGACCGGCCAGCGCGGCCAGGGAGCCCGCCCACAGCCAGCGGCCGCTCAGCACCGCGTACAGCGACCACGCGGTGAGCGCCGTGAAGAGGGACTCGGTGTAGCCCATCCACTGCACGAGCGCCACCGGCAGGCTGCCCCAGAGCACCGCCAGGAAGACCCCCGCCCGGCGGCCGTACAGCCGGTCGCCCACCGCGAAGATCCCCCACGCGGCGAGGAACGAGCAGAGCAGCGAGATGCCCAGGCCCACCGCGCCGCGCGGCAGGCCGGGTGCGAGGGCGTCACTGGCCCGGACGAGCAGCGGGTACAGCGGGAAGAACGCCAGGTTGTTGGCGTCGTACGCGGTGCCCAGGGTGTCCGCGTAGCCGTGCCGGGCGATGTTGAGGTACCAGTCGCAGTCCCATGACGCCATCAGCAGATGCCGGACGCTGCGGCGCTCGCCATGCGCCCAGGGGACGAAGACCAGCAGGCCGAGCGCACGCACGGCCCCGTACGCGAGCAGTGCGGGGGAGGCGTGGCGCAGCGCGCGGGCGGCGCGCGGCGGAGGTTGGGGCGTGACCGGGCGGTGGTGAGGGGGCGCCGGGACGCCGGGACCCTGGAAGGCGCGGCGGTGGAGGGAATCGGTCCGTACGGCACTGAGGCAGCTCCCCGAACGTGAACGTGCGCTACCGGTCGTCCCTTCCTGGGGGACCGGCAGCGCACCGTTCCGCTGCGGCAACTGCGGGAGTCAAATCACCCGGACGGGTGAGTTTCCGCTGGGGTGGCCGTGCGGTGGGTCGTCAGATGCCCGCCGCCGCCGACAGGTCCCGCTTGATCGCGGCGAGCAGGTCCGTCGCCCGCGCGCGGGCCGCCGGGAGGTCGGCCCGCGCCGCCACCGGGACCACCACTTCGAGGTAGCACTTGAGCTTGGGCTCGGTGCCGCTCGGGCGCACGATGACGCGGGCGCCGTCGAGCGTGTAGCGCAGACCGTCGGTGGGCGGCAGCGTGTCCGTGCCCCGGGTCAGGTCCTCCGCCTTCGTCACGGGCAGGCCCGCCAGCTCCGTCGGCGGCTGCTCGCGCAGGCGGCGCATCGCGTCCGCGATCAGGGACAGGTCCTCCACGCGGACCGACAGCTGGTCGGTGGCGTGCAGGCCGTGTTCCAGGGCGAGGTCGTCGAGGAGGTCCAGGAAGGTGCGGCCCTGCTCCTTCAGCTCGGACGCCAGCTCGGTGAGGAGCAGCGCGGCGGTGATGCCGTCCTTGTCGCGTACGCCCTCGGGGTCCACGCAGTAGCCGAGCGCCTCTTCGTAGCCGTAGCGCAGGCCGTCGACGCGGGCGATCCACTTGAAGCCGGTGAGCGTCTCCTCGTAGGGCAGGCCCGCCTTCTCGGCGATCCGGCCGAGGAGGGAGGAGGAGACGATCGACTCGGCGAACGTGCCGCGCGCGCCGCGCTTCACGAGGTGCGCGGCGAGCAGGGCGCCCACTTCGTCACCCCGGAGCATCCGCCAGTCGTCGTTGCCGGGGCCGACCTTGACGGCGGCCGCGCAGCGGTCCGCGTCCGGGTCGTTGGCGATGATCAGGTCGGGGGCCGGGGTGGTACGCGCCGCCGTCGCGAAGGCCAGGTCCATCGCGCCCGGCTCCTCGGGGTTCGGGAACGCGACCGTCGGGAAGTCCGGGTCCGGCTCCGCCTGCTCGGCGACGAGGACGGCGCCGGGAAGCCGGCGCGGTCGAAGGCGGCGAGGAGGGTGTCCTTGCCGACGCCGTGCATCGCCGTGTAGACGACGCGGGCGGTGCGGGGGGACTCCGGGGCCAGGACGGCGTCCGTGCGGGCCAGGTAGGCCTCCAGGACGTCCTCGCCGAGGATCTCCCAGCCGGACTCGGGGCGCGGCACGTCGTGCAGGCTCGCGACCGCGGCGATCTCGGCGGCGATCTCGGCGTCCCGGGCACGATCTGGGAGCCGTCGCCGAGGTAGACCTTGTAGCCGTTGTCGCGCGGCGGGTTGTGGCTGGCGGTGACCTCCACGCCCGCGACCGCGCCGAGGTGCCTTATGGCGAAGGCGAGGACGGGGGTCGGCAGCGGCCGGGGCAGGACGGCCGCCCGCAGGCCCGCGCCGGTCATCACGGCCGCGGTGTCACGGGCGAAGTCGGCGGACTTGTGACGGGCGTCGTAGCCGACGACGACGAGGCCGTCGGTCTGTCCCTTGGCCTTGAGGTACGCGGCGAGGCCCGCGGCGGCGCGGATGACCACGGAGCGGTTCATGCGCATGGGGCCCGCGCCCAGCTCGCCGCGGAGGCCGGCCGTGCCGAACTGGAGGGTGCCGGCGAAACGTGCGGTCAGCTCGGCGGTGTCCTCGGCGTCGATGAGCTTGGCCAGCTCCTCGCGGGTCTCGGGGTCCGGGTCCTCGGCCAGCCAGGCCTGGGCCCGCGCGATGAGTTCGGAGTTGTCCTGCACGTGTCGTCAGCCTCTCGTTGCGGCGTCGCTGTAGCTGTGCGGAGGGGGAGTGGGGCTCGGGTATGCCTACCCGGTTGTTCCTGGGGCGGCGGGCCACGTGCTCCGGGCGGACATACCGGCACGTCCCCTCGCGTCTCGGTCCGGGGTGCGGGTGCGGTGGGGCCGAGCCGGGAGCGGGTGCGGGGCGCCGGGGAGGGCGCCCCGCGGAAGCCTCAGATCCGGTTGAGGACCTTGCCCAGAAGCTCGCCCATGCGGGTGGCGCTGTCGCGGCCCGCCTGGAGGACCTCCTCGTGGTTCAGCGGCTCGCCCGTCATGCCCGCGGCGAGGTTGGTGACCAGGGAGATGCCGAGGACCTCCGCGCCCGCCTCGCGCGCGGCGATGGCCTCCAGCACGGTGGACATGCCGACCAGGTCCGCGCCGATCGTGCGGGCCATGCGGATCTCGGCGGGCGTCTCGTAGTGCGGGCCGGGGAACTGCGCGTAGACGCCCTCCTCCAGGGAGGGGTCGATCTCCTTGCACAGGGCGCGCAGGCGCGGCGAGTACAGGTCCGTGAGGTCCACGAAGTTCGCGCCGACGATCGGCGACGTGGCCGTGAGGTTGAGGTGGTCGCTGATCAGCACCGGCTGACCGGGGCGCATGCCCTCGCGCAGACCGCCGCAGCCGTTGGTCAGCACGATGGTCTTGCAGCCGGCGGCCACGGCGGTGCGCACACCGTGCGAGACGGCGGCCACGCCACGGCCCTCGTAGTAGTGGGTGCGGCCCAGGAAGACCAGGGCGCGCTTGTCGCCGATCTGGAAGGAGCGGATGCGTCCGCCGTGCCCCTCGACCGCGGGCGGCGGGAAGCCGGGCAGCTCGGTGACGGCGAAGTCCGCCTCGGGCTCGCCCAGCGCGTCGACGGCCGGCGCCCAGCCGGAGCCCATCACGAGGGCGACGTCGTGGGTCTCGGCGCCCGTCAGCTCACGCAGGCGCGCGGCGGCGGCGTCGGCGGCGGCGTACGGGTCGCCCTGGATGTCGTCCGGAATAACTGAAGCGTTCACGCCGACGAGGGTAGCGGGTTACGGCCTACGCGCGTAGATGACGATGCTCACGGGATTCCGATCGTTGTCTTGTCGTTTCCGACGAAGGCCGGGAGGCCGACCGGGCGACGGCCGGCCGACCGGGCCCGCGGGGAGCGTCAGCAGGGCCTCTTGCGCAGCTCCATCACGTAGTCGTGCGGGGCTCCGGCCGACTCCGCGGCGTCCGCCAGCTCGCCCAGATAGCGCGCCGAGGGGAGGCCGCCCTCGTAGCCGTTGAGGACGTACACCCAGGCGGGCTCCTTGCCCTCCAGGGTGTCCACGCGGACCCGCATGCGCCGGTAGATGTCCAGGCCCACGCCTTCCCACCGGTCCAGGGACTCCTCGTCCATGGGCGCGATGTCGTAGAGGGTCACGAACACCTGCGAGCGAGGGGCCTCGACGATCGTCGCCAGGGCGCCCTCCCATCCCATGTGCTCCCCGCCGAAGGTGAGCCGCCAGCCGGTCAGCCAGCCGGTCGCGCGCAGCGGTGAGTGAGGGGCGCGGCGTGACATGAGCCGCGGGTCCAGATTGCCGGCGTACGCGGCGTAGAGCGACATGACGTCGAGGGTACGGCAGCAATCAAGGACGCAGGTCCCGTGACGGAAGGATGGTCCGGACGACGGCGTTCGCACGGACGGAGGGCCCCGGCGCGTCCGCACCTTGAAGCGTGCGGGACAATGGAGTACGTGACTCGGATCGTGATCATTGGTGGCGGACCCGGCGGATATGAGGCGGCTCTCGTGGCCGCCCAGCTCGGCGCGGAGGTGACCGTCGTCGACTGCGACGGTCTGGGCGGGGCGTCGGTGCTCACCGACTGCGTGCCGTCGAAGACTCTGATCGCGACGGCCGAGGTGATGACCACCTTCGACTCGTCGTACGAAGAACTCGGGATCATCGTCGCCGACGACACCCCGCACGTCGACACCCCCGCGCGCGTGGTCGGCGTGGACCTGGGGAAGGTCAACCGCCGCGTGAAGCGGCTCGCGCTCGCGCAGTCCCACGACATCACCGCGTCCGTCACGCGTGCGGGCGCGCGCGTGCTGCGCGGCCGGGGCCGTCTGGAGGGCCAGCAGGACAGCGACGGCTCGCGCAAGGTCGTCGTCCGGGCCGTCGACGGCACCGAGGAGACCCTGACCGCCGACGCCGTGCTCATCGCCACCGGTGGTCACCCGCGCGAGGTCCCGGACGCCCAGCCCGACGGCGAGCGCATCCTGAACTGGACCCAGGTGTACGACCTCGACGAGCTGCCCGAGGAGCTCATCGTCGTCGGTTCGGGTGTGACCGGTGCCGAGTTCGCCGGCGCCTACCAGGCGCTCGGGTCGAACGTCACCCTCGTGTCGAGCCGTGACCGCGTCCTGCCCGGCGAGGACCCGGACGCCGCCGCCGTCCTGGAGGACGTCTTCCGGCGCCGCGGCATGAACGTCATGTCCCGCTCCCGCGCCGCCTCCGCCAAGCGCGTGGGCGACCGCGTCGAGGTCACGCTGGCCGACGGCCGCGTCATCTCCGGCAGCCACTGCCTGATGGCCGTCGGCGCCATCCCCAACAGCAGCGGCATGGGCCTGGAGGAGGCCGGGGTCAAGCTGAAGGACTCCGGGCACATCTGGACCGACAAGGTCTCCCGGACCTCCGCCCCGGGGGTGTACGCCGCCGGTGACGTCACCGGTGTCTTCGCGCTCGCCTCCGTCGCCGCCATGCAGGGGCGCATCGCGATGTACCACTTCCTGGGGGACGCGGTGACGCCGCTGAACCTGAAGACCGTGTCCTCGAACGTCTTCACGGACCCCGAGATCGCGACCGTCGGCTACAGCCAGGCGGACGTCGACGCGGGCAAGATCGACGCCCGCGTGGTCAAGCTGCCGCTGCTGCGCAACCCGCGCGCGAAGATGCAGGGCATCCGCGACGGCTTCGTCAAGATCTTCTGCCGTCCGGGTACGGGCATCGTGGTCGGCGGTGTGGTCGTCGCGCCGCGCGCCTCGGAACTGATCCACCCCATCTCGATCGCGGTCGACAACAATCTGACGGTCGAGCAGATCGCGAACGCGTTCACCGTGTACCCGTCGCTTTCGGGGTCGATCGCCGAAGTGGCGCGTCAGCTGCACACCCGGAAGACGGCCGGAGAGGGCTGACCAGGCCGGAGACGGCCGGAAGGACGGCTATACCACTTTCCGTCCCGCCGTGCGAACAACTTCTGTAATTCGGCGCATACTGCTGAAAGCAGACGGTCGTTGGGGTTACTGTCAGTTTCGTGTTCGCTGCAGAACGTCGCCAATTGATCCTCGAAATGGTGCGGGCCAACGGAGCGGTATCGCTCCGTGAGCTCGCCCGCGTCGTCCAGACCTCCGAAGTGACCGTACGGCGGGACGTGCGCGCGCTGGAGGCAGAAGGACTCCTCGACCGCAGACATGGCGGTGCGGTATTGCCGGGCGGATTCACGCGGGAGTCCGGCTTTCCGCAGAAATCACATCTCGCGACCGCCGAGAAGACGGCCATCGCCGATCTCGCGGCGAGCCTCGTCGAAGAGGGCGAGGCCATCGTCGTCGGGGCCGGTACGACCACGCAGGAGCTGGCCCGACGGCTCGCCCGGGTCCCCGGCCTGACCGTCGTCACCAACTCCCTGCTGGTGGCACAGGCTTTGGCCCACGCCAACCGCGTCGAAGTCGTCATGACCGGCGGCACCCTGCGCGGTTCCAACTACGCCCTCGTGGGCAGCGGCGCCGAGCAGTCCCTCCAGGGGCTGCGCGTGTCCCGCGCGTTCCTGTCGGGCAGCGGTCTCACCGCCGAGCGCGGCCTGTCCACGTCCAACATGCTCTCCGCGAGCGTGGACCGCGCCCTGGTCCAGGCCGCGGCCGAGGTCGTGGTCCTCGCCGACCACACCAAGCTCGGCACCGACACGATGTTCCAGACGGTGCCCACGGACCTCATCACCCGCCTCGTCACGGACGAGCCCCCGGCGCACGACGACCGGGCCGGCACGGAACTCCAGGCCCTGGCCGACCAGGGCGTGCAGATCGCGGTGACGGGCGGCTCCGGTGCCTCGGACGCCGGGCCCGGCGTCGACTCCGTCCCTCAGGGGCGCCAGCAGCGCCGGGACGTGCCCCTGCCGGGTCAGCGGCGCAACCACGGGGCGGGGCCGGGGCAGCAGCTGCGCCACGCGTTCCTCGGGGAGCAGCCGGGGGAGCGGGCCGCGCGCGTCGCGGACATGCGCCGCCGCTGAGCGCCGGGCGGGGCCCGGGGCGGTGGGCGCGGCGGAATCCTTCAGGGGTTCCTACGCCGCCGCGCACCCGTCGGCCTTCAGGCCCCTGCAGGTCAGCGTGAGCAGGCGGTCGGCCAACTCCGGATCGTCCGGGGTCTCTTCGGCCGCCAGCGAGATCGCGTTGGTCAGTTGCAGCAGGTCGGCGATGGAGACATCGGGCCGCACGGCCCCCGCCTCCTGGGCGCGCGCGAGCAGGGCCGCGCCGGCCTCGCGCATGGGCTTGCTGCACCGCGCCAGGGCCGAAGTGTCGTCGTGCGACGCCGACATGAGGGCGCTGGAGAGACCGCGGTACTCACCCGCATGAGTGACGATGGCGCGCAACCACGTCACCAGCGCCGAACAGGGCTGCGGGGCGTCGAGCAGGGCGCGGGAGCGCGCGAGCAGATCGCGTACGGCGTCCTCCCAGACCGCGCTCATCAGCGCGTGCCGGTTGGGGAAGTGCCGGTAGAGGGTGCCGATGCCGACGCCCGCGCGGCGCGCCACGTCCTCCAGGGAGGTGCCGGTGCCGTGCTCGGCGAAGGCGGCGCGGGCCTCCGCGAGCAGCCGGTCGTAGTTCCGGCGCGCGTCGGCACGCATGGCCCGCGCGGACTGCTGCGCCGCTGTCGCCTGCTGGTCCATGCCGGTCGTCATCCCCGCACCCTTCGTGAACGTACGCGTCCTTCAAGGATGCCACTGCCGACGGGCCGCGATCAGTGGCGGTCAGGCCTTCTCGCGGCCGAAGAAGGCGTCCAGCTCCGCCCTCGCCCTGCGTTCGCGCCGGTGCGGCGGCAGCCTGCCCCCGCGCACCTCGCGGACCAGCCACAACACCAGGGGGTACGTGACGCAGACGCCGACGAACAGCCCGCTCAGCACACCGGCGACCAGCTCTTCCATGATCATCGACTCACCTTCGCGCCGAGCTTCTCGCCGCGTCGCCGCGGGGGCCGCGGCTTCTGGGCGGGGCGCGGAAGCCGTCCTGGGCCGCGGCGATCATCGCGGCGCCACTGTCCGCGACCGCCGCGCCGTAGCCGAGCATCCGCCAGCGCGGGTCGACGGCTTCGCTCTCGTGGTACGGCACGGGGCCTGCTGCCGACGGCACCAGGAGCGGCGCGGGTTCCCGGGCGCAGCCATGGCAGACGGCGACCTCTTCGGCGGCGCCCGCGAGCGCGGTGCCCGCGAGCACGGCGCGCGCCTGCCCGCGCTCGTGCAGCGGGTTGAAGTAGCAGGGCGGATCGGCCACCGGCGGCCGATCGGTCACCAGGGCCTCCAGCGCCCGCAGCCCGATACGGCTGAACTCGACCGCCGCGACCAGCTCCCCGAGGGCGTACGCGGTGTCGTACGCGGGATCGGGGCCGAGCGGCCCGTCGCCCGCGGGGTGGAGCACGCAGTTGCCGGCCTGGATCGACGCCGTGGTCGCGAACGCGGTCAGCTCCTCGCGGAGTCCGGGCTCCAGCGCACAGCTGTGGCGCAGGGCACCGCCGAGCGCGGCCGCGTCGCTCAGCAGCCGGGCCCGCAGCTCGGCGTGGGGGCGCAGGGCCTCGGGGTCGCCGTGCGGGTCGGGCGGCGGGGTGCGCCAGTCGGGAGCGGGCCGCGGCAGGGCGAAGGTGTAGGGGCGGCGGCGCCCCAGCGGCAGCCGGGTGAAGCGGCGCAACAGCGCCACGGAGAGGCCTGCCGCCAGCCCCAGGACGAGCCCCGCCTCGTACCGCTGCCCGGCATCGGCGGCTGCGCGAGCAGGCGGCGCCGACAATGACGCCCGCGGCGGCCGCCAGCGCCAGTAAGTCCCCTGTGCGTGTCACTGAAGCCCCCCGTGGTCTTCGGCTCTACGCGGGGAAGGACGCGGGCCGGGGGCACGGTGGTTGCGGGGTGCCCCGCATCATGGCCCGCTCTGTCACCGGCTCCGCCGAGTTCGTCCTCAAACGCCGGACGGGCTGGTATACCCGGGGGGGTTGGGGGCGGTATGCCTGCGGGGAGGGGCAGCGGCGCGGAGGACGGCCGGGTGCAGGTGGACTGTGGCTGGTCGCGCAGTTCCCCGCGCCCCTGACGGGGCGCGGGTTGCCGGGAGGGGCAGCGGCGCGGAGACCGGTAGGGCCCTTAGTAGGTGGACCGGGTGCGGTGGACTGTGGCTGGTCGCGCAGTTGCCCCCCGC
>RBWT01000249.1 GCA_004010275.1 Streptomyces huasconensis
CGGCGGCAGGCGTCCGTACCGTCCGGTGTGGTCCGGCGGCGGTTGACCAGGACGGCGGTAACGGCGCACAGCGCACCGACGCTGAGCAGGATCAGGCCCCACAGGCCGCCGGTGCCGGTGCGGGCGAGTGCCCCGCCGAGTGACGAGCGACCGGTGGAGTCCGTGCCGCCGCCGGAGCCGACGGTGGCGTCCGCCCCGGTGGCGCCGCCCGTACCGGACCCGTCCCCCTGGGCCGTTCCGGTGGCGCCGCCCGTACCGGACCCATCCCCCTGGGCCGTTCCGGTCGCCTGGAGAGTGACGCGGGCGGTGGCACCGGCGAGGGCGGGCGACAGATCGGCGGGGACGGCCAGGGTCAGCTTCAGGTGGCGGGTGTCGCGGGCGGGGACCGTACGGGCACCGCCCAGTCCGGTCGGCTTGGCCAACGACGTGCCAGGGGAAGCGAGTTGGGCTTCGTGACCGCCGCACTTTCCGTTGCGCCAGGCGACCGAGCATTCGCGTACACCGGCGACCAGGCCCCCGCCGTCGGTGAGCCGGCCGGTGCCCCACAGCCGCAGCGACTGCGCCAGCGGGGCGCTGTGGTCGGAGACCACGTCGAGGTAGCGGTCCACCTGGTCGCCGGGGTGCAGGCCGAGGGTGTCGGCCGTCCAGGAGACGCCGGGTCCCGAGCGGACGTAGACCAGTTGCGGGTTGCCGGCGGACCCGTCGTGGTCGGCCGCCGCGGCCGGCACCGCAGCGCCCAGTACCGCCACCGCCCCCAGGGCCGCCGCCGCGCCCCTCCGTGCGGCCGGGCGCACCGGCCGCTTCTCATGCCGTGCGAAATGCACGCTTCACGCTCCTCGATTGTGTCGTCCACCGCTCCGCGCACGAGCCGCCGCGCGCCCCAGCCCAGGAAGTACAGGCCCAGCAGCGCACCGCCGAGCGCGACCGGCCCGGCCTGGTGCGCGGCCTTGGCCACCGTCCCGGCGTGGGGGACGACCGCGACGACCCGGGCGTACTCGCCGGGGCCCGAGAGGTCGACCTTCCAGGGGTCGGGGCCCGGATTGGCATCACCCTTGGTCGTGACCACCCGCCCCGCCGCGTACCGCTCGATCGCGGTGACCCGGTGCAGAACGGGCCGGCCGTCCTTGGGCGTCCACGGCTGCGGGGGCCGGAACACCAGGACCTGTCCGGTCCGGATGTCCTCGGGGGCGAGGGGCCTGGTCACCGCCAGCGAGCCGGGCGGCATGCCGGGCCGCATCGACGGGGTGAGTACCGGTACGAACCGGACGCCGTACGCCAGCCAGGCGATGCCGGCGGCAGCGCGCCGAGCGCGACAGGGCCGTGACCAGCAGGGTCGTCACGATCCGGAACGCTCGGCGGGCCAGCCGCGCCGCGGTGGTACGAGCCACCGCGGCGCGGGGAACCGGGGGCGGGCCTGAGGCCGCTTGCTGGTGCCCGCCCCCGGAGTTCCGCGCCGTGAGGCCGGTCGTCACTTCCCGTCGGCGGACGTGGTACCGCTGCCGGTGAAGCTGAAGGAGATCGACTTGATGGTCTGGTCCTTCACCTGGTCCCAGTCCTTCTCGGTGCCGTCCTTGAGGTGGACGTGCAGCGTCACCGGAAGCTCGTTGCCGCCGTCGTGCATAAGCTTCCCGCCGGACACGGCGGAGAGGGAGACCGGGAGCGTGGTCTTCTTGGCGATGTCCGCGGCCGAGAGGCCGGACGCCACACGCTGGCCGTCCGCGTCGACGTCGACGACCAGCTGCTTGGCCAGGCCCTCATTCGCGTCGGTCTTGGCGTAGTTGACCTTCAGGCCGACCGTGTCGATGTCGGTCTTGCCGCCGGCGGTCAGCTTGACGGTGGTCTGCGCGCCCTCGCCGTCGTTGGCCATCTTGGCGTTGGTCAGCTCGTCGGCCAGGTCGGCGCGCTGGTGGCCGTTGACCAGCAGCGAGACGTCGGCCTTGGCGTCGGGGTCGGGACCGTTCTGCGTAGTGGTGCCGAAGAGGCCGGAGGTCGCCAGGCCGGTGGAGGTGCTCAGGGCGTAACCACCCGCGGCGAGGAGGCCTGCGCCGGCCAGTACGGCGACACCGGCGATGGCCTTCTTCTTGCGCGAGGCCCGCTTGGTGTTCTGCTCAGTTTCCACAGGAGATCCCAACTTCTTTTATCTGTAGGGGTTTTGGTTGGAGGCTTTTCGCCGAGGCGCACGAAGGTGAGGGGGCATGCGCCTCCGGCGAGGGAGCGGGCCGGCGGGAGTCACCTCTCCGGTGCCCGCCCCGCGGGGACCCGGCGCCAGGAACCACGGCGCCAAGGCCCTCATGCCGGGATTTGCGGGTGTAACCCGCAAATCCCGTGGACACCCATTAGAGACGCGAAGATCATTGCAGTCAAATCATTATGCAACGAATGTGGCGTACACGACGTCCGGAAGCGCGGACGGGGGTGCAACGGGTGTTGCGCCGGGTCACGGGTCGGGTGCGAGCCGGGATCTCTTCGGCGTCGCGCACCGCCATGCCAGGCTGGCCGGGCCCGTAGACTGGGGGCGCATATCCGCGCCGCGGCGCGGACCCGAAGTGGAGGTGGGAAGGTCGCTCCAGGTACGTATCGCGGAGCAGCTGGCGAAGTTGCCGCGCGGCAGCCAGGCTGCCCGGGTCCTCGAAGTCGTCCAGACCAACCCGCAGTTCGCCTCCTACGCCTCCGCGCGTGACATGGCCCAGCGGGCCGGTGTCAACGCCTCGACGGTCACCCGCGCGGCCCGCCAGATGGGGTTCGGCGGCTGGCCCGACCTCCAGCTGGAGGTGCGCAGCCAGTACCTCTCCGCGCTGTCGACGCCGGAGCTGCTCGACCGGCACTCCACCGAGATGACCGAGACCCCGGCGCGGGCCGCGCTCCATCAGGACGCCGACCACCTGTCACGGATGGCGCAGAGCCTGGACCCGGACGAGATCAAGGCGCTCGCGGCGGCCATCATGGCGGCGCCGCGCACTCTGGTCGCCGCGTCCGGCAGCTTCGCCGCGCCGGCCATCGTGCTGTCCTACGTCGGTACGGGCATGGGGTTCGACCTGCGCCTGGAGACCCAGGCCGGGACGGAGCGGGTGACGCAGCTGGTGGGCCTGCCCCCGGGCGGCTGCTTGGTGATCTTCAACTTCTGGCGCACCCCGCGCGAGCTGATCACCATGGCGCAGGCCGCGTCGCGCCGCGATCTCACGGTCTGCCTCGTCACCGACCGCCGCACCAGCCGACTCGCGCAGGCCGCCGATGTCGTGGTGGCCATCCCCAGCGAGAGCACGTCGATCTTTCCCACCCTGACGCCGGCGGTCGCCGTCAGCCAGGCCGTGCTCGCCGAACTCGCCGCCGGCCGCCCCGAGCAGGCCGCCCGTGCGACCAGCGACATCGAAGCGCTGTGGGGCGACATGGATCTCATGGCCCCGTCGACCGTGGTGCCCGACCCGGGCCAGTGAGCGGTACGGGGCGGTGATCGCCCCGACAGCCCTTCCCTCCCCCTCTTCGTGCCCCCCTCTTCCCACCCCTTCGATCGTTGCACGCTTCGCTCATTTTGGTGCACGCTCGCAGCTGTGCAACGATTGCAGCAGCCCCGGGTGCATGACCCTGGGCGAAGAACGCGCGAAGAGCGCACCGCTCTCGTCGCGGAGCGGTGCTCCGGCAGCGCCCGGGTGGCCGCCCGTACCCAGGCCCTGCCGCACCGCGCCCCGCCGCCTCGGCCGGGCGGCGGACCTCACAGGGCCTCTCCCCCACGGGCCGCGCCGTACCGCCGCCTCATACGAAGGAGCGACATCAGCATGAACATCACGGAGAGGTGGAAACCGCCCGGAAGACGGCTCCCCGCCGCCCGCGGCACGCCCGGCCGCACCGAGCCCCGTCCGCCACGAGCCTGGGCACCGCCACCGCGCTGGCCCTCCTCCTGACCAGTGCCACGGCCGCGCCCGGCCACGCGCGCGATGTCGACGGCCGACGGCCACCGCGGTCACCGGCACCTTCGCCTCGGCGGACACGCCCGGCCCCGGTGTGACCGCTCCCGTGATCACCCGGCCCGCGGACGGCTCCACCGTGCAGGTGGGCCGGCGCAACCCCCGGATCAACTTCGCCGGCACCGGCGAGCCTGGCGCCACCTTGGCGTTGCAGTACCGCCCGGCGCACACCACGAGCTGGAAGACGCTGACGAGCTTCACCGGCCTCGTCGGCCCGGACAGGAAGTGGGCGGCCACCTCCCTCTTCGCCCACGACGAGTTGACGGACGGCTCCTTCACCTTCCGCGTCATCCAGAAGACCGATCAGCGGGAACGCACCTCGGCGCCGATCACCCTCACCATCCACTTCGGCATTCAGCCGGTCCAGTTCACGACGCCGCGCGAGGGGGTCTCGCTGTCCAAGGCGTTCTACCTCGACTTCGGCAGCATCGGCGAACCCGGCGCCCGCCTCTCCCTGTCCTACGGCCCGGACCGCACACCGATGGCGCTCCAGGGGAACACTCGGGTGCGCGCGGACGGTACGTGGGGCTTCGAGGCGCTGAAGGACTCCGTTCCCGCCGGCACGCACGACATCTACGTCAGCGAGGACGTCGCACCCGGCCAGGAGGACAAGCGCACCATCACCTTCATCACCGACCGGAACGCGTCCCAGCTCCAGTGGGACATGCAGAACACCACCAGCCGGGTCCGGGCCGGCGACACCATGCGGCTCCGCGGCTGGACCAACTCCGTGGACCCTGTGGGTAACGTGGCGGTCCAGCTGACGACCCAGGGCCGGCGGTTCTCCCTCGGCACGTTCGCCACCTCGGGCTACGGGAACGGCACGAGTTCTGCGGTCTTCGACGGCACCGGTGTCCCCGTCCCGGCCGGCGTACCCGCGGGCATGGCGAATCTGGTGGTGACCGACCCCCGCGACCCCGACAACTTCGACAGCATCCCCGTCGAGATCCTGCCCGTCGTGGAGCTGAAGCTGAAGCTCACCGCGGAGAACGGAAGCAAGACCCGGACGCTGGTCGGTTCGGGGCAGCCCGGCACAGCGATTCAGTTCCGGAAGCCGGACGGCAGCTGGGTGACCGCCCCCAAGACCACGGCCCCCTCGGACGACGGAACGGTCAAGGACGGGTATCGCTACCCGAAGTGGAAGCCTTCCTGGGACTGGGCACACCTCAAGGCCCGCCAGGTATACCCCAGTGGCGAGAGCGCCCCCGCCATCGACGTCCCGGTCGAATTCCCGGCACCGTCCGTCTCCTCGGTGACCTGGTCCGGCAAGCAGGTCGTCGTCAAGGGGACCACCCTCGGTGACAACGACGGCAAGGGAACCGTTCAGGTCCAGGCGGCCGATGGCACCTGGTTCGACGCGGGTGGCATCAGCTCCGACGGCTCGTTCAGCATCTCCCTGGACCCGTCCCGCCTCGGCGAGACCTTCACGGTCCGCTTCGTCGACGACTGGACGAAGCGCCCCACACCGCCGTCCGCCGAACTGCGGTACCGCGCGCCACTGGAGCTGAAGCTCACCGCCGAGAACGGAAGCAAGACCCGGACACTGGCCGGTTCGGGGCAGCCTGGCACGGCGGTACAGTTCCAAAAGCCGGACGGCAGCTGGGTGACCGCCCCCAAGACCACGGCCCCCTCGGACGACGGAACGGTCAAGGACGGGTATCGCTACCCGAAGTGGAAGCCTTCCTGGGACTGGCCAAATCTGACGGCCCGCCAGCTCTACCCGAACGGCGACATCGGCCCGGCGGTCGATGTGCCCGTCGCCTTCCCGGCCCCCGAGATCTCCGGGGTGACACGCACGGAGAAGGACGTCACCGTCACCGGCACCACGCTCGGCGACGAGGACGGCAAGGGGCGGATGCAGGTCCTCGGCGCGGACGGCACATGGTTCGACCAGGGCGGGTACTCCGGCAGCGGCTCGTTCACCCTGCACATCGACCCCGCGAAGCTCGGCGCCACCTTCGCCGTCCGCTTCGTGGACGACTGGACCGGCAAGGCCACCCCCGCCTCTCCGGCTCAGCACACCCCCGCGCCCGCGCAGGCTCCCACCCCCGATCCCACGCAGAGCCCGGAGTCCGCGCAGAGCCCGGAGTCCGCGCAGGGCTCGGATTCCACGCCGGCCCCCGAGCCGACGCGCGGCGCGCAGCCCACGCAGGCCCCCTCGCCCGCGCCCGCACAGACCCCCTCGCCCACACCCACCCAGGCCACCGCCGATGACAAGCGCTGACGGCCCGATCCGGGTGTTCGTCGTCGACGATCACGAGATGGTGCGCCGTGGGGTGGCCGGTCTGCTCAACACGGAGCCGGACCTCACGGTGGTGGGCGAGGGCGCGACGGCGCAGGAGGCGCTGGCCCGCGTCCCCGCGCTGCGTCCGGACGTCGCCGTGCTGGACGTGCACCTGCCCGACGGTGACGGCGTGGCCGTGTGCAGCGCGCTGCGCACGCTCGCGCCCGGGGTGGCGTGCCTGATGCTGACCACGTACGCCGACGACGAAGTGCAGCTCGACGCGCTCACGGCCGGGGCCTGCGGGTTTCTGCTGAAGCAAGTGCGCGGGCCGGAGCTGGTGGGCGCGGTGCGGGAGGCGGCCGCGGGACGCTCGCTGCTCGGTCCCGGCGCGGTCGCCGCGCTCATGGAACGGGTGCGCTGCGGCCGCAAGCCGAAGCGGGGCCTGGACGCCTTCCCCGATCTGACCGATCGCGACCTGCAGATCCTGGAGTTGATCGGCGAGGGGCTGACGAACCGCCAGATCGGGCAGCGGCTGTTCCTGGCCGAGAAGACGGTCAAGCACTATGTCTCGCGGCTGTTCGACAAGCTGGGGGTGGAGCGCCGCGCCCAGGCGGCCGCCATCGCCGGGCAGGCGGCTGTCCTCATGCGGAGAGGCCAGGGGCCGCGCGAGGGTTCGGTCCAGGAGCAGGGGCGGAGCCTAGTCGGCCCGTCGGCTCGCTGAGCGTGACGGCGGCCGCGGACCGGTCGCCGTCACCGGCCGACCAGCCCCATCACCGCCACGGGGATGGAGTCGATCTCCATCGGGTTGCCCGGATCGATCACCACCAGGACGGCCGCGCCGGGCGGCACATCGCCGGGAACGGCCACCCCGCTGCGGCGGAAGTGGCCGGGCCCGCCGCCCGCTCCGCCGGCGCCGATCCGCGCCAGGCTGTACGTCGCACCCTGAGCCACCAAGAAGACGTCCACCGGACCGGCGTGCCCGGACGCGCCGGTCCACCCCGCGAGCGAGATACGGGCCCCCGGTCGCACCCGTACGTCCGTCCGCGCGGCATCCCATCGCAGTCGCGGTACGACGCCCGCACCGCGCGCGTGCTTCGGTCCGGGGGAATTCGTCACGGTCGGGCCCTACCTTTCACGTGGGTCGGAACTGGAACTGCGACTTGATCGCTGCTGTAGGGCGACGTCGGCGAGGTCATCTGCGGGATCGGCATACGACGAGCCGGCGGAGGGGAAAGTGCGTCGCGAACGACGAGTCGGCACCTACCGGGGAGAGGGCAGGACGGACTCGAAGGATGCCTTCGTCATCGCCGACCAGGCCCGTGTCCGCCGAAACCTCGGTCTCCCTCGGCCCGACGACGAAACCGCCGTCGATTTGCGGACGCTGACCCCGCGCCGCTTGGGCCCGGTCTTCGACCGCACCCGGCAGATCAACCGGATCGATCCGCTCCCAACTCCTGGCAATATCGAAGTCGGCCGCGTCAGCGGCAACCCGCAGCAGTCCCCGGCGCTATCACCGGGGACTGCTGCGGGCCATGTGCCTCTCGGCCGTGGTCAGCCTCCGATGGCCCATCGAATCCGCTCAGCCGACCCGGCCGTAGAGCGTGGGGTTGTAGTACGAGAACGAGGAGATCCGCACGGACTTGCCGGGGCGCGGGGCCTCCAGATACTGGCCGCCACCGAGGTAGATCGCCACGTGGTGGATACCGGAGGACGAGCCGTTGGAGGACCAGAAGACCAGGTCGCCGCGGCGCAGCTGCGAACGGGAGAGCTTCGTGGCGGCGCGGTACTGGGCGTCGGCGACCCGCGGCAGCGAGATGCCCGCACGGCGGTACGCCTGCTGCACCAGGCCCGAACAGTCGTACCCGTCCGGGCCATTGCCGCCCCAGATGTACGGCTTGCCGAGCTGGCCCATCGCCCAGCTGATCGCGGCCTCCGTACCGTGACTGCCACGGCTGCCACGGTCGGCGTGCCCGGCGCGGCTCCTGGACGACGAAGCCGGGGAGTCGGTCCCGGCCGCCGAGCCGGAGCGGCCGGTGCGGGCCTCGTACTTCCACTGGTGGCTGGTCCACCACCAGCTGCCGCCCTGCTGGTACCAGTACACCCGGTCCGTGGCGTCCCAGCCGGCCCGGCCCCGGAAGGTGGGCTGGGGGTTGTGCCCGGCGGAGGAGGGCGAGGGCGCGGTGTGCGTGACCCCGGACGCGTCGGCGCCGGACGCCGAACCGCCGGTGTGACGGAGGTACTTGTCGTAGTGGCTGGTCCAACGCCACCAGCCGGTGGCGTCCTGATACCAGTACTTGCTGCCGTCCCAGCCGGCGTGGCTCGGCGCCGGTTCGGCGACGGCGGCCGTGCTCGCCGCCGAACACGGCGGCCGCGCCCACCGCGGCCGCGACCGCGCCACGTACGGCACAGCGGGCGCGCCGTCCGCCGTGCCGTCCCCCGCCGGCCTCAGTGCCTGCCGCGCCCGCGCAGAACGCACAGGCGCAGTCCGCGGGTATCTCCTCGGTGAATTCGGGAGTGCGCATGCGCTCACCTGTCTTCCGTGTTGCGTGTTCGGTGTTCCGTGTGCAAGGGGTCCGCTCAGGTCTCCGCCGGCGCGGTGCCGCGGGAGGTGTAGAAGGCGATGGTCAAGTCACGTACCAGCGCCCGGCGTTCATAGTCGTCCAGCTCGACCAGGCCGCGCGAGGTCAGCCGGTGGATGGTCTCGTCCACGGCGTCGATGACCGAGGTCAGTACGGCGTCGCGGTGCTTGGCGTCGAGGGCCGCGATCTGGCTGCGCCGCATCGCGGCCGCCACCTCCGGCGCGTACTCGATCCGGGTGGGCTGGGCGGAGAAGACCTCGATGCCCACCGGCCGGCAGTCGGCGGACAGCATCTTCGTCAGCGCGTCGCCGACCGCCTCCGCGTCCCGAAGGGTCGGGGTGTCCTCGTGGAAGGCGTCGGCGGGCAGCTGGGAGAGCACCCGGGCCATCGCCGCCTCCGCCTGTTCGCGCAGATACGACTCGTGGTCGTCGACGGCGAGCAGCGCCCGCGCGGTGTCCTTGATCCGCCAGACCACCAGGACGACGACGCGGAGCTGGACACCGGCCGCGTCCACAGCGGGCATCGGCTCGCTGCGCCAGTGCCGCAGCCGGACGTCCACCCTGCGGCGCAGCACCATCGGGTTGATCCAGACGAGCCCGGTGCGCCGCACGCTGCCCCGGTACCGTCCGAACAAGCTGAGCACCCAGGCGCTCCCGGCCCGCCCCCGGGTGACCCCTGGCCGATCGCGAGCAGCGCCACGACTCCGCCGCACCCGACCAGCGTCCACTCCCACAGCCGCACGCGGCCGTGATCCGGGGCGAGCGGCAGGCCCGCGGCGCGTACCGCACGCTCCGGGAGGAGGCCGTGCCACCAGAGCACGGTCGCGCAGCAGGCCAGGACCAGGACGGCGAAGAGCAGGGCCGCCCAGCCGGAGAACGAGCGGCCGCGCCGTTCCACCAGGCCAGGGTCGACGGAGGGGGGCGCGGCGCTGCGAGGGGTTCTCGCCGACGCGCTGGAGGCGGG
>RBWT01000024.1 GCA_004010275.1 Streptomyces huasconensis
GGGGCTCTGGGGCTCTCGGGCTCTGGCCCGCGGACGTGGGTCTTCGGGCCCGGGCGCGCTCGTCGCGCTCTCGGACCCCGGCCCGCACACACCTGCTCTCGGACCCCGGCCCGCACACGTCGGCCCTCCGACCCCGGCCCGCACACGTCGGCCCTCGGGTTCCGGCCCCCGACAGACCCAGCTACCGCCACGGGTGCGGTTCAGCCCCACGTTCAGCCATGAGCCCTCACGCCGCCGCGGCATCCCCGAGCGCCGCCAAAACCGGGCGGATCAGGGGGTGGCCCTCCGCCCCGCAGCGCACCGCCGCGAACACCCGGCGCGTGGGGGCCGGGCCCTCCACCGGCCGCACCACCGCGCCCGACGCGTCCGTGCCGCGCAGCGCCGAGCGCGGCACGAGGGCGACGCCCGCGCCGGCCGAGGCGAGCGCCACCACGGCACGGAAGTCGTCCGACCAGTGCTCGAGGACGGGCTGGAACCCCGCCTGCTCGCAGGCGAGGACGACCACGTCGTGGCACGGGTTGCCGGCGAAGGGGCCGATCCAGGCGTCCTTGGCCAGCTCGGCCAGCGGGACCCGGTCGGCCTCGGCGAGCCGGTGGCCGAGCGGGAGCACCGCGTCGAAGGGCTCCGCGTAGAGGGGGACGCGGGTCAGCCGGGGGTCGTCCGCGCCCGGCGCCCCGCGGTACTCCACGGCGACCGCGACATCGACCTGCCGGTCCAGCACCATCGGGAGGCTGGCGTCGCCCTCCGCGTCCTGTACGCGCACCCTGATGCCGGGCGCGGTGTCGGCGAGGCGGGCCAGGGCCGGGCCGACGACCAGGCCGATGCCGGTGGCGAAGGAGGCGACGGTGACCGTCCCCGCCTCACCGGAGCTGTACGCGGCCAGCTCGGCCTCGGCCCGCTCCAGCTGGGCGAGTACCGCGTTGGTGTGCGTGAGCAGGATCTCCCCGGCCGCCGTCAGGCGTACGCCGCGCGCCGAGCGGTCGACCAGGCGGTGGCCTGTCTCCTGCTCCAGGGCGGTGAGCTGCTGGGACACCGCGGACGGGGTGAGGTACAGCGCGGCCGCAGGCGGCCGTGACCGTGCGGTGGTCGGCCACCGCACGGAGGATGTGCAGCCGCCGCGCTTCGATCATGCTGCCGATTCTCCCAAACCGTGGGCCTGCGCCGCGCCACCGGTCCCGCCGGGCTTCCGGCGCCGCCGAGGTAATCCGGTCGACAGGTGGCCGGGCCGCACGCTGTGATGGTTCCGACCGTCTGCGCGCGCCGCCCGAACGTCTGGTGCGCGCGCCGCCCCGTACGGGCGGGTGACCACCACGAGGAGCCGGGTTGACGACCGAAGGAACCCTTGCCCGGAGCGCCGGGGACACCGGGCGCGGTGCCGACCTCCGTCCGCTGATCGACGCGCCGCTGGCCAGGCGACTGGTCGACGCGCAGTTCCCGGAGTGGGCCGGGCTGCCGCTCGAGCCGGTCGACCCGGCAGGCTCGGACCACGTGATCTACCGCCTCGGCGACGAGCTGTCCGTCCGGCTGCCCCGGCACTCCGGGGCCATCAGGCAGGCCGAGAAGGAGTTCGCGTGGCTTCCCCGGCTCGCCCCGCAGCTGCCGCTGGCCGTCCCGCGGCCGGTGCGGGTGGGCGCGCCCGGCTTCGGCTACCCCTGGCCGTGGGCGGTGACCCGCTGGCTGGACGGCGAGGTGGCGACCACGCGGATGCTGGGCGACTCACCGAGCGCCGCCGTGCGGCTGGCGGAGTTCCTCACCGCTCTTCAGAGGTGTGCGACCGGTGGCGCGGACAGCACAGGCGCCCACGAGTCGCTCACCATCAACCGCCTCCCCGACCGCGACCACGACACACGGGCCGCCATCGCCTCGACCGACGGCGGTGTTCGACGGCCCGGCGATGACCGAGCTGTGGGACGCGGCGCTCACCGCCCGCGCGTGGGACCGTCCACCGGTGTGGTTCCACGGTGACTTCCACACCGGCAATCTGCTGACCGTCGACGGGCGCTCAGCGCGGTCATCGACTTCGGCGAACTGGGTGTCGGCGATCCGGCCTGCGAGCTGACCATCGCCTTCACGCTGATGTCGGCCGCGAGCCGGGCCGTGTTCCGGCGCCGCGCTCGGCGTCGACGACGCCACCTGGCTGCGGGGCCGCGGCTGGGCGCTGGCCACCGGTCTCAACGCCTACACCTCGTACGCCGCCACCGACCCCCCGGGTCGCCCGCGCAGACGACCCCGCCAGATCAACGAGGCGTTGACCGGCTGAGCCGCGGTGCGGGCGCTTGGCCTCGGGTGCAGTGCGCGCGGACCCGTGGCGTGGCGGCAGGAGGCCGCGACGACCGCCTCGGCGTGCGGTACCGCGCCGGGCGCGAGGGGCGTGGCCTCCCCGAGGAAGAACGCCGGCGAACGCCGAGGCACCCCACACCCCGCACCGGGCACCCGGCACGCGAAAGGCGCCGACGCCCCAGGACACGCGTACGCATCCCGGACGTCGACGCCCCCCGAACCCTCCAACCCCCCTGCGCACACCAGGCCGTCAGGCCGTCAGGCCATCAGCCCGCGCCCGCCTCCCCCAACTCCGCGCGCGCCGCCACAAAGGCGTCCACCGCACGGTTCACGTCCTCCGTGGAGTGCGCCGCGGACAGCTGCACACGGATGCGGGCGGCGCCCTGCGGCACCACCGGGTACGAGAAGCCGATCACGTACACGCCCCGCTCGAGCAGCAGCACGGACCATGCGGCCCGCGACGGCCGCGTCGCCGATCATGACCGGGGCGATGGCGTGGTCGCCGGGCAGGACGTCGAAGCCCTCCTCGGTCATCCGCGAGCGGAAGAGCGCCGTGTTCGCGGCGAGCCGCTCACGCAGGTCTCCCGCGGACTCCAGGAGGTCGAGGACCTTCAGGGAGGCCGCCGCGATCACCGGGGCGAGCGTGTTCGAGAAGAGGTACGGGCGCGAGCGCTGGCGCAGCAGGGCGACGATCTCCGCGCGGGCCGCGACGTAGCCGCCGGAGGCGCCGCCGAGGGCCTTGCCCAGCGTGCCCGTGATGATGTCGACGCGGTCCATGACGCCGTGGAGTTCGGGGGTGCCGCGACCGCCGGGGCCGACGAAGCCGACGGCGTGCGAGTCGTCGACCATGACCATGGCGTCGTACCGGTCGGCGAGGTCGCAGATCTCCGCGAGCGGGGCGACGTAGCCGTCCATGGAGAAGACGCCGTCGGTGACGATCAGCCGCCGCCGCGCGTCGGACGCCTCCTTCAACTGCTGCTCCAGGTCCGCGAGATCACGGTTGGCGTAGCGGAAGCGGCGGGCCTTGGACAGGCGGATGCCGTCGATGATCGAGGCGTGGTTGAGGGCGTCGGAGATCACCGCGTCCTCGGGGCCGAGGAGGGTCTCGAAGACACCGCCGTTGGCGTCGAAGCAGGAGGAGTAGAGGATCGTGTCCTCCTGGCCGAGGAAGGCGGAGAGCCGCGCCTCCAGCTCCTTGTGCACCTCCTGCGTGCCGCAGATGAAGCGGACGGAGGCCATGCCGTAGCCCCAGCGGTCCAGGGCCTCGTGCGCGGCGGCGACGACCTCGGGGTGGTCGGCGAGGCCGAGGTAGTTGTTGGCGCAGAAGTTGAGGACCTCGCCGGGACGGCCCCCGGAGGTGACGGCGACCGTGGCGGACTGCGGGGTGCCGATGACGCGCTCGGGCTTGTGCAGCCCGGCGGCGGCGATCTCGTCGAGCGTGGCCTGGAGGTCTTGGCGTACGGAGTCGAACATGCGGGGTTCCTTCGGTGGTGAGCCGTTGGTGGGCCGGCGGTGGTGGGCCGAGGAGGGTCAGGAGGTCCAGTCGAGGATGACCTTGCCGCCGCGGCCGCTCGCCGCGTCGTCGAAGGCCGCCTCGAAGTCGCGGTGGCTGTAGCGGCCCGTGATGACGGGGGCCAGGTCGAGGCCGCCTTCGAGCAGGACGGACATCGCGTACCAGGTCTCGAACATCTCGCGGCCGTAGATGCCCTTGATCGTGATCATCGAGGTGACGATCCGCGACCAGTCGACGGGGAACTCCTCGGCCGGCAGGCCGAGCATGGCGATCCTGCCGCCGTGGGTCATGTTGGCGACCATGTCGCGCATCGCGCGCGGGTTGCCGGACATCTCCAGGCCGACGTCGAAGCCCTCGCGCAGCCCCAGCTCCCGCTGGCCGTCGGCGATCGTCGCGTCCGCCACGTTCAGGGCGAGGCTGACGCCCACCTTGCGGGCCAGCTCCAGACGCTCCTCGCTGACGTCGGTGATCACGACGTTGCGGGCTCCGGCGTGCCGGGCCACGGCCGCCGCCATCAGGCCGATCGGTCCGGCGCCGGTGATCAGCACGTCCTCGCCGACCAGCGGGAAGGACAGCGCGGTGTGCACGGCGTTGCCGAACGGGTCGAAGATCGCAGCCACGTCGAGGTCGACGGGCACGCGGTGCACCCATACGTTGCTCGCGGGCAGCAGCGACGTACTCCGCGAAGGCCCCGTCCCGCCCGACTCCGAGGCCCACCGTGGCGCGGCACAGGTGGCGGCGCCCGGCCAGGCAGTTGCGGCACTTGCCGCAGACCAGGTGGCCTTCGCCGCTGACCAGGTCGCCGACCGTGATGTCCACGACGTCACGGCCGGTCTCCACGACCTCGCCGACGAACTCGTGCCCGACCACCAGCGGCGCGGCGACCGCCTGCTGCGCCCAGCCGTCCCAGTCCCGGATGTGCAGATCCGTCCCGCAGATCCCGGTGCGGAGCACCTTGATCAGGACGTCTCCGTGGCCGATGACCGGCTCGGGCACGTCCATCAGCCGGAGTCCCGGCTCTGCCTTCTCCTTGACCAGCGCCTTCAAGGCCACGGCTCCTGTCGTACGTCTCGTATGTCGCTGCTTGCTTCGACGAGACAGGAATCTCCCCTACCGCGGCGCCCCGGTCCATCGAGGATTTCTTAAGCGCCGCCGCAGGTTTCCTTCAGACCTGAGGGTCAGCGGGTCCGACCGCGTTCGAAATAGGCGATCAGTTCAGGGCCCGGGCCAAGAACGGCGAGGCGGAGACGTAGGCGGCGACGTAGTAATCGCTTACGCCAGCTGTACTGCCGTGGTTCATGCACCGCCAAACGCCCCGACCCCTTTGCGGACCCGCCTCCCACCCCGACGCCCCGGGCAGAAAACATAGAAAGACCGCCGACCCCCTTGCGCGCTCTAGCAACCGCTTACATGCTGACGCGAAGCGATCGCGCGGCGCCCGACCCCGGCCACCTGTGCCCATCTGTGTCACCCCCCTTCGACACCTCTGGGAGTTCGCATGCCCACGCCTCTTTCCGGCTCCACCGGGCCCAGCCGTCGCGCACTGCTCACGGCCGGCGCGGCCTCCGCGCCGTGTCGGCGGCGGGCGGCGCGGCGTGGGCCGCCGACCGCGAGGACATGGACAACGCCGAGGCCGCGTCCGTCAAGGACGACGCCTACGACACGCTCCTCTCCCGCGCGGCGGCGCAACTGACCGGCGGCGCGTTCGACCCCGCGGGCCCCGACTTCGCCGCGGCGCTCAAGACGCTCGACACCCAAGCGGCCACCTGGTGGCGGCAGTTGGACCGCTCGGCGGGCAGAACCGCGCTCTGGCCCGACCTCTCCCCCGTCTCGGACCCCGGCAACTTCGGCCAAAGCTACACCCGGCTGCGCGCCCTCGCCACGGCCTGGGCCACACCCGGCACCTCGCTCACCGGCCGCGCGGAGATCGCCGGCGCCCTGCTCGAAGCGCTGCGCCTGCTGCACACCTCCGGTTACCACCCGGGCCGCCCGGAGTCCGGAAACTGGTGGTTCTGGGAGATCGGGGCGCCCCGCGCGCTGATGGACACCTGCGTCCTGCTGCGGGCGCGGATGCCCGCCGAGGACCTGGCCGCGTACACGGCGACGGTCGCGAGGTTCTGCCCGGACCCGGACCGCCGCACCAACGCCCCGTCGCTCTCGGAGACCGGGGCCAACCGCGCCGACAAGGCCGTGATCGTGGCCTTGCGCGGCCTGCTCACTCGGGACGCGGTGACGGTGGCGCTCGCCCGCGACGGTCTGTCCGACGTGCGGGACGGCGGCAAGAACAGCCTCTTCCGGTACGTCACTTCGGGCGACGGCTTCTACGAGGACGGGTCGTTCGTCCAGCACGGCTCCGTCGCGTACACGGGCACGTACGGCAGTGTCCTGCTCGGCAGCACGGCCCAGCTGATCGCGCTGCTCGCGGACTCGCCCTGGACGGTCACCGACCCGAAGACCTCCGTGCTGTACGACGCGGTGGACCGGACCTTCGCGCCGGTGGTCTTCGACGGGCTGATGATGGACGCCGTGCGCGGCCGGGCGATATCCCGGGAGCGGGCGCGGGACCACCACGACGGCGCGGCCACGCTCTCCCACATCCTCCACCTCGCCTCCGGCGCCCCGGAGGCGTACGCGCGCCGCTGGCGTGCGCTCGCCAAGGGGTGGATACGCCGCAACACGGTCACGCCGTACCCGGGCCTGGTCGGCATCCCGGCGCTGGCGCGCGCCAAGGCCGTCCTCGACGACACTTCGGTCCCGGCGGCGGAGCGGCTCACCGGGCACTTCGTCTTCGCCGGCATGGACCGCGTGGTGCACCGGCGGCCGGGCTGGGCGCTGACGCTGTCGCTCTCCTCGCTGCGGATCGCCGCGTACGAGGCGGGCAACGGCGAGAACCTGCACGGCTGGTACACCGGCGACGGCATGACGTACCTGTACGACGGCGACGACCTCGGGCAGTACGGCGACGGCTTCTGGGCCACCGTGGACCCGTACCGCCTGCCGGGCACGACCGTGGACACCCGTGCGCGCGCCGACATCGGCTCCGGCGCCGGCACGGGGACGTACCGCCCGAAGAACGCGGTGGCGGGCGGCGCGGTCCTGGCCGGCCGCCACGGCGCGGCCGCCATGGAACTCCTCGCCGACGGCAGTTCCCTGCGCGCCCACAAGGCGTGGTTCTGCCTGGACAGACGAGGTCGTCGCGCTCGCGCTCTCATCAGCGCGCACGACGCCGGACCGTCGAGACGGTCGTCGCCAACCGGAACCTGCACGTCGGCGGGCCCGCGCGGACACTGACCGTGGACGGGCGCCGACAACCGGGGCACGACGGTGGTCGGCGCGGCTCGACGCGGCACGGTGGGCGCACCTGCACGGTACCGGCGGCTACGTCTTCCCCGACCACCCCGGCCGGGCGGGCGGCCTCGGCCTGCGCGCCCTGCGCTCCTGCGCGAGGAGCGCACCGGCCGCTGGCGGGACATCAACACCGGGGGCGGACACGGGGTGGCAGCGTCACGCCGGTCCGCCGCCGCTACGTGACGCTGTGGCTGGACCACGGCGTCTCGCCGGACGCGGCCTCGTACGCCTATGTCCTGCTGCCCGGCGCCAGCGCGTCCGCGACCGCGGCGTGGGCGCGGGCCCGGCCCGTGCGGATCGTGGCCAACGACGCCACCGCCCAGGCCGTCGAGGAGCCCCGGTCCGGGCTGCTCGCCGCGCACTTCTGGCGGTCCGGCACCGTGGCGGGGGCTGACGGCCTCGGGGCCGTGCACCGTCCTGGTGCGGCGGGGGCAGGGGGGTGCGGCGGTGGCCGTGGCCGACCCGGGCCGCACGGGGGGAGACGGTCAGCGTCGAACTGCCCTTCCGGGTACGGGGTGTTCGGCGGGCGGATGACACGGTGACCGTCGGCGGTGGGCGGCGTGGCGTGGTGAGCGTCCGGGTCGGTGGATCTCGGGGGCGGACGCATACGGTGGAGGTCGTGTGAGTCTCGCGCCGCCGTGGCCCGGGGCTCCATGCCCCGGGCCACGGCATCAAGGCATCGGTCTCACCGCAGGTCCGGCTCGCTCTCCTGGGCGGGTTCCTTGGGTGCCGGGTGCTGGTCCGGCTCGTCGGCCCGGGCGGCGGCACGCAGCGCCGCTTCGACGCGGCGGTTGCTGGTCATGGACGCCGTGACGGCCGTCATCGCCAGGAGGAGGCCGGCGGCGGCATAGAGCGGGGTGCGGATGTCGTAGGCGGTGGCCAGCCAGCCGCCGACGAAGGCCCCGAAGGGGGCGGCGCACATGGCCAGCATGCGGGAGGTGGAGGCGACCCGGCCCATGAGGCGGGCCGGGACGATCGCCTGCCGGAGGGAGGGTCCGAGCACCATCGTGGCGCCCATGCCGGCCCCGCAGACGGCGAGCGCCAGCCCGGCCACGTACGGGTTCGGGGCAGCGGCGAGGCCCAGGATGGCGAGCCCTTCGTGGCGGCCGTGCAGGTCAGCGCGGTGCCGGTGCCGTGCGTCGGCCGAGGCCGGAGGCGATGGCGGCGCCGAGCAGGCCGCCGGTGGCCTCCGCCGTGAGGAGCAGGCCGAAGCCGTAGGTGTCGATGCCCAGGCGCTCGTGCGCGAAGAGGGCGAGGACGGTCTCCACGGCGAGGAAGGCGATGTTCCCGACCGCCGGGCGGAGCGCGAGCCCGAGCAGCAGCCCGGACCCTGAAGACGTACGACGCCCCGGCCCGCGCCTGCCGGAGCAGCGACTCGCGGGCCTCCGGCACGGGCGGGGGGATGGCGGGCAGCGTCCGTACGAGCAGTGCGGAGAGCAGGAACGACACCGCGTCGGCGAGCAGCGGCACCCCGGCCCGCCCGAGCGCGAGCAGCGCACCTGCCCGCGGGCGGCCCCGCGAAGCCGGACATGGCGGTCTGGGTGCCGCGCAGGCGGGAGTTGGCGCGCTCCAGGAGTGCGGGGTCGCGGCCGAGGAGATCCGGCAGATAGGCCGTGGCGGCCGTGTCGAAGAAGAGTCCGCCGAGGCCGAGCAGGAAGGCGACGGCCGCGAGCAGCGGAATGCTCAGGACATCCAGTAAGGCCGCTGCCGCCGGTATCACGAGCAGCACCGCACGTGCCGCGTCCACCACCCACATGGTGCGGCGCCGGTCCCAGCGGTCCACCAGCGCACCGCCGAGCACCCCGAAGAGCAGCCACGGCAGCGTCCCGGCGGCCGTGACGACGGCGAGCGCCATCGGGTCCCGCGTCAACGCCAGCGCGAGCAGCGGCAGCGCGGCATGCGAGACCCCGTCGCCGAGGGAGGAAACCGTCTGCGCGGTCCACAGCCGTCCGAACCCGGTCGGCAACTTCTGCTTGGTCAAGGTCACTTGGCGCCGCCCGAGGCCTGGTCGCGCGGTGCCGGGTGGAACAGCGCGAAGACGAGCGACGCGTCCGGCAGCGACGGATCGGACAGCTTGCGGTACTCGTCCGCCAGCGCCTGCAGCCGCGCCCCCAGCTCCGCGAACTGCTCATCGGTGAGCCGCAGATGCGCCATCCGCACGTGCCGTTCGCCGTCCGCCGACGACGCCTCCAGGTCCGCCACCGCGTGCCGCATCAGCACATCCGGCCCTCCCTCGCCCGGATCGGGCAGCACGACCGACCGCGCGGCCATCGCGTAGTACCGCTCGGTGACGCCCCGCACCTTGCGCGTGCGCACCACCTTCACCAGGCCGGCCCGTTCCAGCAGCCGCACGTGATAGCTGGAACTTCCTTTCGCGAGGCCGACCCGCTCGGCGATCTGTGTGATGGTCGCCGGCTCGAAGCGGAGCGCGGCCATGATCCGGTGGCGCGTGAGGTTGGAGACGGCGCGCAGCTGTTCATCCGTGGTGACGTGAAACGTCTCGGGGAGATCGTCGGTAGGCATGCGCCCAATGGTCAACGTTCCTTGACCATTGGGCAAGGGGATTTCCGCGCGGATCTTCAGAACCCGCTGCCCGGCACCTGAGAGCTGCCGCCAAGGCGCCCGTCTGACATGCTCCCTGGCCGTGACGACCACGCGGTGTCCCGGCCCGGTGTCCGGGCCGGGGTGCACCTCATCCACCGCCCCCGGCCCAGGAGTTGAGTGATCTCCATGCCCGCACCCCACCTCTCCCTGCCGCCCATCGACCACGCCCTTTCCCCCCTCACCGGCTGGACCCGCGCGCACTGGGAGGCGCTTGCCGACCGGCAGTTGGAGGCTCTGGTGCCTTTCGCCACGCCGGGGTTCGCGCAGTACCGGCTGCCGGGGCGGGCGAGTTGGTCCGGGGTGGTGTCGGACGGGCTGGAGGGCTTCGCGCGCTCCTTCCTGCTGGCCGCGTTCCGGATCGCGGGGGCGCGCGGTGAGGTGGACCCACGCCTCGTGGAGCGCTACACGTTGGGGCTGACGGCCGGCACCGACCCCGGCAGCGGCGAGGCGTGGCCCCCGCTCAGCGACCGTTCCCAGCAGATGGTCGAGGCCGCCTCCATCGCGATCGGGCTGCACGAGACCCGCCCGTGGATCTGGGACGCGCTCGACACCCGGGTCCAGGAGCGGGTGGTCGACTGGTTCTCCGGGTTCCTCGGGGCGAAGACGTGGGACAACAACTGGCGCCTCTTCCAGGTGGTTTCCGAGCAGTTCCTCGCCTCGGTCGGCGCCCCGTACAGCGAGGCCGACATCGAGGGCGGCCTGGACCGCATCGAGGACTGGCACCACGGCGACGGCTGGTACAGCGACGGCGACGGGCGCAACTACGACTACTACAACGGCTGGGCCATGCACCTCTACCCGCTGCTGTGGGCGCGCATGGCGGGACCGGGCGGCGACGGCGGACGCGCAGGGGTGTACCGCGAGCGCCTCGCCCGGTTCCTCGCGACCTACCCGCACTTCTTCGGCGGCGACGGCGCCCCCGTCCACCAGGGGCGTTCGCTCACCTACCGCTTCGCCGCCGCCGCGCCCGTGTGGATGGGCGCCCTCGCGCACTGCACGCCGCTGGCCCCCGGCCTGACCCGGCGGCTCGCCTCCGGCACGGCCCGGCACTTCGTGGAGCGCGGCGCGCCCGACGCACGGGGGCTGCTGCCGCTCGGCTGGTACGGGACGTTCCTGCCTGCCACCCAGGCCTACTCGGGCCCCGCGTCACCGTACTGGGCGAGCAAGGGCTTCCTCGGCCTGCTGCTGCCCGCCGACCACCCGGTGTGGACGCAACGTGAACTCCCGCTGCCCGTCGAGGAGTCCGACCAGTACACCGCGCTCCCCGTGCCCGGCTGGCTCCTGCACGGTACGCGGCACGACGGCATCGTGCGGCTCGTCAACCACGGCAGCGACCACAACCCCCTCCAAGGCCCGGCCCAGGACGACCCGCACTACGCCAAGTTCGCCGACCTCGACGGCGACGGCCCCCGAGACCGCCCCGCGCGCGTGGGAACGTACCGTCGACGGCCACCTCGCCCTGGTCACCGCCGACGGCACGCCCTCGCGCCGCCTGCGCATCCACCCCCTGCGCTGCGCGGGGCGTGTCGCCTCGTCCCGGTACGACGCCGAACTCCTGGGCCACGACGGCACGTTCCCCGTCGTGACGACGAGCGCGCTGCACGGCCCGTGGGAGATCCGCGCGCACCGGCTGCGGGCCCCGGCGGGCACGACCGTCCGCGAGGGCGGCTACGCGGTGGCCGACCGGACACCCCCGTACGCCGCACACGGCCCCGGCTGGGCCCTCACCCGTACGACGGCGGGGCTCACCAGCGCCGTGGTGGCCCTGCACGGCTGGGGCGAGGAGCCGGGCATCGCCCGCGAGACCGCGGCCCAACGCGTACGCACCGCACTCCGCGACGCCCTTCCTGACCCGCCCGCAGCACCCGGGCGGGCCCAGCGTGCACGTCACGCTGGTCGCCCTCTCGCGGGACACGGTCGACCCGCGGGCACTGCGCGAGTCCCTCACCTGCGCCGTGGAGGACGAGGGCGTGCGTGTCCGCTTCCCCGACGGAACCGAGCTGGAGCTGGAGCTGTGACCAGGGTGCGACCGGGTCAGATGCCGCCGTCCTCCCGCCGGTGGATCTGCTCGACCAGCTCCGCGGCCAGCGTCTTGATCGTGTCGAGCCCCGCCCTGCCCCAGCGGCGCGGCTGGACGTCGACGACGCAGACCGTGCCGAGCACGATCTCCGTACGGTCGATGAGGGGCGCGCCCAGGTAGGAGCGGATGCCGATCTCGTCCACGACGGGGTTGCCGGCGAACCGCGGATAGTCGCAGACGTCCTCCAGGACGAGCGCCTTGCGGCGCACCACCACATGCGGGCAGTACCCGTGGTCGCGGGCGAGGTAGCGGCTCATGACGTTGTCCGGGCTGTGCAGCCCGGCGAAGAACTGCCGGTGCTCGTCGATGAAGTTGACCATCGCGTACGGCGCGCCCGTCAGCTCGGCGAGCCGGTCCGCGAAGAGGTCGAGGGCCGGGTCGGGCCGCTCGCCGATGCCCAGCCCGCGCAGCCGCCGCACGCGCGCGGGCGCCTCCTTGTCGACAGGGGTGAGCAGCAGGTGCCGGTCCGGCGTCATGTGTGGGCTCCGTAGCTGGGGGCCGGGGCGTGGTTGAGGAGGTGCTTGACGAGGATGAGGAGCGTCTGGATGCCGGAGCTGGAGATCCGGGCGTCGCAGCGTACGACGGGGACCTGGGGGTCGAGGTCGATCGCGGCCCGTACCTCCTCGGGTTCGTAGCGGTAGGCACCGTCGAACTCGTTGATCGCGACGATGAAGCCCATGCCGCGCTGTTCGAAGAAGTCCACGGCGGCGAAGCAGTCCTCCAGGCGGCGGGTGTCGGCGAGAACGACCGCGCCGAGCGCGCCTTCGGAGAGTTCGTCCCACATGAACCAGAACCGCTCCTGGCCGGGCGTGCCGAAGAGGTACAGCACATGTTCGGGGTCGAGCGTGATGCGTCCGAAGTCCATGGCGACGGTCGTCGTGGTCTTGTTCTCCACGCCCGACAGGTCGTCGGTGGCCTCGCTGACCGTGGTGAGCAGTTCCTCGGTGCTCAGCGGCGCGATCTCGCTGACGGCGCCCACAAAGGTCGTCTTGCCGACCCCGAAACCACCGGCGACCAGGATTTTCAGTGCGGTGGGGAAGGGGTCAGAGCTGTCGTCGTAATCCATCGAGCACTGCCTCCAACAGGGACCGGTCAGTGGGGTTGTGGTAGAAGTCCGGGGCCTTCATGGTGAGCGCCCCGGAGTCGAGGAGATCGCAGAGGATCACTTTGGTCACGACCGCGGGCAGCTTCAGCTGGGCCGCGATCTCGGCGACGGAGGTCGGGGCTCCGCAGAGGCCGAGGGCCGCGGAGTGCTCGGGTCCGAGGTAGCCGAGCGGGGTCGCCCCCGTGGACATCACCTGGGAGAGCAGGTCGAGTTGGCTGGTCGGTCTGGTCCGTCCGTCGCTGACGGTGTAGGGGCGGACGAGCCGTCCCGCGGCGTCGTCGAGCCAGGGCCCGTCGTGCGGGGCCGCCACGCTCATCGCCTCATCGACGCGGGTTCCCCGGCCGGCTGCCGGGGCGCGGTGATCAGGTACGGGCGCACGCTCTTGACGAGCATCGCCATCTCGTAGCCGAGGACGGCCGCGTCGGCGTCGCGGCCCGCGAGCACGGCGAGGCAGGTGCCGGAGCCCGCCGTGGAGACGAACAGCAGTGTGGAGTCCAGCTCCACGACGACCTGCCGGACGTCCCCGCCGTCCCCGAAGCGGACACCGGCGCTGCGCCCGAGCGAGTAGAGGCCCGAGGCGAGGGCCGCCATGTGGTCGGCGCTGTCCGGGTCGAGGCCGTGCACCGACTTCACGAGCCCGTCGGAGGAGAGCAGGACGGCGCTGCGGGTGTGCGGCACGCGCTGCACGAGTCCGCTCATCAGCCAGTCGAGATCGGATACATGGCCGGTCGGCGCATCGCTCGCCATGGTGGATCGACTCCTTGAGATACGACGTACGAGGGTCTGCCTGCGCAGAGGTTGTGGGGGGTGATCGGGCGTCATCGTGCTGCTCAGCCGCCTTGTCCGCTGCCGTGACGGGGGAAGCCGTAGTCCTGGAGGCCGCCGTCCTGGAGGCCGCTGTCCGGGAGGCCGCCGGTGTCGTACTCCCGTGGGATGGGGTCGCGCGCTTCCTGCGCCTGGGCCAGGCCGATGCCGCGCTGGAACGCGGCCATCAGCCCCGGATCGTGGCCGACGAGTTGGTCGCCGTCGGGCCGCGGCCCCGGGGAGTCCCGCAGCTGGGGCACGATGTGTTCCTGCGCGCGCCGCTTGGGGAGCTGGGGCCTGTCGGCCCGCCCTCCCACGGCTCCGCCGAGGGGCGCAGCGGCACGGCGGCGTGCTCGGCCGCGGCCTGCCGGTCTTCGGGACGGATGCCGGGCACGGCGTCGGCGGGCGTCGGCCGGTCCTGGCGTGCGCCGCGCACGGGCAGGGGGCGGGGCTGCCCCCCGGCGCGGTCGGGAGCCGTGTCGCCGCTGCGGCTGGACGGCACGGGGACGGGTTCCTGGCGCGGCTCCGGCCCGGGGTGCGTCTGAGGCAGTGCACCGCCGGTACCGCGTACGTCCGGAGCATGCGGTACGACGTCCTGATCGTGCCGCACCGCGCCCTGCACATGCTGCTGTACGTCACTCGCGGCGGGCTCGTCCTGCGGCTCGGCGCCCAGCAGTTCCTGGGGCAGGATCAGTACGGCCTGCACCCCGCCGTAGATGTTGCCCTGGAGCCGGACCGCGACACCGTGCCGACGGGCGAGCGCGGCGACCACGAAGAGGCCGATCCGCCCGTCCTGCAGCAGACTCGCGACGTTGACCTGGTCGGGGTCGGCGAGCAGCCGGTTCATCTTGTTCTGCTCGGCGAGGGGCATGCCGAGGCCCCGGTCCTCCACCTCGACGGCGAGGCCGGCGGTCACGAGGTTGGCGCGCAGCAGGACCTGGGTGTGCGGCGCCGAGAACACCGTGGCGTTCTCGATGAGTTCGGCGAGCAGGTGGATGACGTCGGCCACGGCGTGACCGCTCAGGGTGCCGGCGATGGGCGGCACCAGCTTGACGCGGGAGTACTGCTCGACCTCGGCGGTTGCGGAGCGCATCACCTCGGTCATCGGGACGGGGCTGGTCCACTGGCGGCGCGAGACGGCGCCGCCGAGCACGGCGAGGTTCTCGGCGTGCCTGCGGATGCGGGTGGCGAGATGGTCGACGTGGAAGAGGCCCTTGAGCAGCTCGGGGTCCTCGACGTCGTTCTCCAACTCGTCGAGCAGGCAGATCTCGCGGTGCACCAGCGACTGGAGGCGCCGGGCGAGGTTGACGAAGACCTCGACCTTCTGTTCGCTGCCCGCCTGGCTGGAGAGCTGCGCGGCCTGCACGACGGCGTCGACGGCGACGTCCTGGGCGCGCGTCAGCTCGACCGCGAGCTGGTCGAACTCGTCGCCGTCCGGCCGGTCCCGCGGCGGTGTCCCGCGTACGGGCGGCTCGTCGCCGCGGCGCAGGCGCTCCACGACACCGCGCAGCTCGGACTGGCCCTGCACGGCGGCCCGGCGCAGGGTGCCCACCCGGTCCCGTACGGTCCTGGCGGCGCGGTCGGCAGCCACGGCGGCGACCCCGATGCCCGGTGAGGGCGACGAGCGCCGCGAGCGGTGAGGACGGCGAGCAGGGCGGGGCCGGGCCGCGCTCCGGTCGTGCGCAGGGTGAAGAGCACGGCCGCGCAGGCGCTCAGACCGACGGCGACGGCGGCAGCACCGCGATGCGCAGGAGGTGCGGCCGTATGTGGGTCTCGGGCAGGGCGGTGGCGGTGCGGCCCCCGGGCCTGCCGTGCCGGCCGCCCTCACGGCGGTCTGCGCGGGCGGCCGGTGCGCGTAGGTGAGACATCTGCGTCCTAGGTACGGGGTGACGGGGCTCCAGCGGGCGTCCCGACTCCCTTTTCTGGCATGGATCTCGGCGTGGTTCTCGGCATGGATCTCAGCGGGTTCTTCGGCATGGATCTCGGCGGGCTCTTCGGTGTGGATCTCGGCGTGTTTTCGGCATGGTGTTCGGCGTCGCCGTGCCGGCCGACAGGTCGCGAGGGCATGCCTGCGCGTGATCGCTGCGTCGCCCGACGACCACTCACGGTAGTCGGCAACACATCATGTGCGGTGGGCAGTTGACAAAGTCAGCGGGCCCGGGTCCCGCTCTGGTATGACGCGCCGCACGCCAGTCCGATTCGGCTCGTACGTAGGTACGAGTCGCCGGCCGGAGGGGGCCGCAGGGCACCGCTCACGAACAGCAGTGCCCCGGCCGGGTCGGCCGGGGCACTGCTGTTTTTCCGCGTATGGGGGGTGTGGCGGCGGGCTAAGCGACGGGCGCCGCTTCCAGGTCGCCGCTGTCGTCGCGTGGCCCGGGCCCCGCCCGGCGTCGGCAGCTCGGGCCAGCCGCCGTCCGGGACGACCGCCACGCCGCGCCACCAGGGCGCGGTGGGCACGGTCCGGGCCGTGGGCTCGAAGGGCTCACCGGGGCAGGGCAGCGCGATCCTCGCACCCGCGCGGCGTGCCGCGGCGAGGGTGCCCTCCCCCGGCTCCGACCACGGGTGCGGGGCGAGGTTGAACGTGCCCCAGTGGATCGGCAGCATCAGCCCGCGGGCCGGGTCGTCGCCCTGGAGGTCGAGGTGGGCCCGCATGCCCTCCTCGGGCGTCATGTGGATGTCGGGCCAGAACTCGCTGTAGGCACCGATCTGGACCATCGTGACGTCGAACGGTCCGTGCTCGGCGCCGATCTCGCGGAAGCCGGGGAAGTACCCCGTGTCCCCGCTGTGGTAGACGCGGTGCTCGGGCCCGGCGACCACCCAGGACGCCCAGAGCGTGTGCTGCTGGTTGCGCAGGCCGCGGCCGCAGAAGTGCCGCGCGGGCGTCGCCGTGAGCGTCAGCCCCGCCACTTCCGCCGACTCGTGCCAGTCCAGCTCGCGGAGCCGGTCGGCGGGCACGCCCCAGCGCTCCAGGTGGGCGCCGACGCCGAGCGGCACGGCGAACACCGTGTCCGTACCGGCCAGCGCCTTGATCGTCGGCATGTCCAAGTGGTCGTAGTGGTCGTGCGAGACGACCACGGCGTCGACCGGGCCGAGGGCGGCCAGGGGCACCGGCACGGGGTGCAGCCGCTTGGGCCCCGCGAAGGAGAACGGCGAGCACCGCTCGCCCCACACCGGGTCGAAGAGCACGCGCCGGCCGTCGATCTCGGCGAGGACGCTGGAGTGCCCCATCCAGGTGACGCGCAGGCCGTCCGTCGGCGGCTTGGCGAGGTCGGCGAGGGTGGTGGCGTGCACGGGGACCGTGCCGGCGGGGCCACGGCGTACGCGCTCCTCCTTGCGGAAGTAGATCTTGGCGAACTCCATGGTGGACCCCGAGGGTCTGATCCGCGCCCCTACGGGGTTCTGGAAGGAGCCCTCGGCCACGGAGAAGTTCGGCGATCTGCGAATCCGGGCAAGCCGCGCACCGGCCGGGTCCGCTCCGAAGGCGGGGGTCCGCAGCGAGCGGAGCCCGGGAATCAGGGACCGGGACACGGGACCTCCTGAGGGGGTGATGGGGCCTACCCATTATGTCCATGCCACGCGGGGCCACATTTCCGGAGTCCCGATTCGACCGGTTCCCGCGCCCGGCCCGCCTCGGCGCGGGCCGGATGTCACATTCCCCGGGGCTCGATCCGTCCCATGAGTGATCCGGTGACCGTCGCCGGATCATGACACCGGAGGTGCCCTCATGGCCCGCGTCTCGCTCGCCCCTCGCCGCACGCTCTTCTACCGCCTCATGGAGTGGTACTCGAAGCGGACCTACGGCAAGGTCCTCGACCCCGGCAAGGCCATGGCCCACAACCCGCGGGCGCTGTGGACGTACCTTCGCTTCGAGCAGGGCGTGGCCAAGTGGAACAAGCTGGACGCCGACCTCAAGGAACTCGCCGTGATGGCGTCGGCCGCCTCCATCGGCTGCTCGTGGTGCATGGACTTCGGGTTCTGGGAGTCGTACAGGCGTGGCATGGATGCCCGGAAGCTGCGGGACGTGCCCGTCTGGCGGGACAGCGACGCCTACACGCCGCTGGAGCGTGACGTGATGGAGTACGCGGAGGCGGTGACCGCGAACCCGCCCACCGTCGACGACGCCCTCGCCGGCCGGCTGCGCGAACGCCTCGGTGAGCCCGCCTTCGTCGAACTGACCGCGATGGTCGCCGTGGAGAACTACCGCTCGCGCTTCAACTCGGCCCTCGGCCTGACCAGCCAGGGCTTCAAGGACTCCTGCGACCTGCGTGATCTGCGCGACCTGGGCGATCTGCCGCGTGCCGATGCCCGGTGAGTCCGTGCGGTCCGGGCACGGTCGGCGGGTCTGGGTAGGGTGCACCGCGTGACTGGGGTGCGGTTGAGCGTGGCGGAGCGGCGGGCGGAGATGCTTGTCGCGACCGTCGAACAGATCGAGCTGCGGGGCGTCGCGGCCGTACGGATAGCGGACGTCGCGGCCGCCCTCGGGGTGAGCAACGCGCTGGTGCTGTACCACTTCTCGTCCAAGGAGAAGCTGGTCGCCGCTGCCTTCGAGCACGCCGAGCGCGGCGCGATCTGACCCGGCTGCGCAAACTGCTGGGCCGCCGCACCTCGGCGCTGCGGCGGCTGCGCGCGGCCGTGCGGTGGTACGCGCCGACGGCGCAGGCCAAGGGCTGGCGGCTGTGGATAGAGGGCTGGTCCGCGGCCCTGCGGGAGCCGACGCTACGCGCGGTGACCCGTGACCTCGACCGCCAGTGGAAGGCGGAGCTGGCGGAGGTCATCGCGGAGGGCTCGGCCGCGGGCGAGTTCCACTGCCCGGACCCCATGGGGGCGGCCCTGCGCCTCACGGCACTCCTGGACGGCCTGGCCGTCCAGATGACGGCGTACGAGGGCGCGCTCCCCCGCGCCCTGGCCCGCACCTGGACGGACGAGGCCCTGGCCCGCGAACTGGGCCTCCACCCCACCCAACTGACAACGGCATAACCCACCGCCCTTAAGGGGCGCGAGGAACTGCGCGAGCAACCACCCCCAGCCCGCACCCGACAAACCGAGACCACCCACGTCAGGGGCGCGGGGAACTGCGCGAGCAACCACAACGAACCCGCACCCGACCCCCAAGCCCTGTCCCCACAACCACCCCCAGCCCCGCCCACCCAGCGGAGCGCTAAAGCGGCAAGAGATCCGGCCGCTTCGCCGCCACATGGTCCCCCGAGCTCTCCCCCCGGATACGCCGCCCGATCCACGGCACCAGATACTCCCGCGCCCAGTGGATGTCGTCCCGCCGCAGGTCCAGCGCACCGCGGGGCGGCAGCGGCGGCCACGCCTGGTCGGGGTCGGCCGGCACCTCCAGGCCGAGCACCTGCGCGGCACGCAGAGCCACGCGCGTATGCCCCTCGGCGGAGAGATGGAGCCGGTCGCCGTCCCAGGCCCGGCGGTCCTGCACGGTCTTCAGCGACCACAGGTCGAGGACGGGGCAGCCGTAGCGATCGGCGACCGCCCGCACATGCATGTTGTACGTGGCGATCTTGCCGCGCAGATGCTTGAGCACGGCGACGCCCCGCGTGTCGAACCCGGTGGTCACCATGACCGTGCCGACCGCCGAGGAGAGGTCGGCGACGGCCCGCTCGAAGCGCTCGGCCACCTCGTCGGGATCGGTGCCGGGACGGATGATGTCGTTGCCGCCCGCGCAGAAGGTCACGAGGTCGGGGGCCAGCTTCTTGGCGCGCGGCACCTGGTCCGCGACGATCTGGTCGAGAAGCTTGCCGCGCACGGCGAGGTTGGCGTACCGGAACGAGTGCTCGGGCACCCGGTCGGCCAGCAGGACGGCGAGGCGGTCGGCCCACCCGACGAACGTGCCGTCGGGGCCGGGGTCACCCACGCCTTCGGTGAAGCTGTCGCCGACCGCTGCGTAGGAGCTGAATACGCCGTTGCTGATGGGGGGACTGATGAAGGTTGTCGACTCTGCGCTCACGACGACACATCTTTCACCTCCCTAAGTGACCTACGCCACCGTAGGGAGGGGTTGACGGGGCGTGAGATAAGCCACCGGTCAAGATTCATTCAAAGGCGGAATAAGCACCGCCCCGCACCGGCGTTCCTGACCTTCACACCCCTCAGACCCGTCACACCCCTCACACCCGTCCCACCCGCCGCAGCCGGAACACCCCCGCGTCCAGATCCCCCTTGAGCCCGGTCCGCAGCCCGCGCCGCATGAGCACCGCGCCCCGGTAGGTCTCCCCCGTGTCCGGGCACGCGTACGACGCCGCCGGGTCGAGCCCGCGCAGCCGTACCGGCGCCTGCTCCTGCCCGTACGCCTGCGCCCCTAGCCAGGCGAGGACCACCGCCTCGTCGCCGCGGACGTACTGGACGGCGCTGAGACCGCCCTCCGGCGGCCGCAGCCGGTAGAGGTCGCCGAGTTGCACGAGGGGCCGGATCTCCTTGTAGAGATCCACCCACTCACGCGCCTCGGCGAGTTCGCTCTCGCTCCACCGGGCCAGGTCCGCGCCGATGTCGAGCACCCCGGCCATGGCGCTCACGAACCGGAACCGCAGCGAGCTGGTACGGCCGTTGAGCTGCGCGTGAGGGCTGTCGGTGACCCAGGCGGCCATCACACGCGCCGGGTGCAGCTGGCTGAAGCCGTGCTGGATGGCGAGCCGGTCCAGCGGGTCGGTGTTGTCGGAGGTCCACACCTGATCGACGCGGGAGAGGATGCCGAGGTCGACCCGGCCGCCGCCACCCGAGCAGGACTCGAAGGCCACGGCGGGGTGCGCCGCGCGCAGCCGGTCCAGCAGCTCGTACAGATGCCGCCCATGGGCCCACCACGGCTCGGGCCCCGCCGCACCCGGCCGGCCCGCGTCGGTGAAGCTGCGGTTGAAGTCCCACTTGACGAAGTCGATGGGCGCGCCGGTCAGGAGCGCGTCGAGCCGGTCCCACAGGTATGCGCGCACGTCCTCGCGCGAGAGGTCGAGCACCAGTTGGTTGCGGAACTCGGCCCGGCCGCGGCCCGGTTGATGCTGCGCCCAGTCGGGGTGGGCGCGGTAGAGGTCGCTGTCGGGGTTGACCATCTCGGGCTCGACCCAGATGCCGAACCGCATGCCTAGCCCGTGCACCTCGTCGGCGAGCGGCTTGAGACCGCCGGGGAAGCGGTCGGGGTTGGGCGTCCAGTCGCCGAGCCCCGACCGGTCGCTCACCCGGCCGCCGAACCAGGCGTCGTCGACGACGAACAGTTCGACGCCGAGCGCCGCGGCCTTGCGGGCCAGCGCCCGCTGCTGCTCCTCGGTGATGTCGAAGCCGGTGGCCTCCCAGGAGTTGTAGAGGACCGGCCGTACGGTGTCCGCGTCCGGGATGACGTACTCGCGCTGGTAGGCGTGCCAGGCCCGGCTGGCGCCGCCGAAGCCGTCCCCGCTCCACAGCCCGGCGAAGACGGGCGTGGCGATCGACGCGCCGGGCTCCAGGACGGTGACGCCGCAGTCGTCGTGACCCATCCCACCGCTGATCTGGACTGTGCCGTCGGGCAGTTGGTGCACGGCGATGCGCCAGGACCCCGACCACGCGAGCGCGCAGCTGTACACCTCCCCGTGCTCCTCCGTGGCCCCCTCGGCGTCGAGCGCGACCCAGGGCAGATGCTGGTGCCCGGTGTGCCCGCGCCTGCTGCCGATGACGTTCTCGCCGTACGTGACGGCGGAGCGCACCAGCCGTGATTCCGCCGCCAGCGGCCGTGCAGCTGCGACAGGCGCCACCGCTCGCGCCACGGCAGCGTCCAGGTCGCGGAGTCGGCGCGCAGCACCTCCAGCGGCCGCGCCCCGCGGCGCCCTCGTGCGCGAGCTGTACGGACCGTTCGACGACGTCACCGCGCAGGCGGTAGGCGACGGTGATCCGCAGGTGGTGCAGCGGATCGCGGAAGTGGATCTGGAGCGCGTCGCCGTCCACCGCCGATCCGGCGTGCTGCCACTCGGTGCCACGGACCGTGTCGTCACGGACGGAGAGCGCGGGCCGCACGAAGCGGGGGCCGCCGTCCACGGGGTACTCCTCACGCCCATCGAGCGGTGACTCGAAGGGCCGCTCCGGGAGCGGCGGCTCGGCCGCCAGGGCCTCGGCGTCGGCCAGGGCGATCCGCGCGCCCCAGTACAGGTGGAGCAGCTCGTCCCGGTCCGTGAGCCGGAGGGCGTAACTGCTGGTGGGGCCCGACAGCAGCCACGTACGACCGTCGGCACCGACCTCGATCATCAGACCCCCACGGAACCGGTCCCGGGACACGCGCAAGCCCGCGCGTGTACGCACATCTTCGCGGGCGCCCGTAGGTCGGGCAACGTCCGCGCAGGGGTGATTGCCCCAGGCAGCCGTGTCGTATCGTCGAAGGCGCATCCTCCGGCGAGCCGCGCCGGCAGCAGAGGCGAAGGAGAGCCCGTGACCCAGCAGGTCCCGCCGACAGAGACGGCAGAGCTGTCGGAGCCGTCAGAGCCCCGGCTGACCGGCGTGCGCAACTTCCGTGACGTGGGCGGACTGCGACCGTGGACGGCCGCCGCGTCCGCCCGGGGCGGCTCTTCCGCAGCGGCCACCTGGCACACGCCACCGCCGACGACACGGCGTTCCTGACGTCGCTGGGCCTGCACACGATCTTCGACTTCCGCAACGCCGCCGACCAGCGCCTCGAAGGCCCGGACGTCGCGCTGCCCGGCGTGCGCAACGTGAACCTGCCGCTGACCGACCCGGCGGACGGCGCCGAGTTCTGGAAGATGGTCCGCGACGGCGATCTCGACCAGCTGCGCGCGATCCTCTCCGACGGCAGGGCCGCCGAGCGGATGGCGGCCTCGTACCGCACGATCATCAAGGAGCGCACGGCCGAGCACAGCCAGGTGCTGCACGCGCTCGCCGAGGACAGCGTGCCTGCGCTGATGCACTGCGCGGCGGGCAAGGACCGCGCGGGCCTGTCGATAGCGGTCACGCTGCTCGCCGTGGGCGTCGAGCGTGACGCCATCGAGGCGGACTACCTGGAGTCGAACGCGACGCACCGCCGCTACAAGGTGCACCGCACGAGCGACTCCCCGAACGCGATGTCCCCCGAGGTCATGGAGCTGCTCAACCCGCTCTTCGACGCCCGCGCCGAGTATCTGGCGGCGGCCTTCGAGACGATCGAGCAGACCTGGGGCGACACGGACACGTATCTCGCGGAGGGTCTCAAGGTGTCTCCGCAGACGCGTGAGCGGCTGCGCGAGCGCCTCGTCAACTGATCGCCTGACCCGTCTGACGCGCCCGCGAAAGCCCGTCACTTGTTCTGTGCGCCCAGTTCGAACAGCAGGTAGATGAAGGCCGCGAAGATGTGACCGACCGCCACGTAGATGATCAGCCGGACCCAGAGCGCCCGCGGGAACTTCTCCTCCATCGTGTTCTTGGCGGGCCGCTCCGGTCGGGCGGGTCCCTGCGGCTCGGATGCGGTCATGTCGGTTCTCCCTGGCTGGGGCCGCCGAGGCACAGCGCGGTGGCGGGGCTCTGCAGCAACGTATGGACGAAGAGGAGGTCGGCGCCGCCCTGGTCGGCGGCGGCGATCCGGTGCGGGGTCAGCGAGTCGAAGTGCGCGCTGTCCCCGGGCGCGAGGATGTGCGCGGTGTCCCCGAGGGAGAGCCGCAGCCGCCCCTCGATGACGTACAGCCACTCCTCGCCGGGGTGGACGCGCACGATGTCGCCCTGCGCCCCGTAGGGGACGTGCACGCGCAGCGCCTGCATGCCGCGGCCCGGGGCGCCCGCCTGCCAGTAGGTCCAGCCGCCCGCGCGGGTCGGCTCCATGTCCGCGGCGCGGACGACCGCGTCCCGGTCGGCGACCGTCTCCCCGAGCAGTTCCGAGACCGTCGTACCGTAGACCCGTGCGAGGGCGAGCAGCATCGGCAGCGACGGCTGGCGCTGCCCGGTCTCCAGGCGGGACAGGTGGGCGGGCGAGAGCCCCGCGGTGCGCGCGGCGGCCTCCAGCGTGAGGGAGGCGCGACGGCGCAGCTCACGCAGCTGGGGCGCGACGGCGGGCAGCGCTTCGGGCCGCCTCCGGCGGCTCGACGGGCTCGGCAGGGCTCATACACCGATTGAGCCAGAGCTTTGCCTACCGGGCAACTTTCTTGCCTCAGAGGCAAAAGTAGGCAAAGGCTCTGGGCGTCGGAACCCGGCCTCAGCGGTTGGCGACCGCCTGTTTCACCAGCGTCCTGCCGAACTCCCACATCAGCCCGCCGCCGCTGTGCGCCTCGTCCATGACGGCGGTGAACGCCTCGACGAAGCGGTCCACCTCCCGCTCCCCCACGATCAGCGGCGGGATCAGCTTGATGACCTCCAGGTGGTCCCCGGAGACCTGGGTGAGGATGCGGTGCTTCTGGAGCAGCGGCACGACGACCATCTGCGCGAAGAGCCCCTTGCGGGCGGCCTGCAGCATCGTCCAACGCCCGCGCAGCTTCAGGGATTTGGGTCGGCCGAACTCGATGCCGATCATCAGGCCGCGGCCGCGCACCTCGCTCAGCAGCTCATAGCGGTCGACCAGCGCGGCGAGCCGGGACTTCAGCAGCTCTCCCGTCGTCCGGGCGTTCTCGACGGTCTTCTCGTCCTCCATGACGGCGAGGACCGCGAGGCCGGCCGCCATGGCCTGCGCGTTGGAGCCGAAGCTCGCCGAGTGGACGAGGACGCGGTCCATCGACGAGTAGACCTTCTTGAAGATCCAGTCCTTGCCGAGCGTGGCGCCGACCGGCACATAGCCGCCCGACAGCGCCTTCGCGACGCAGACGAGGTCCGGCTCGACGCCCTCCTCGTGCTGGTAGGCGTAGAAGGCGCCGGTCCTGCCAAGGCCCGTCTGGACCTCGTCGGCGATCAAAAGCGCCTTGTGTTGGTGCAGCAACTCCTGGGCGGCGCGCAGGTATCCGGGCGGTGGCTCGTGGACGCCCTTGCCCTGGATGGGTTCGACGATCAGCCCCGCGACGTCGCCCTGCGCCAACTCCGCGCGCAGCGCGTCGAGATCACCGAGCGGCACCGCCGTGTCGGGCAGCAGCGGCGCGAAGCCGTCCCGGAAGCCGCTCTCGCCGTTGACGGAGAGCGACCCGGTGGTCAGTCCGTGGAAGGCGTGCGCGCAGTACAGCACCCTGGGGCGGCCCGTCGCGTACCGGGCGAACTTCAGCGCGGTCTCGACGGCCTCCGTGCCGCTGTTGCCGAAGAACACCCGGTCCAAGTGCGGGCTGTGCCGCAGCAGTTGTTCGGCGAGCAGGCCGGGCAGCGGCTGGCAGTCGAAGCGGGTGAGGTCGGCGAGGGAGGCATCCAGGACGTCGTGCAGTGCCTTGCGGACGACGGGGTGGTGCCGGCCGAGGCCCATCACGCCGAAGCCCGCGAGCATGTCGAGGTAGTCGTTGCCCTCCGCGTCCCAGAAGTACGCGCCCTCGGCCCGCTCGTAGACCTTGTCGAAGCCGATGGTGTGCAGCATGCGGGGCAGCTGGTGGTTGAGGTGCCGGGCGTGCAGCTCGTACCGCTCGGCGCCCCGTTCGGCGAGCAGCCTGCCGAGGTCGAACTCCTTGGTCATGCGCTGTGCTCCGGTCATGCGCTGTGCTCCTTGCCTGGGCCGGGCTCCCCCGCGCTCTCCTTGACCGCCAGTGTGGCGCTGATCCGCCCCGCGATTTCGACCGGCGTGAGCCCGAGATCCGCGAGGACCTCACCCCGCTTGGCGTGCGCGAGGAACTGCTCGGGGATGCCGAACCGGCGTACGGGTACGTCCACTTCGGCGTCCCCCAGTGCCAGCTCGACGGCGGCGCCCACCCCGGCGGCCCGGCTGTTGTCCTCGACGACCGCCACGACGCGGTGCCGCGCGGCGAGGCCGGGCAGCTCCGCGTCGACCGGCTTGACCCAGCGCGGGTCGACGACGGTACAGCGCAGGCCGCGCGCCCGGAGCAGCTCGGCGGCCTGGAGGCAGACCGGCGCCATCACCCCGACCGCGAACGAGCAGTACGTCGGCGTCCTCGTCCCGCAGCAGCACGTCCATGCCGCCGAGCCGGCCGAGCGCGGGGATCGCGGGGCCCACGGACTCCTTGGGGAACCGGAGCAGCGTCGGCGCGTCGTCACCGCGACGGCCTCCCGCAGCTGCGCCCGCAGCTGGTCGGCGTCGCGGGGCGCGGCGATCCGCAGGCCGGGCACGACCTGGAGGATCGACAGGTCCCACATGCCGTTGTGCGAGGCCCCGTCCACTCCGGTGACGCCGGCCCGGTCGAGGACGAAGGTGACCCCGCTGCGGTGCAGCGCGACGTCCATCAGAAGCTGGTCGAAGGCGCGGTTGAGGAAGGTGGCGTACACCGCCACGACCGGGTGGAGGCCGCCGGTGGCGAGCCCCGCCGCCGACACCGCGGCGTGCTGCTCGGCGATGCCGACGTCCCACATCCGGTCGGGGTAGGCCTCGGCGAACTTCTTCAGGCCGACCGGCTCCAGCATGGCGGCGGTGAGGGCGACGACGTCCTCGCGCTCGGCGCCGATGCGGACGATCTCGTCGCCGAACACCGAGGTCCAGGTGGGCGCGATGGCGGGGGTGAGGGGTTCGCAGGTGAGCGGGTCCATGACGCCGACGGTGTGGAAGCGGTCGGCGTCGTCCGCGAGGGCGGGTTCGTAGCCGCGTCCCTTCTCGGTGAGGCAGTGGACGAGGACGGGCCCGTGGAAGCGTTTCGCCCGCCGCAGCGCCGACTCGACGGCGCCCATGTCGTGCCCGTCGATGGGCCCCACGTACTTGAGCCCGAGATCCTCGAACATGCCCTGCGGGGCGAAGGCGTCCTTGAACCCCTTCTTCGCGCCGTGCAGGGACTCGTAGAGCGGCTGTCCGACGACGGGGGTGCGCTGGAGCACGTCCTTGCCCCAGGCCAGGAACCGTTCGTAGCCGTCGGTGGTGCGCAGCGTCGCGAGGTGGTCGGCGAGGCCGCCGATGGTCGGGGCGTAGGAGCGTTCGTTGTCGTTCACGACGATGATCAGCGGACGGTCCTTGGCGGCGGCGATGTTGTTCAGCGCCTCCCAGGCCATGCCGCCGGTGAGCGCGCCGTCCCCGATGACGGCCACCACGTGCCCCCGCTCGCCGCGTACCTGGCGCGCCTTGGCGAGGCCGTCCGCCCAGCCGAGCGCGGTGGACGCGTGGCTGTTCTCGACGATGTCGTGCTCGGACTCCTCCCGCGAGGGGTAGCCCGAGAGGCCGCCCTTTCCCCGCAGCTTGGAGAAGTCCTGTCGCCCGGTGAGCAACTTGTGTACGTACGTCTGATGGCCGGTGTCCCAGACGAGGCGGTCGACGGGTGAGTCGAAGACCCGGTGGAGGGCGATGGAGAGTTCCACCACCCCCAGGTTGGGCCCGAGGTGGCCGCCCGTCCTGGCGACCGCGTGCACCAGGAACTCCCGGATCTCCGCCGCCAGTTCGCCGAGTTCGGCCTCGGTGAGTGCCTTCAGGTCGCGCGGCCCCCGGATGGTGTCGAGAATGGTCATGCTCGGGCCCCCTCTCTGGTTCTTCTCAGGTCACGGCGGCGTCGGGCGTCACCCGTGGTTTCCGGAGACCGTCTCGCGGGCGGCGCGGAGGGACTCCTTGAGGGACCCCATCGTGGCGAGGACGGCGGTCGGTTCGTAGCCGCAGTGCGCCATGCAGTTGGCACAGCGCGGGTCCTTGCCGCGGCCGTACTTGTTCCAGTCGGTGTCCTCGATGAGCTCCCGGTACGTCGGGACGTAGCCGTCGCTCATCAGATAGCAGGGGCGCTGCCAGCCGAAGAGCGAGTAGTTCGGGATCGCCCACGCGGTGCACGGGAAGTCCGCCTTGCCCTCCAGGAAGTCCAGGAAGAGGGGCGAGTGGTTGAGCCGCCAGCGGCGCCGGTTGCCCCCCGCGAAGGCCTTCCTGAACAGCTCGCGGGTCTGCTCGACGCCCAGGAAGTGCTCCTGGTCGGGTGCCTTCTCGTAGGCGTAGGCGGGCGAGAGCATCATCTCGTCGACCTGCAGCTCGTCGTTGAGGAAGTTGAGGACCTCGATGATGGTCTGCGGGGTATCGGTGTTGAAGAACGTCGAGTTGGTGGTGACGCGGAAGCCGCGCTTCTTGGCCTCCTTGACGGCCTCCACCGCCTCGTCGAACACCCCCTCCTTGGCGACGGACTCGTCGTGCCGCTCCCGCATGCCGTCGATGTGCACGGCGAACGCGAAGTACGGCGAAGGGCTGAATTTGTCCATCTTCTTGCGCAGCAGCATGGCATTGGTGCACAGGAAGACGTACTTCTTCTTCGCCACCAACTGCCGCACGATCTCGTCGATCTGAGGGTGCATCAACGGCTCGCCGCCGGCGATGGACACCATCGGCGCACCGGATTCCAGGACGGCGCCCACGGCCTGGGCCACCGGCATGCGCTGCTTGAGCACACCGGCCGGGTGCTGGATCTTTCCGCAGCCCTCGCATTTGAGATTGCACGCGTAGAGCGGTTCCAACTCGACGATCAGCGGGAACTTGTCGCGCTTGCGGAGCTTCTGTTCAAAGAGATACGTAGCGACCTTGACGGTCTGGCGCAGCGGCATGGCCATCTGGCTCACCTCCGGGGGAGCAAAGAAGAACGGTGCCATTCGAAAAACGCGGGAAGCACGGCACGGAGAACGCGGAACGCTGATATTCCACCGCGCACCGTGCCGATGCGGACCAGTTCGTGCTGCGGGGCGTCCACGACCACCCGGACGGCGGCAACGGGCCGGTGCCCGGCGCGCGCCGCGCTGTGCAGCGTCGCGGGCATCCATGTCCACGGCGATGGCCCCGGTGGCCAGCAGCGCGCCGCGCTCGGGGCCGCGGACGACGTGGTCGGAACCGGTGAGCGGGCCGGTGTGCACGGTGCGTCCGGGCAGCGCCCGTTCCAGCTCCTCGATCAGCAGTGCGGTTCCCGTGCAGGGGGTGCGGCCGCGCGCGTCCCTGGTCTCCTCGGCGACGACGAGGTCGCCGGGGTGCATGCCGGGGGCCAGCCCGGCGCAGAACCCGGTGGCGAGGACGGCCGCGTCCCGCAGCGGCTCGGTGCCGAGCGCCCCGCTGACGGCGCGCTCGGCGTTCTGAGGGCCCATCCCGGTGCGCAGCACCGTCATGGCTCCCGGGGCCCCGCTGCGGTCGCCGGTGCGCAGGGCGAGCCGCTCGATGCCGAGCGCGCTGGCGCTCAGCAGCGGTGCGGGGCCCGGCCGGCGAGCCGGGGCCGGGCCCATCAGCTCCCCTTGGCGAAGTGACCGGAGCCGCCCGCGAAGGGTTCTCCGTTGACGTATCTGCCGAGCGCGGTGAGCGGGAACACCTGCCGGTAGAGGTGGTAGTTGATGGAGAAGTCCCAGGGGAAGCCGGTGCCGGTGAAATACGGCTCGTCCCAGGAGCCGTCCTCGGCCTGCGTCCGGGCGAGCCACTCCACGCCCCGCTCCACCGACGCGGCCTCGCGCTCCCCCGCCGAGAGGAGGGCGAGCAGCGCCCACGCGGTCTGCGACGCCGTCGAGGTGCCGTGCCCGACCCAGCCGCGGTCGCGGTAGGAGCGCAGGTCCTCGCCCCAGCCGCCGGCGTCGTTCTGCACGGACTCCAGCCAGCGCACGGCGCGGCGGATCGCGGGGTGGGCGGCGGGCAGCCCGGCCGTGATCAGCGCGGGGACCACCGAGCCGGTGCCGTACAGGTAGTTGACGCCCCATCGGCCGAACCAGGCGCCGCTGGGCTCCTGTTCGGCGAGCAGCCACGCGATGCCGCGCCGCGTGCGCGGGTCGTGGGATCTGCCCTCGACGGCGAGCATCTCCACGACGTGCCCGGTGACGTCGGCGGACGGCGGGTCGATGACCTCGCCGAAGTCGCAGAACGGCAGCCGGTTGGGGAACGGACTGGTGTTGTCGACGTCGAAGGCGCCCCAGGCGCCGTTTCTCGACTGCATGCCGAGGTTCCAGCGCACCCCGCGCTCGATCGCCTTCTCCACGCGCTCCTGGTCCGGGTGCGCGACCCGGCGCAGCGCGAGGGCGACCTCGGCGGTGTCGTCGATGTCGGGGTAGTTGTCGTTGTGGAACTCGAACGCCCAGCCGCCCGGGGTCAGTTCGGGTCTGCGCACCGACCAGTCGCCGGGCCGCACGACCTGCTCGCCCAGCATCCAGTCGGCGGCCTTGACCAACTGCGGGTGGTCGGCGGGCAGTCCGGCGTCCGCAAGGGCGATGGTGGCCAGGCAGGTGTCCCACACGGGTGACTGGCAGGCCTCGATCATCCGGGCGCCGTCCTCGCGCCACACGGCGAACCGGTCGAGGGAGTCGAGTCCGGCCTTCAGGATCGGATGGCCGAGGTCGTAGCCGAGCAGGTGCAGGGCGATGATGGAGTAGACGGCGGGCGGCTGGATGCCGCCCCAGCAGCCGTCGTTCTCCTGCCGCTCGATGATCCAGCGGGCGGCGCTGTTCATCGCGGCCTTGCGCAGTCGTCGGGGCGCGACCTTGTGGTAGACGTGCAGGGCCTTGTCGAGCCGCTGGAAGACTCCGTCCCAACTGGTCGCCGGGGCCTTTGGTTTGACCGGGTTCGGATCGGCGGCGTCCCGGTGCAGCTCGTCCAGGGCGAAGGGCGCGGGGCGTACGGGCGCTTCGCGGAGACGATGGTGAGAGGCACTATGGTCTGCCGGGCCCAGCAGCCGAAGTCGTAGATGTCGAGCGGGACCACGTGGGAAGTAGATGAGTTCCGGCGGGAGTTCGGGCAGATCGTCCCACTTCCACCAGCCGAACAGGGCGAGCCAGATGCGGGTGAAGACCCGGCTCGCGGCGATGCCGCCCTGCTCCCGGACCCAGGCGGAGGCCTTCGCCATGTGCGGCTCGTCGGGCCGGTCCCCGGCCAGGCGCAGCGCGACGTACGCCTCGATGGTGGTGGAGAGTTCGCCGGGGCCGCCGAAGAAGGTGGCCCAGGTGCCGTCCTCGCGCTGTTCGCCGCGGATGAAGAGCGCCGCGGCGTGGGTGGTCTTCTCGTCCCTGATGCCGAGGAACTGCCGCAGGAGGAGATCCTCGGCGTCCATCGTCACGTTCGTCTCGAGGTCGCCCTTCCACCACCCCTCGGCGTCCTGCCGGGAGAGCAGGAAGTCGGTGGAGCGTTGTATGGCGCGCGCGGCGAGGTCACGCGTATCCGCGGTCGTACCGGTCGTGGCGGTCGTGGTGCTGGGCTGGCTGGCCGAGGCCGCGCGGGGCGTCACCGCTCCGGTGCTTCCGTCGGTCGTCGCTGTCATGGCTTCCCCTTCGTGCAGTCGGTTCCTCTGCTCTGGGTCCGCCGTCGGCCGACGCGCTGGGCGCCGGCCGGCGACTGCGAGTCATATACGGGTGATAGTGATCATCTCTTTCGTACGACGACGAAGTCGGCGAGCGCGACGAGCTGCGCCCGCACCCGGTCCGGCATCTGGACGGTGTCCAGCGCCTCGATGGCGATGGTGTGCTGGCGCCGGGCCTCCTCGGCGGTCCACGCGCGTCCCCCGGCCTCTTCGATCAGGGCGGCGCGCGCGGCGAACTCCTCCTCGGAGAAGCTGTCGAAGTCACTGCTCTTGGCGTCGGCGGCGAGCAGCTCGCCGAGGCGCTCGAGGCGGGGCCGCCCGCGGCGAGCGCGGCTACGACGGCAGGGACTTCTTGCGCTGGCGCAGATCGCTCCACGTCTGCTTGCCGGTGGCGTCCGGGTCGCCCCAGATGCCGAGCAGGTCGTCGACGGCCTGGAAGGCGAGGCCGAGGTGGTAGCCGTACTTCTCCAGGGTGTCGGCGGTGCGGTCGTCCGCGCCGCCGAGGACGGCGCCGATGGAGACGGCGCAGGCGAGCAGGGCGCCGGTCTTGTTGCCCTCCATCTCCAGGCACTCCTCGACGGTGACCCGCTCGCGGTGCTCGTAGGAGATGTCCTGCGCCTGGCCGTCGATCAGGGCGCGGCTGGCGGTGGTCAGGCGGCGCGTGGCGCGGCCCGCCTCCACGGTGCCGATCTCCAGGAGGATCTCGTTGGCGAGGGCGAAGAGGGCGTCGCCGACGAGGATGGCCTGTGCGGGGCCGTGCACCTTCCACACGGTGTCGCGGTGGCGGCGCTGCTCGTCGCCGTCCATCAGGTCGTCGTGCAGCAGCGAGAAGTTGTGCACGAGTTCGACGGCGACCGCCTCGGGGACGCCGACCTCGGGGGCCGCGCCCGCGGCCTCGGCGGAGAGCAGGGCGAGCGCGGGACGCACGGCCTTGCCGCCGTCGCCGTCGGACGGGTTGCCCGCGGCGTCGATCCAGCCGAAGTGGTAGGCGGCGACGGTGTCCATGGGGGGCGCGAGGCGGTCCACGGCGGCCCGCAGCACCGGGGTGGCCAGGGTCCTTCCGCGTTCGAGCAGTGAGGTCACGTCCACCGTGTCGGCAGCCGTTTCGGCCGTGGGCACAGTCGGCACAGTTTCTCCTCTGGTTCCGGTTGTTCCGGTGCGGATTCGCTGGGGACCTGACCCCAGGAAGTCGAGCTTCACGCCGCCGCCTCCTCGAATGCGAAGAGGTGGCCGCGGGGGCGGTCGAGGGCACAGAGGGCGGCTTCGGCCGCGCTGATGCCGCTGCGTACGGCGCTTTCCATGGTCGCGGGCCAGCCGGTGGCGGTCCACGCGCCCGCGAGGTAGAGGCCGGGTGCCTTGGTGCGGGCCCCGGGCCGCAGCCGGCCGACCCCGGGGGTGGGGGCGAAGGTGGCCGTGCGCTCGCGGGTCACGAAGAAGTCCCGCACGCGCGCGCCGTGCGCGGCGGGCAGCAGCCGCTCCAGCTCGGGCAGGTAGCGCTCGCGCAGGGCGGCGACGGGCGCGTCGATCTCGTCGTGCGCGGCGGACTGCGAGAGCGCGAGGTACTGCCCGTCGGTGAGGCCGGAGGCCTCGGTCCGGTCGAAGACCCACTGGACGGGTGTGCCGAGGGCGGCGAAGAACGGCCGCTTCAGCACCTTTCTGTCGTAGACCACGTGGACGTTGAGGATCGGGGCGTTGTCGATGTCGAGGAGCCGGTCGGGCTGGTCGAGCGCGCCGTCCGGGAGCAGGTCGTGCGCCTCGTGCTGCGGCACGGCGAGGACGACGGTGTCGGCGTCGATGGCCTCGCCGGGCGTCTCCACGCGCCAACCGCCGTTCCCCGTACGGGAGACGGAGGTGACCCGGGCCCGCAGTTCGGTGCGCACGCCCGCCGAGTCGAGCGCCTTGCGGGCCAGGGTGTCGTGCAGTTCGCCCAGCGGCACCCGGGACCAGCCGATGTCGGCGGCGCCCGGGTCCGAGAGCAGCCCGGTCTTGAACACCATCGCGGCGAGTCCGAGCGAGGCGTCGCCCGCGACGGCGTTGAGCGTGGCGACGCCCACGAGGTCCCACAGCGCCTCGATGGCGCGCGCCGACTGGCCGTGCCCGGCGAGCCAGCTGCCGAAGTCCTGGCCGTCGAGCACCGGGTCGGCCGGATCGAGCCCCTTGAGCGCGAGCGCGGCGCGCGACCTGGGCGCGCTCGGCGACCGACAGATGCGGGTACGTGGCGAGGCTCGCCGCCAGGTGCAGCGGCACGGGCAGCGCGGTGCGCCGCAGCCGTCCGAGCCGGCCCCGGTCGGCGTCGAGCACGGGCACGTCGAGGCGGTCCTGCAGGGGGGCGAGGTGGGCGCCCCGACCCGGTCGAGGAACCACCGGTAGGCGGTGCAGCAGCGCAGGTAGACGTGCTGGCCGTTGTCGACGGTCAGCTCGCCGCGGCGGAAGGAGAACGCGAGGCCGCCGAGGCGCGGCCGCCCTTCGAGCAGCGTCTCGCGCAGCCCGGCGTCGGCCAGGGAGAGGGCGGCGGTGATGCCGGCGAGTCCGCCGCCGATCACCACGGCGGCCGCCCCACCAGGGCGGCCTTCGGCGTCCGCGGTCCTTTCGGGCCGCACGTCGTCGCTCTTCACGCGCCCTCCTTCTCGGCCGTCGCAGTCTGGGACGCGGGCTCGGCGCGGAGGGTTGCCCGCCCGTCCGCGGGGGTCGTCCGGAGACACCGGTCGCGCATCACACGCGCCTCCTGACGGTCTGCCGTGAGACGTTCCGCGCGTCGAGGCCGGACAGGCCGCGCACGGCGACGTACGCCTTCTCGTGGCCCGGCAGGGAGACGCGGCCGCGCAGGACGGCCTCCGGTTCCCGCTCGATGCGGTCGAGGAGGCGGCGGTAGATGCCGGCCATGGCGGCCACGCAGGCGCCGCTGCGCCCGGTCCAGCAGGGGAAGCAGCCGGTACCCCTCGGCGAAGAGGGCGCGGGCGCGGCGGACCTCGAAGTGGACGAGGCCCGCGAAGTCGGAGCCGGCGGGCGGCTCGGCGCCGGCGAACCCGGCGGCGCAGCCGAATTTCGCGAGGTCCTCGGCGGGCAGATAGGTCCGCCCGCCTTCGGCGTCCTCGCGAACGTCCCGGAGAATATTGGTGAGTTGGAGCGCGAGGCCGAGCGTGTCGGCGTACTCCGGCGCGCGCTCGGCGTGGAGCGCCCCCCGCTCCGTGCCGAACACGCCGAGGGAGAGCCGCCCGATCGCCCCGGCGACGCAGCGGCAGTACTCCTTCAGGTCGTCCCAGGTCTCGTACGTCTCGCCGCGTACGTCCATCAGGACGCCGTCGATGAGTTCGTCGAGGCCGCCCATCGGGATGGGGAAGTGCGTGGCGGCGTGCGACAGGGCGACCGCCACCGGGTCGGTGTCGTCCTCGGCCACGCCGCCCTCGCGGATGCGGGCGAGGAGCTTGCGGGTGTCGTCGAGCCGCTCGGCCTTGACCTGCGGCGCGAGCGGCGCCGTCGCCGATGTCGTCGACGCGGCGGGAGAGGGCGTACAGCGCGGACATGGCGCGTCGCTTGGGCGCGGGCAGCAGCCTGATGCCGTACGCGAAGTTCCGTGCCTGCTGCCCGGTGACGGTCTCGCAGTAGCTGTACGCGGCGAGTACCGGCGCCGGCACGTGCTGATCCGACTCCACGGCCCGGCTCACCCCTCTCCTCGCAGAACCGCCCCCGCCTCGCGCACCAGGCGGAGCTTGGTGGGCTTGGGCGGACCGGGAAGCACGTCGTGTCCGGCGGCGACGATCGCCTGGACCGCGGCCCTTCCCCCTGCCACGAAACCGGCCAGCAGCAGCTTCAGCCTGCCGTGGACGCTACCCACCAGGGGGGTGCCTTCATTCAGGAGGCAACGGGCGCGTTCCGTTTCGTATGCGATCAGTGCGCGCGCCGATGCGCCTGCTGTGGGCGCGGCCAGGTCGGCCTCGCTGACGTGGAAGAGCGACATGTCCTCGGTGGGCAGGTAGATGCGGTCGCGCCGCAGATCCTCGGCGACGTCCTGGATGTGCTCGACGATCTGGAGGGCGGTGCAGACGGCGTCCGAGCGGCGGAGCCGTTCGGGGGTCGCGGTGCCGGTGATGGCGAGGACGAGGCGGCCGATGGGGTTCGCCGACAGCGCGCAGTACGCGACGAGGTCGTCGTAGGTCTCGTAGCGGGAGACGTGCTGGTCCTGGCGGTTGGCGGCGATCAGGGCGAGGAAGGGTTCGGGGGTGAGGACACCGCGTTCGGCCGCCGGCGCCAGCGCCCGGACCAGCGAGTGGCCGGCGCCGCCGCCCGCGAAGAGCGTGCCCAAGTCGGCCTCGACGGCGTCGAGCAGCCGCAGCGGGTCGCGGGCGTCGGCCGGGTCCACGCCCAGCCAGTGGGCGTGCCCGGCTCCGGGGGCGAGGTCGCTGTCGCCGATGTCGTCGATGAGCCGCACGACGCCGTAGACGGCCATCAGCTCCTCGCGCCAGGACCGGGGCAGGAAGAAAGGGGCCACGGGGAAGTTCTCGTGCGCGGCCTTGTCGAGGACGGCGGACGCATCGCGGAACTGGAGATCATCCGTAGCCATTGCCGTCACATCTCCCGTTCTACACTGCCGACCCAATACATCCCATTTCGGACACGCCGCCCAGCCCTGGCCGGGCCGGGCCGCGGCCCGGCCGGGGCGCTGTGCCATTTCGCCCCACTTGCCGCGAATCAGCACCGGTACAGCTTACGTTGTACAACCCCGCACGCATCGTCGGGGTGTTCGGCACATCACAACAACGCACCGATCGGCGTCAACCTTCCCCGCACGCCGCCGAGTTGAGAGTCCGGTGGGGCGGGGCGGGACCGGAGACACGGCAGGGCCCCGCGGGAAAGATCCCCGCGGGGCCCTGCCGCCGAACGAGTACGTCGGCGATGGCGCAAACGGGCTACCCGCCCGTGCACGACCGGGCTACTTGCCCGTGAACTTCTCGTACTCCTTGATGACCTCGTCGGTGGGCCCGTCCATACGCAGTTCGCCGCGTTCCAGCCAGAGCACGCGGTCGCAGGTGTCACGGATGGACTTGTTGTTGTGGCTGACGAGGAAGACCGTGCCGGCCTCCTTGCGCAGCTCCCGGATGCGGGCCTCGGAGCGCTTCTGGAACTTGCGGTCGCCGGTGGCCAGGGCCTCGTCGATCATGAGGACGTCGTGGTCCTTGGCCGCGGCGATGGAGAACCGCAGGCGGGCCGCCATGCCGGAGGAGTACGTCCGCATCGGCAGCGTGATGAAGTCGCCCTTTTCGTTGATCCCGGAGAAGTCGACGATCTCCTCGTAGCGCTCCTTGATCTGCTCGCGGGACATGCCCATCGCGAGTCCGCCGAGGATGACGTTGCGCTCACCCGTCAGGTCGTTCATCAGGGCCGCGTTCACGCCGAGCAGCGAGGGCTGGCCGTCGGTGTAGACCTTGCCCTTCTCGGCGGGCAGCAGTCCCGCGATGGCGCGCAGCAGGGTGGACTTGCCCGAGCCGTTCGAGCCGATCAGGCCGATCGCCTCGCCGCGGTAGGCGGTGAAGCTGACGCCGCGCACGGCGTGCACCTTGCGCACGCCGCGCTCCTCGCCGCGCCTGAGGATGCGGCTCAGCGCGGAGGTGGCGCTGCCCTTGCCCGTCTTCGCGCCGTTGACGCGGTACACGATGTGCAGCTCGTCGGCGATGACGGTGGGGATGTGCCCCTGGGAGGCTTCGGGAGCCTTGTCGAGGGTCGTTTTGTCGTCAGCCACGGCCGTACCGCTCCTCAGCCTTCCAGAAGTACACGAAGCCGCCGGCGGCGAGCAGCACGGCCCAGCCCGCCGCGATGGCCCAGGCCCACTGCCCCATCGGCAGGTACTTCTCGCCGTAACCGTCGATCAGCGCGTACCGCATCAGGTCCATGTAGATGGCGGCCGGGTTCCACTGGAGCACGTCCGCGATCCAGGCCGGCTTGTCCTGGAGCATGACGGGGATGGAGAACATCACGCCGGACGCGTACATCCACGTACGCATCACGAACGGCATCAGCTGCGCGAGGTCGGGGGTCTTGCTGCCCAGCCTTGCCATGATCATCGCGAGGCCGGTGTTGAAGAGGAACTGCAGCACCAGGACCGGGACGATCAGGAGCCACGACAGCTTCGGGTAGCTGCCGAAGCCGATCGTGATGACGAACAGCACGATCATCGAGAAGAGCAGCTGCTGGAGCTGCTGGAGCGAGAACGAGACCGGCAGCGAGGCGCGCGGGAAGTGCAGCGCGCGCACCAGGCCGAGGTTGCCCGAGATCGACCGGACGCCCGCCATCACCGAACTCTGCGTGAAGGTGAAGACGAAGACGCCCGTGACCAGGAACGGAATGTAGACCTCGCGCTCGAAGCCCCGGTCAGCCTCCAGGATCAGACCGAAGATCAGGAAGTAGACCAGCGCGTTCAGGAGCGGTGTCGCGACCTGCCACAGCTGGCCGAGCTTCGCCTGGCTGTACTGCGCGGTCAGCTTCGCCTGGGAGAAGGCGATGATGAAGTGGCGCCGTCCCCAGAGCTGGCGGACGTACTCGAAAAGTCCGGGCCGTGCGCCGCTGACGGTCAGACCGTACTTGGCGGCGAGTTCGGCGCGGGAGAGCCCGTCATCGGGCGGCGGTGTCGACGGGGATGCTGTCACCGCGACTCCGCCGTCATGCGTTGTCTCACTCACGAGTGGAAACTTTCGTCTTCAGAAGCGCAGCCGGTCGGGCGTAGGCATGGGCCAGGGACCGGGGTATGGCCCAGATGCTCTCAGATCCGAGCTTGTCAGATGACAGGAGGGCGGCCCAGTCGCGTCAGCCGCCACACCGTACGCCACTTCATCGGCGTACGCGGGCCGCACGGCGTCGTCCAGCCCTCCTTGAAGCCGCCGAACCACGCCTTCAGCGCAGGTCCCGAGGGGCGGCGGGCGAGGGTGAGGAGCAGCCAGACGCCCAGGTAGACCGGGACGAGCGGCGCGGGGAGGTTGCGGCGGGCCAGCCAGACGCGGTTGCGGGCCACCATGCGGTGGTAGACCGCGTGCCGGGAGGGGGCGGTCGTGGGGTGCAGGAGCACCATGTCGGACCGGTAGTCGATCATCCAGCCGGCGTTCAGGGCGCGCCAGGCGAGGTCGGTCTCCTCGTGGGCGTAGAAGAACTCGCCGGGCAGCGGGCCGACCTCGGCGATGACCTTCGTCCGCACGGCGTTGGCGCCGCCGAGGAACGTCGTCACGCGCGAGGAGCGCATCGGGTCGGAGGCCCGCAGCCGCGGCACGTGGCGCCGCTGGGTGACGCCCGTGTCCGGGTCGGCGATGCGGAAGCTGATGATGCCCAGCTCCGGGTCGGCGGCGAAGGCCTCGCGGCACAGCTGGGCCGTGTCCGTGTTCGCCAGCAGGCCGTCGTCGTCCAGGAAGAGCAGGATGTCGACGTCGGTGCCGCCGGGGCCGAAGGCCTCGATGCCGACGTTGCGGCCGCCGGGGATGCCGAGGTTCTCGGGCAGTTCGACCGTGCGGACGCCGCCCGGGACGTCCGGCACCGGGGCGCCGTTGCCGACCACGACCACCTCGACCGGGTCGCCGTCCTGCTTGGCGACCGAGTCGAGGAGGGCGCGCAGCTCCTGCGGCCGGTTGCCCATCGTGATGATGACGGCGCCGACCTTCAGCTTCTGTGCCGCGGTGCCGGACGTGCTCGGGGTGCTCGGGGTGCTCACTTCAACCTGCTCGATACGAGGATGGACACGAGGTGGAGCAGGGTCTGGAGCATCGCGATGCCCGCGAGGACCGCGACGCCCACGCGCGAGAAGAACAGGTCGCCCCGGGCCTGGTCCACGACCGCGAGGACGAGGATGAGCAAGGACGCCTCGACGCCGAGGATCAGCCGGTGGAACTTCAGCGCGGCGGCCGCCTTGCGGGCCAGCGCCATCCCGGAGGAGCGTGGTTCGGACGCCGACTCCTTGACCGGCTCCTTGCCCGTCTGGTGGCGGGCGACGCCGACGAGGTCGGTCTCGGCCTTGATCAGGATCGCGCCGAGGGCGGCCAGGGTGCCGAGGAAGGCCCACAGCCAGTCGATGCGTCCGGTGCCCCACAGGTCGGCGGCGCGCAGGCCGAAGCCGACCAGGACCGCGGCGTCGCACAGGTAGGCGGCGACGCGGTCGAGGTAGACGCCCGCCATCGAGTACTGCTTCTTCCAGCGGGCGATCTCGCCGTCGACGCAGTCGAGCAGCAGGTAGAGCTGGACCGCGAGCACGCCGAGCACGGCGCCCGTGATCCCCGGCACCAGCAGGGCCGGGGCGGCGAGCGGCGCGGCGACGGTCATCACGTAGGTCAGCTGGTTGGGCGTGACCCGCGTGTTCACCAGGTGCCGGTCGATGCGCAGGGAGACCTCGCGCATGTAGAGCCGGCCGGCCCAGTGTTCGCCGCTGCGCCGGTCCTTCACCCCCGGGGGGTGAACGACCGGGCGCAGCTCAGCTACCGATGGCTTTTGCATAGTCGGCGTATGCGTCCCTGATCTGGTCGGTGGACAGGTCGAGGTGTTCCAGGATCGTGTAGCGGCCCGGGCGGGTCTGCGGAGCGAACTCCACGACCTTCACGAACTCGTCCACGGTGAAGCCGATCTCCTCCGGCAGCACGGGCAGGCCGTGGCGGCGCAGCACCTGGGCCATGTACGCGGACTCCTCGCGGGCACCGCGCAGGTGCATCGCGAAGGCCGCGCCGAGGCCGCACTGCTCGCCGTGGCTGGCGGCGCGCTTGGGGTAGAGGAGGTCGAAGGCGTGGTTGATCTCGTGGCAGGCGCCGGACGCCGGGCGGGAGTCGCCCGACACGGACATCGCGATGCCGGTGAGGACCAGGCCTTCGGCGAGGACCTGGAGGAAGCCGTCGTCGCCGACCCCGCCGGGGTGGCGCAGGACGGCCTCGCCTGCCTGGCGGGCCATGGCGGCCGCCAGGCCGTCTATGTCCTCGCCGCGCTCCCGGGCCGCCAGCTCCCAGTCCCGGATCGCCGAGATGTTGGAGAGGGCGTCGCCGATGCCGGAGCGGACGAACCGGACGGGCGCCTCCCGGATCACGTCGAGGTCGATGACGACCGCGATGGGGTTCGGGACGCCGTACGAGCCGCGGCCCGCGTCGTTGTCGAGGGTCGCGACGGGCGAGCAGAGGCCGTCGTGCGAGAGGTTCGTCGCGACAGCGACCAGCGGCAGGCCCACGCGCGCCGCGGCGAACTTGGCGCAGTCGATGATCTTGCCGCCGCCGAGGCCGAGACGACCGCGTCGTAGCGGCCCTTCTTCATGGCGTCGGCGAGCTTGATGGCGTCATCGAGGGTGCCGCCGCCGACCTCGAACCACTCGGCGCCGGGCAGCGACGGCATGAGGCGGTCGCGCAGGACCGCACCGGAGCCACCGCTGATGGCGATGGCGAGCTTGCCGGTCGACGAGCAGATCCGCTGGTCGGCGAGGACCCCGGCCAGGTCGTTGAGCGCCCCCGGCCGGATGTCGACGACGACCGGCGAGGGGATGAGCCTCGTCAGTACTGGCACGCGATCTCCCGGCCCTTGGCGAGGTCGTCGTGGTTGTCGATCTCGACCCACTTGACGTCACCGATCGGGGCCACGTCGACCTTGAAGCCGCGGTTGACGAGCTCCTGGTAGCCGTCCTCGTAGTAGAGGTCGGGGTCGCGCTCGAAGGTCGTCTTCAGGGCGTCGGCCAGCTCGTCGGCGGCGGAGCCCTCGATGAGGGTGACGCCGATGTACTCGCCGGTGGCCTCGGAGGGGTCCATCAGCTTGGTGATGCGCTGGACGCCCTTGGCGTCGTCGACGATGACCTTCATCTCCTCGTCGGCGAGCTGCTTCACCGTGTCGAGGGCGAGGATGATCTTCTGGCCGTTGCCGCGGGCGGCGAGCAGCGTCTTCTCGACGGAGACCGGGTGCACGGTGTCGCCGTTGGCGAGGATCACGTCGTGCTTGATGGCGTCACGGCCGCACCACAGGGAGTAGGCGTTGTTCCACTCCTCGGCCTTGTCGTTGTCGATCAGCGTCAGCTTGAGGCCGTACTTCGCCTCCAGGGCCGCCTTGCGCTCGTACACGGCCTCCTTCTTGTAGCCGACGATGATCGCGACCTCGGTCAGACCGATCTCCGCGAAGTTGCCGAGCGTCAGGTCGAGGATGGTCGTGTCGCCGTCGACGGGCACCAGGGCCTTGGGCAGGGTGTCCGTGTAAGGGCGAAGACGCCGTCCGGCGCCGGCCGCCAGCACGAGGCCGATCATGCGGGTTCTCCTTCATCGTGTACGGCGGGTGCGCCGCGCTTGTGAGCGGTCACCCAGAAGTGGATGCTCTCGACGAGCACCACGAGTGCCACGGCCACGGCGAGTGCCGTGAGCGCGACGGTGAAATCTGTGGCGGGCAGCAGGGCCGCTGCCACCGCGACCACGAGGACCCTGCCCTCTTGGCCGCCGATCGCGCGCACCAGCCAGGCCGGCGGCGCGCCGGTACCGCCCTTGATGCGGTACACCGTGTCGTAGTGATGGTAGGCGACCGCGGCCACCAGTCCGAAAGCCGCCGGAAGCGCCCCGTTCACGTCCGCTTTGGCCGCCAGGACCAGGATCGTGCCGTACTCGGCGCGGCGGAAGAACGGCGGGACCAGCCAGTCCAGGGGGGCCTTGAGGGGCATGGCCAGGGCGAGGCCGGACAGGGCGATGTACAGCGCGGCGGCGGCCACGACCACGGGGCTGCCGTAGGGGTTGCTCAGCGCCGTGCCGACGAGCGCGGCGCCGCCGGCGAGGCGAGCACGGGGGCGGCGCGCAGCCAGGCCCCGGGCTTGAGGGCGGCGAAGGCCGAGGCCAGCGGGCCGTTGTCGGCGAGGTCCGCCAGGGCCCCGGCGGCGCGGTCGGTGCGGGTGGCCTTGCGGGTCAGCGAGCGCAGGACGCGGCCTGCTGTGGTGTAGCAGGCGGCGAGCGCGCAGCCGATGAGCAGGACGACGAGGGTGACGCGGGGGGTGGTGACCGCGGTGAGCACGGCGATCAGCGCCCAGCGCTCGCCGATGGGCAGCACGATCATCCGGCGCACCCACACCGTCCATCCGACGCTGTCGAGCTTGTCGGAGAGGGCGGCGGTGGGGCTGGTGTTGGCGGTGGCGTCGTGGTTCGCCTCGTTGAAGGAGAAGTCGACGACGTGCCGGCAGGTCTGGAGCACCATCGCGCCGAGCGCGAGCGCCCATACGTCGTCCCCGCCGCGGGCCGCGCCGAGCGCGAGCCCCGCGTAGTAGGCGTACTCCTTGGCGCGGTCGAACGTCGCGTCGAGCCAGGCGCCGAGCGTCGAGTACTGGAGGGAGTAGCGGGCGAGCTGTCCGTCGGTGCAGTCCAGGACGAAGGAGAGGATCAGCAGCAGACCGGCGGCGACGAAGCCGCCGCGCGTCCCGGTCGCCGCGCAGCCCGCCGCGATCAGGGCGGTGAGCAGCGAGGCGGTGGTGACCTGGTTCGGGGTCAGCCCCCGGCGGGCGCACCAGCGGGGCGATGTAGTGCAGAGTACGGCGAGATGCAGTACGTGGTGAAGAAGCCGTCCCGCGACTTGACCGCGGTGCGCAGGCGGACGGCTTCGTCGTCGACGGCGGCGACGGCCTGCGCGCTTCGTTGCGGGTCTGGGGGTCGGTGGGGACGGTGGCGACGAGAGTGCCGAGTTCGGGGCGGTGCACGTCCGTGGCCCCGGACTCCAGGGCCGTCGCGATGGCGTCGGGGAGCGGGGCCGCGTCCCCGGTGCCCGTTCGCAGCGCGAGGGTGAGGGCCTTGCGGGCCTCCGGCTTGGCCGTGACGGCGCCGGGTACCGCCGAGGCGGCGAAGCGGGGGTCGGTGAGCGCCAGGCGCAGCGCGTGGAGGTGACCGACGAAGCGGGCGTCGACGACGGCGATCCGCTGGTCACCCGGCACGGCGGCGAGCAGCGTCACCACGTCGGCCGCGTCGGAGGCGACCCGCACGTCGAAGCCGAGGGACCGCAGATCGCCTTCGAGCGGCGACCCGGGGACCGGCTGACCGGTGACGATGGCGGTCGACAGACGAACTCACTCCTTGATTCCCGGCGCGGCTCGCGCCGGGCACGTGCGTAAGGGGGGCGCCCCTGGCCATGGCGGCCGGGCGGCACGTCGGCAGAGGCTATCGGATGATGAGAAGCGGGCGTTCACCACCCGTTCACGCCCCCATAAGGGCGGCCTGCGAGGGCCTCGGCCTTCGCGATCATCATGGTGGATGGGGGCCCGCCCCTCCAAACCGCACCCGGTTCACGCCCGGCTTGCCCCCATAGCGTTCGACTTGGGGTGAGCGCCCATGACTCGGGGGCGCTCAGGGTCGCCTCCGACCCGGCGGACGTGGCTGACCTGCACCCTTCCCTTGACGGCAATCGTTGCCATTTTCGCAGGTCAGACAGATGACAACGGTGTTCAGTGCCGCGTTGCCAGATACCCCCCACCCGTAGTTCACTGTGGTCGCGCGACGACCGAACAGCAGACCGATGACCGACGCGGGAGGCGGGCTCCATGGGGGCTGGGCACGATCACGGACACACACACGGGGCAGCGGCGACGGGGACGGCGGCCCAGGCCCACAAGGGGCGGCTGCGGATGGCCCTGGCCATCACGATCACCGTGATGTTCGCGCAGATCGCGGGTGGCCTCCTGGCGGATTCGCTCGCGCTCATCGCGGACGCGGCGCACATGGCGACCGACGCGCTGGGGCTGGGCATGGCCCTGCTCGCCATCCACTTCGCGAACAGGCCGCCCACCGAGAACCGCACCTTCGGCTACGCCCGCGCCGAGATACTCGCCGCGCTCGCCAACTGTCTGCTGCTGCTCGGCGTGGGCGGCTACGTCCTGTACGAGGCCGTCGAGCGGTTCGTCACGCCCGCCGAGACCCAGGGTGGCATCGCCGTCTTCTTCGGCGCCTTCGGCCTGGTGGCGAACATGATCTCCCTGTCGCTGCTGATGCGCGGCCAGAAGGAGAGCCTCAACGTGCGCGGCGCCTTCCTGGAGGTCGTGGCGGACACCCTCGGCTCCGTGACGGTGATCGTCTCGGCGACCGTCATCATGCTCACCGGCTGGCAGGCGGCGGACCCGATCGCCTCGCTGGTCATCGGCGTCATGATCGTGCCGCGCACGGTCAAGCTCCTGAAGGAGACCCTGAACGTCCTGCTGGAGTCGGCTCCCAAGGGCGTCGACATGGCCGAGGTGCGGCCCACATACTCGACCTGCCGGGCGTCGAGGACGTCCACGACCTGCACGCCTGGACGATCACCTCGGGTCTGCCTGTGCTCTCCGCGCACGTCGTCGTCAGCACCGACCACCTCGACTCCATAGGCCACGAGAAGATGCTCCACGAACTCCAGGGCTGCCTGGGCGACCACTTCGACGTGGAGCACTGCACGTTCCAGCTGGAGCCGAGCGGTCACGCGGAGCACGAGGCGAAGCTCTGCCACTGACGGTGTTACGGTGACCCTGACTCTGAGTTCCCCCAGGAGGTGGGTTGATGACTGTCGCGGCCGACGCTGCTCCGCGCGGCACCACGTGCATCCCCACTTCCCGGGCTCGCGCCTGACGTTCGTCGTCCGTCTTCGGACCCCTTCGTACGTACGCACGTCCGCGGGCCCCTCACTCAAGGGTTTCCCACGTTGACCGACAACGCTTCGATCACCGACGCCTTCTTCGCCCTGCACCACGGCCTTCCCCGGCAGGGCCCCGGCTCCGACGACACCACCCGGCGGCTGCTCTCCCTCGCGGGGGCGCTGCCCGAGCGCCCCCAGGTGCTGGATCTGGGATGCGGGCCCGGCCGGGCCGCGCTCCTGCTCGCCGCCGAAGCGGGGGCCGAGGTGGCCGCCGTCGATCTGCACGAGCCGTTCCTCGACGAACTCCGCGCGTCCGCGAAGGCGCCGCGGGCTCGCCGGTTCGATCATCCCCGTCAAGGCCGACATGGCCCAACTCCCCTACGCGGACGGGTCGTTCGACCTCGTATGGGCCGAGAGTTCGGCCTACGCCGTCGGCTTCGACAAGGCCCTGCGTGCCTGGCGCCGGCTGCTCGCACCCGGCGGGACGCTCGACGTCACGGAGTGCGAGTGGACGACCGCCGAGCCGTCCGCCGCCGCGCGCGCCTTCTGGGAGCGGCACTACACGCTGCGTACCGGCGAGGAGAACGTGCGGGCCGCCATCGCCGCCGGGTACTCCGTGCTCGGCGTGCACCGGCAGCCCGAGTCCGACTGGGAGGAGTACTACGGGCCGCTGGCCGCCCGCGCGGACGCCGCCGACCCCGCCTCACCCGGCATGGCCGAGGCGCTCGCCGCCACGCGCGAGGAGATCGCGATGCGGCGCGAGCACGGGGCGGAGTACGGCTACACCGGTTATGTCCTGCGTCCCGTCGGCCCTGGCTCCTGGCCGACGCGCCCGGAGAACACCGCCGACGCGGCCTCGGTGCACGCCGTGAACCGCGCGGCGTTCGAGACCGGGGCGGAGGCCGACCTCGTGGACGCCCTGCGCGCGACCCGGAGGCCTGGCTGCCCGGCCTGTCGTACGTCGCGGAGGCGCCGGACGGCTCCGTCGACGTCGTACGCGCTGCTCACCCGCTGCCGGGTGGGCGGGACGCCCGCGCTGGCCCTCGCGCCCGTCGCCGTACTGCCGGAACACCAGCGGACGGGGGCGGGATCGGCCGTCGTCCGCGCGGTGCTGGACGCGGCACGCGCGCGTGGGGAGCGGCTGGTCCTCGTGCTGGGGCATCCCGCGTACTACCCGAGGTTCGGTTTCGAGCCCGCTTCGGGGTACGGGATCAGGCCAGAGTTCGAGGCCCCCGACGAGGCCATGATGACCCTTGTCCTGAACGGGACCGGTGATTCCGAGCCGCTGCCGCGGGGCACGATCAGGTATCCGGCCGCTTTCGGGGTCTGAGACCCCTCCGGGCGCCCGGGTGGCGTCCGTCCCGCATGTCCCGGCGTGCTTCCCGGCGCCGGGACATGCGGCCCCCGGTGTGCCTGGAGTGTCCGGAACGTACGGCAGACTTGAGGCCTGAAGACCGAAGCGAAGGATGGGTATGCCGATCACACCTGCCACCGCGGCGAACAGCTCGTCGAACGGCACCGGAGAAGCGATCTTGCTCGAACTCGTCGACGAGGACGGCAGGACGATCGGCACAGCGGAGAAACTCTCCGCTCACCAGGCGCCCGGGCAGTTGCACCGGGCGTTCTCCGTTTTCCTCTTCGACGAGCAGGGGCGGCTGCTGCTCCAGCAGCGCGCCGCCGGCAAGTACCACTCCCCCGGTGTCTGGTCGAACACCTGCTGCGGCCACCCCTACCCGGGCGAGGCGCCGTTCGCCGCGGCCGCCCGGCGTACGTACGAGGAGCTGGGGGTGTCGCCGTCGCTGCTCGCCGAGGCGGGCACCGTGCGCTACAACCACCCGGACCCGGACTCGGGCCTGGTCGAGCAGGAGTTCAACCACCTCTTCGTGGGGATGGTCCAGTCGCCGCTGCGCCCGGACCCCTCCGAGGTCGGTGGGACCGCGTTCGTGACGGCCGAGGAGCTGGCGGCCCGGCACGAGAAGGAGCCGTTCTCCGCGTGGTTCCTGACGGTGCTCGACGCGGCGCGGCCCGCCATCAAGGAGCTGACGGGCCCCTCGGCCGGCTGGTAGCGCCGGCGGCTAGCCGCCGGGCTTCAGGGGCAGGGCCGCCCAGATGACCTTGCCCCCGCTCGCGGTGTGCTCGACCTCGCAGGCGCCGCCCGCCTCCTGCGTGATCTCGCGGACGAGGAGGAGGCCGCGGCCGCCCGTCTGCCCGTGGTCCGCCACCAGGGCCGTCGGGCGGTAGGGGTGGTTGTCCTCGACGGAGACCCGCACCCACTCGGCGCCGACCGCGACCTCCACCGCGAGCATCGGCGAGAGCAGCGCGGCGTGCCGCACCACGTTGGTGACCAGCTCCGAGACGATGAGCAACAGCCCCTGGATCAGCTCGTCCGACGCCGGTACGCCCTGCCGGGCCAGCAGGTCGCGCACCGCGTGCCGCGCCTGGGGGACGGAGGCGTCGACGGAGGGGGCGGTGAAGCGCCACACCCCTTCGTACGGCACCTGTGCCTCGCCCCGGGGAAGCGGGCCTGGCCCCCTCCCGTGGTTCTCCATCGTCCGGTCGCCGCCCTCACGCTCGATTGTCACCACACATCGAGTGTTGGTAACGCACTGGTTCGGACCGCGCCACTGACCAGAAGTCAGCGATTATCGACGGGATTTGATCGGCGGAGTATGACAGCGTCAGTTGTACGACTGATCCTGTCCCCTTTGTTCACTCTTCCCGGTTTCTTCAGGTTGTACGAGGTTGACGATCCCGCGGCCTCCGACGCCGGTGGCGATCAGCCCCAGACCGTCGAAGAGCAGGGCCAGGGAGAAGAAGCAGCCGATGACGTACTGGCTGCTGCTGGGCCATTCCGCGAGGACGAGGATGCCGAGCAGGAGCCCGAAGGCACCCTGCACCAGCGTCCAGCCGAACTGCGGGCCGCGCACCACCAGGCTGCCGACCAGGCGGAACACCCCGCCCGTGAGGAAGAGCAGCGCCGCGAACATGGTCAGCGCCTCCGCCGCCACTTCCGGCCTGCGGATGATCACGACGCCCGCGCGCGAGGTTCAGCGCCGCGACCACCACGCCCAGCCAGAAGAAGCTGCTGCGCGCGACTGGACGGCGTGCAGCAGGCCGACCAGGCCGCCGACCAGCAAAAGCCAGCCGAACAGCAGCATCGAGGTCAGTGTGGCGAGGCCGGTGTAGACGAGGCCGATGATCCCGGCGACCGCCAGGACCACGCCCAGCACGGCGAGCCAGCCGAAGCTGCGGCTCAGCCGCTTGCCCTGCGTCTGCGTCGTCGCACTCCCCCGCCTCGGGGACATGGGGTCCTTGCGTCTGGCCATCAGCGTCTCCGTATCGCTCGGCAGAGCCGCCCGGGCCATGGTGGGCCTGGCCGGCCTCCCCTTCTTGATCGTACGTTCGAGGGGTGCGGATAGCATCCGGCGCATGGAGCCCCAGCTGAGGCACACCGTCGCGGACGGCGTCGCCACCGTCGTCATCGATCACCCGGCCAAGCGCAACGCCATGACCGAGGCCATGTGGCGCCAGGTGCCGCCCCTGTTCGCGGGGCTGGCCGCAGACCCGGCCGTACGCGTCGTCGTGCTCACCGGCGAGGGCGGCACCTTCTGCGCGGGCGCGGACATCTCCTCGCTGCGGGAGTCGGCGCAGACGGCACAGGACCTGGCGGTACGGGCCGAGGAGGCGCTCGCGGCCTTCCCCAAGCCGACGCTCGCCGCGGTGCGGGGGTACTGCGTGGGCGGCGGCTGTCAGCTGGCCGGGGCCTGCGATCTGCGCTTCGCGGACGAGGCCGCCTCTTTCGGGATCACTCCGGCCAAGCTCGGGATCGTCTACTCGGCGTCGTCCACCCGGCGTCTCGTCTCGCTGGTGGGGCCCGCCACCGCCAAGTACCTCCTCTTCTCGGGCGAGTTGATCGGCGCCGAGCGGGCGCTGCGCACCGGTCTGGTGGACGAGGTGCTGCCCGCGGGCGAGCTGGGCAAGCGCGTCTCGGAGTTCGCCCAAACCCTCGCCTCACGCTCCCAGCTGACCCAGGCCGCGGCCAAGGAGTTCGCCGCGGGGCGCACCGGCCGGGAGGCGTACTGGAGGGACCAGGCGCGCGGTAGCGGCGACACCGCCGAGGGGGTCACCGCCTTCCTGGAGCGCAGGCAGCCCCGGTTCACGTGGAGCGTTCAGGCCGACTGAGCGGGGCTTTCGAGCACCCGGCCCAGGCGGGCGAGCGGGGACGCGGCCATCAGTACGGGGGAGAGCAGCATGCCCGCGGCCGTCACCAGGAGGGCGGTGCGCAGACCCCACTCCTGCGCGAGGAACCCGCCGAGCAGGGAGCCGAGGGGGGCCGTCCCCATGCCGACGAAGGTGATCGTCGCGGCGGCGCGCCCCTGCGTTCCGGCCGGGGTGAGGGCCTGGCGCACGCCGTCACCGTGACGTTCACCAGTTGGCCGAAGGTCCCGAACACGAAGTTGACCGCGAGGAGCGCGGCCAGGGTCAGCGCCGAGGAGCCGTGCAGCGCGGGCACACACAGCAGCACACCGTCGCCGAGCGCCGCCGCGGTCACCAGTACCGGCCCGTGGCCGAACCGGCCCGGCAGGCGGGCGGCCAGCACCGAGCCCAGGAGCGCGCCCGGTCCCGTCGCCGAGCACGAGCCCGACGACGGCCCCTGTCACGTGCAGTTCCCTGGGAAGGAAGAGCAGGTAGACGGTCATCATGGCCGCGAAAAAGAACTGGAAGGCGGCCGAGGCCAGACAGACGGCCCGCAGCGGGCCCCCGGCGACGAAGCGGAGGCCCTCCACGATCCGCCGCCCCGTCCGGACGGGGCGGGCCAAGCGCTCCTGGACCGGTTCACTGCGGCGGATGCGCCGGATCGACAGGAACGACAGGACGAAGAACAGCGCGCTAAAGACGGCGGCGACCGGCACCGACAGCTGCGACACCAGCGTCCCGCCGAGGGCGGGGCCGCCGATCTGCGCGGCGGACCGGCTCCCCTCCAGGGCGCTGTTGCCCCGTACCAGCTGATCGCGCCTCACCAGGCGTACGAGCGAGGACTGGTAGGCCACGTCGAAGAACACGGACAGGGCGCCGACGGCGAAGGTCGCCACGAGGAGCGCGGGCAGCCCGAGCCCCCCGCAGAGGGCGAGCACGGCGGCGGCGCCCAGGACCAGGGCACGGCCCGCGTCCGCCCAGACCATCACGGTGCGCGTGCGCCATCTGTCCACCCACGCGCCCACGAGGAGCGAGAGCAGCAGGACCGGCGCCTGGCCCACGGCGCGCAGGACGCCCAGCTGATCGGCGCCGACATCGAGGGTCAGGACGGCGAAGAGCGGCAGCACCACGAGGGTGGCGTGCTCGCCCAGCTGGGAGGCGGTCTGGCCCAGCCAGAGGCGGCGGAAATCAGGGTGGCGCCACAGCTGGGGCGCGTCGGATGCGGCAGGTACGTCGGAGGAGGCGGGCGGCACACGGACCCCTGGGGACACAGGCGACGGGACCCGCCACCCCCGCGCGCACGAGGCGCGCGGGCGGTGCGGGCGAGGAAAGGCTCGCTGTGCCGCGTCTCGGGGGCAGCACGCGATGACAGGCCGGTCAGGGCCTACGACGTCAACGCGCGCTCGGGCGACCGGGCATGTCTGGCTCCTCGTACGTCACTTGGTCTCCACGCACCCTAGGCCGCGAAGGGCATGCCGCGAAAGGCGGTTGTCACTGCTCGGCGTGGGTTCGGTCGCGGCAGATCGCCACGAGGTGCGCGGGGGCCTTCTGCGGGGAACCGGCGTCGTAGGGCGGCTGCGGGTCGTACTCGGTCATGAGCTGGACGACCCGCGCGTGGTCGTCGCCCGCGATCTTGCCGGCCAGCGTGAGGCCCATGTCGATGCCCGCCGAGACACCGGCCCCGGTGACGTACTTCCCGTCGATGACGACCCGCTCCCCCGTCGACCGCGCGCCCAGCCGGTCCAGCACCGGCAGGGCGAGCCAGTGCGAGGTGGCGCGGCGGCCCTTGAGGAGGCCGGCGGCGGCGAGCGCCAGGGAGCCGGTGCAGACGGAGGTCGTCCAGGTCGTGGTGGCGTCGACGGCGCGGAGCCAGTCGAGGAGCGGTTCGTTCTCCATCTGGTCGCTCTGCCCGGGGCCGCCGGGGACGACGACGATGTCGGGGCGCCGGACCTCGGCGAAGGACTTGTCGGCGACGAGCGCGAGGGTGCCGCTCTCGTCGCGTACGGGGCCCGCCTGTTCGGCGACGAAGACGGTCTCGGCGCCGGGGAGGCTCTTCAGCGTCTGGTACGGGCCGATCGCGTCGAGGGAGGTGAAGCGTTCGTAGAGGGCGATGGCTATCTGCATGTGTCTCTCCTCATCGGTGCGGGTGAGTGGTGGACGTGCCGGGCGCGGAGGCGGGCGCCGGGCCGGGGTGGAAGCGGCGGCGGTACTCCGCGGGCGCCGTGCCGAGTGCCTTGAGGAAGGCGCGGCGCATGGCCTCCGGTGTGCCGTAGCCGCACGCGCGTGACGTCCGCCACCCCGTCGGAGGTGTCCTCCAGGAGCCTGCGGGCATGTTCGACGCGGACGCGCTCGACGTACGTGCCCGGAGTCAGGCCGGTCTCGGCCTGGAAGGCGCGGGCGAAGTGGCGGGGCGAGAGGCGAGCGCGGGCGGCGAGCGCGCCCACCGACAGGTCGGCCGCCGGGTGCTCGGTGATCCACTGCTGGACCTCTCGCAGCGGTTCGCGCCGCGCCGTCTGGGCGGAGAGCTGGATGCTGAACTGTGCCTGGTTTCCCGGGCGGCGCAGGAAGACGACCAGGTGCCGGGCGACGGTCAGCGCCACCGCGCGGCCCAGGTCCTCCTCCACGAGCGCCAGGGCGAGGTCGATGCCCGCGGTGACCCCGGCGGACGTCGCGACGTGGCCGTCACGCACGTAGATCGGTTCCGGGTCGACCTCGACGCCGGGGTGGTCCTTGGCGAGCTTGTCGCAGTACGCCCAGTGCGTCGTCGCCCTGCGGCCCTCCAGGAGGCCCGCCTGCGCGAGCCGGATGGCGCCGGTGCAGACCGACACCAGACGGCGGGCGCGGGGGCCGTGGACGCGCAGCCAGGCGGTCAGCTCCGGGTCCGGGGAACGCGTCGCCGTGCCGCCCGGCACGAGCAGCGTGTCCGGGGCGGGGGCGTCGGCCAGCGCGGAGTCCGGGACGAGGGTGAGACCGCTGGATGTCCATACGGGGGCGCCGTCCATGGAGGCGGTGCGGACGGCGTATCCGCGGTGGGCCCCGTCGGCGTCGTCGAGGCAGCGTGTCGCGCCCGTGAAGACCTCCACGGGGCCCGTGACGTCGAGGCTCTGGACTCCGTCGAAGAGGACGACCAGGACGGTGCGCTGTTCCATGTCCCGATTCTTCGCCGCCCCGGTGATGGCCGCAATGACGAGTGCACCTCCTTTCCTGCCATCGGGCAGCCGCCCCACGGCGCCATACCAACCAGTAGGTACCGTGCCCTCATGACCTCTTCGACGACCTCGTCCTCGGCCGCCTCGGCCCACCCGCGCGCGGGACGCCGCTGCCACAACGTCCTCAACTCCCTGCACTCGACGCACTACTTCTCGCCGGACGTGACGCGGGAGCTGGCGGGGCTCGGGATCACGCACCCCAGCGCCGTCAACTTCGCCGTGCGCGCGGCGGCCCTTGGCCCCGTCGGCGCGGGGACCGTGACGGCCGCCTTCTACAACTACAAGCACGAACTCGTCGCGGCGCACGTGCCCGCGGTGTGGAGCGCCGCCGCACCGAAGGACGTCCTCGCCGCGCGCCTGCGCGCCGTCGACGCGACGCTGCGCAGGCTCCTCGGCGAGGACGCCGTCGCCTCCCCCGAGATGGCGGAGGCCGCCGGACTCGCGCTGCGCACCGCCGAGGCCTGCACCCGCGCCGCGCGTCCGCTGTACTCCGCGCACGCCGATCTGCCCGTCCCCGAGGAGCCGCACCTCGCGTACTGGCACGCGGCGACGCTGCTGCGCGAGCACCGCGGGGACGGGCACCTGACCGTCCTGCTCGGCGCCGAACTCGACGGCCTCGAAGCCCTCGTGAGCCACACCGCCACCGGCAAGGGCATCGCCCCGAAGTGGCTCTTCTCCACCCGGGGCTGGAACCAGGAGGAGTGGGACGCCGCCGAGGAGCGGCTGCGCGGCCGGGGACTGCTCGACGCCGAGGGCGAGTTGACGGAGGCCGGTGTGGCACTGCGCCGCGAGATCGAGGAGGAGACGGACCGGCTGGACCGGGCGCCCTACGCGCACCTGGGCGCGGCGGGCGTCGAACGGCTGACGGAGCTGGGCACCGCGTTCATCGGCACGGCGCTGCACGCGGGGGCGTTCCCCGCGGACCTGGTGGGCAAGGGCTGAGGAACACTCGGCAGGGCGCGGTGGCATGGCGCGCCGGCTCCGCGGTACCCGTACGTCTCCTGGCCGCCACTCCGGCCGCGCCGGGAGACGAAAGGGGAATCCCCATGTTCCGTGCCATCGCCGACATACTGCGTCAGATCGCCGGCGCCATCGCCACGGTCGTCACGCTGCCCTTCCGGGCGCTGGCCCGGCTGTTCGGCGGAGCCTCCGGCTCCGCGGGGCGGGGCGGTCGGGGCACCGGGGGGCGTTCCGGCCGCACGGGCCGGGCCCGCCGGGTCTGATCACCCGCTGTCGGTGCCACCTGCCACAATTGCCCGGCAACCTCAGTGAGAAGGCGGTACCGGAACGTGGCAGCTTTGACGACGTCCACCCCCTCGTCCATCCCCTCGTCCCATCCCTCGTCCATCGAAGGCAGGATCGCCGAGGAGCTCGGCGTGCGGGAGCGGCAGGTGAAGGCCGCCGTCGATCTGCTCGACGGCGGTTCGACGGTGCCCTTCATCGCGCGCTACCGCAAGGAAGCGACCGAGATGCTCGACGACGCGCAGCTGCGCACGCTCGAAGAGCGCCTGCGCTATCTGCGTGAGCTGGAGGACCGGCGCGCGATCCTCGACTCGGTCCGTGAGCAGGGCAAGCTCACCGACGAGCTGGAGGCGCGCATCCGCGAGGCGGACACCAAGGCGCGCCTGGAGGACATCTACCTGCCCTTCAAGCCGAAGCGGCGCACCAAGGCGCAGATCGCCCGCGAGCGGGGCTCGAACCGCTGGCCGACGGTCTGCTCGCCGACCCGGGCGTGGAGCCCCAGGCCGCCGCCGCGGCGTTCGTGGACGCCGACAAGGGAGTCGCGGACCCGCAGGCCGCCCTGGACGGGGCGCGCGCGATCCTCGCCGAGCGCTTCTCCGAGGACGCCGACCTCATCGGCGAGCTGCGCGAGCGCATGTGGGTCCGCGGGCGCCTCGTCGCGAAGGTCCGCGAGGGCAAGGAGGAGGCGGGCGCCAAGTTCGCCGACTACTTCGACTTCGCCGAGCCCTTCACGGAGCTGCCCTCCCACCGCGTTCTCGCCATGCTGCGCGGCGAGAAGGAGGAGGTCCTCGACCTCGTCCTGGAGCCGGAAGAGCCCACCGAAGGACCTTCGTCGTACGAGGGGATCGTGGCCCGGCGCTTCGGCATCGCCGACCGGGGGCGTCCCGGGGACAAGTGGCTCCAGGACACCGTGCGCTGGTCCTGGCGGACCCGCATGCTGGTGCACCTCGGCATCGACCTGCGGCTGCGGCTGCGTACGGCCGCCGAGGACGAGGCGGTGCGGGTCTTCGCGTCGAACCTGCGGGACCTGCTGCTCGCGGCGCCCGCGGGCACGCGCGCGACGCTGGGCCTCGACCCCGGCTTCCGTACGGGCGTGAAGGTCGCCGTCGTCGACGCCACCGGCAAGGTCGTCGCCACCGACACGATCCACCCGCACGTCCCGGCCAACAAGTGGGACCAGTCCCTGGCCACGCTCGCGCGGCTCGCCAAGGAGCACGCGGTCGAGCTGATCGCGATCGGGAACGGCACGGCCTCGCGCGAGACCGACAAGCTGGCCGCCGACCTCATCGCGAAGCACCCGGAGCTGAACCTCACCAAGGTGATGGTCTCGGAGGCGGGCGCCTCCGTGTACTCCGCCTCGGCCTTCGCCTCGCAGGAGCTGCCGGACCTCGACGTCTCCATCCGCGGCGCGGTCTCCATCGCGCGGCGGCTCCAGGACCCGCTCGCCGAGCTGGTGAAGATCGACCCGAAGTCCATCGGCGTCGGCCAGTACCAGCACGACCTGTCGGAGGTGAAGCTGTCGCGTTCGCTCGACGCCGTCGTCGAGGACTGTGTGAACGGCGTGGGGGTGGACGTGAACACGGCCTCCGCTCCCCTGCTCGCCCGTGTCTCCGGCATCGGCTCCGGCCTCGCGGAGAACATCGTGGCGCACCGGGACGCCAACGGCCCGTTCAAGAGCCGCAAGGGCCTCAAGGACGTGCCCCGGCTCGGCCCCAAGGCGTACGAGCAGTGCGCCGGCTTCCTGCGCATCCGCGGCGGCGACGATCCGCTGGACGCCTCCAGCGTGCACCCGGAGGCCTATCCGGTGGTGCGCAAGATGGTGAAGTCGGCGGGCGGCGCGGTCTCTTCGCTGATCGGGAACACGGCCGCGTTGCGTTCGCTGCGGCCCGATGAGTTCGTGGACGACGTCTTCGGACTGCCCACGGTCACGGACATCCTGAAGGAGCTGGAGAAGCCCGGGCGCGACCCGCGTCCCGCCTTCAAGACGGCCACCTTCAAGGACGGCGTCGAGAAGATCTCCGACCTGGCCGCCGGGATGGTGCTCGAAGGTGTCGTCACGAATGTCGCCGCGTTCGGGGCATTCGTCGATGTCGGCGTCCACCAGGACGGTCTGGTGCACGTCTCCGCCATGTCCAAGAACTTCGTCAAGGACCCGCGCGATGTGGTCAAGCCCGGCGACATCGTCAAGGTCAAGGTCATGGACGTCGACATCCCGCGCAAGCGGATCTCGCTGACGCTGCGGCTCGACGACGAGGCGGGTCCCTCGGGCGACGCCGACGGGGAGCAGCCGAAGCGGGGCGGGCGTCCGCCTCAGCAGCGGCGGCAGGGCCAGGGCCAGGGCGGTCAGGGGCAGCGCGGTGGCCAAGGCCAGCGCGGTGGCCAGGGTCAGCGTGGCGGTCAGGGGCAGCGTGGGCAGAAGCCGCAGCGGCAGGGGCCGCCGCCCGCCAACGACGCGATGGCCGAGGCGTTGCGGCGGGCGGGGCTGGTGGACCCGAAGGGGCGCTGAGTCTCGTGCGGCGGCGGGGGTCAGAGTGACAGTTCCGTCACTCTGCCCTCCGTCACCTCCAGGCGGCGTGTCACGCTGACCGCGTCCAGCATCCTGCGGTCGTGCGTGACCAGCAGCAATGTGCCCTCGTAGGCCTCCAGGGCCGACTCCAGCTGCTCGATCGCGGGCAGGTCGAGGTGGTTGGTCGGCTCGTCCAGGACCAGGAGGTTGACGCCCTTGCCCTGGAGCAGGGCGAGGGCCGCGCGGGTGCGTTCGCCGGGCGACAGCGTGGCCGCCGAGCGCAGCACGTGGTCCGCCTTCAGGCCGAACTTCGCCAGCAGGGTGCGGACTTCCGCCGGTTCCGTGTCCGGTACGGCCGCGCAGAACGCGTCGAGCAGGGCCTCTTCGCCGTGGAACAACGCGCGGGCCTGGTCCACTTCGCCGACGAGGACGCCGGAGCCGAGAGCGGCGTGGCCCGCGTCCAGCGGGACGCGGCCCAGGAGGCGCGAGCAGCGTCGACTTGCCCGCGCCGTTGGGCTCCGGTGATCGCCACGCGGTCCGCCCAGTCGATCTGGAGGGTGACCGGGCCCAGGGTGAAGGTCCCCCGGCGCACCTCCGCGTCGCGCAGGCTCGCGACGACCGAGCCCGAGCGGGGCGCCGACGCGATCTCCATGCGGAGGTCCCACTCCTTGCGGGGCTCCTCGACGACGTCCAGGCGTTCGATCATGCGCTGCGTCTGGCGGGCCTTGGCGGCCTGCTTCTCGCTGGCGTCGCCGCGGAAGTTCCGGCCGATCTTGTCGTTGTCGCCGCCGCCCGCCTTCGCCGCCTTGCGGCGGGCGTTCTTGACGCCCTTGTCCGCCCAGGAGCGCTGCATCTGGGCGCGGCTCTGGAGCGCCGACTTCTTGTCGGCGTACTCCTCGTACTCCTCGCGGGCGTGGCGGCGGGCCACGTCCCGCTCCTCCAGGTACGCGTCGTAGCCGCCGCCGTAGAGGTTGATCTGCTGCTGGGCCAGGTCGAGTTCGAGGACCTTGGTGACGGTGCGGCTGAGGAACTCGCGGTCGTGGCTGACGACGACCGTGCCGGCGCGCAGGCCCCGGACGAAGCCCTCCAGGCGGTCGAGGCCCGCCAGGTCGAGGTCGTTGGTCGGCTCGTCGAGGAGGAAGACGTCGTAGCGGGAGAGGAGGAGCGAGGCGAGGCCGGCGCGGGCCGCCTGGCCGCCGGACAGGGACGTCATCTCCTGGTCCAGGCCGACGGTCAGGCCCAGCGACGCGGTGACCTCCTCGGCGCGCTCGTCGAGGTCGGCGCGCCGAGGGCCAGCCAGCGCTCCAGGCTGTCCGCGTAGGCGTCGTCTGCGCCCGGGGCGCTGTCGACCAGGGCCTGGGTGGCCTCGTCCATGATCCGCTGGGCCTCGGCGACGCCGGTGCGGCGGGCTAGGAACGCGCGAATCGTTTCGCCGGGGCGGCGGTCCGGCTCCTGGGGGAGGTGGCCCACGGTGGCGGACGAGGGCGACAGCCGCAGTTCTCCCGCTTCCGGGGTGTCGAGGCCGGCGAGCAGCCTCAGGAGGGTGGACTTGCCGGCGCCGTTGGCGCGACCAGGCCGATGACGTCGCCGGGGGCGACGACCAGGTCCAGGCCGGAGAAGAGGGTGCGGTCGCCGTGGGCGGCGGTGAGGTCTTTGGCGACGAGGGTTGCGGTCATCAGGGGGGTGATTCTAC
>RBWT01000250.1 GCA_004010275.1 Streptomyces huasconensis
GTGTGTGTTGGTGCGGTGCGTTTCGGCTGAGCGCGCCCACGCGGCGGAGCCGCATATGTCACAGCCCCGCGCCCCTGACGGGGCGCTCCGTACCCGGCGGCTCCTACCTGCCCCCCGGTTTCGACCACGGCCACTTCAGGCCGGTGTTCTTGTCGCCGGACGGGTCGTACTCGTACTGCCACTTCGGGGTGAGGGTGAGGCGGTGGCCGGACTGTGCGGGGGTGCGGCGGTAGACCAGGATCGTCGGGGGGCCGCCGGCGTCGTCCGGGACGGGGACGCGGTAGACCTTCGGCGGGTGGCCGGTCGGGCCGAGCAGGACCGGGAGCACCCGGCCGTCCAGGGGGCCACCCACGAAGGGGGTCTCTTCGCTCTTCACGCCACCAGTGTCACACCACGTCCGTCACCGGCCGTCACAGCAGGTGGCCCGCGTCGGCGACCACCGGCAGCACGCGCCGCGCGAGGCCGCCCACCGGGCCCTCCGCCGTCTCCAGGTGCAGCGCCCACCGCACGACCCGCGCCGTCTGCGGGTCGCGGCCCGCCGTCGTCACGAGCACCGCCATGAACTGTTCGACGAGCATGTCCCGCAGGTCGTCCAGCGGCGGCTGCTTCTCCTCGTCGAGCCAGATCAGCGAGGCCGCCTCCACCGCGGTGATCCACATCCGCACGGTCATCCGCAGCCGGGGCCCCGGCTCCGGCACGTCCAGGTGGGCGAGGATGTGCTCGGCGGCGGCCCTGCGCACGCCGTCCACTATGGCGGTGGTCCGGGAGGTCTCCACCACGCTGCCGCCCTGGAGCAGCGCGCTGAACCCCGTGTCGTGCTCGTCGACGAACGCGAGGTACCGGTCGAGCGCCCGGGAGAGCCGCTGGGTGAGCGGACCCTGTGGGGGCTCGGCGAAGCACTGCTCCAGCTCGTCGGCGGCCGACCGCAGGGCGGCCTCGTACAACTGCTGCTTGCCGCCCGGGAAGTAGCGGTAGACGAGCGGCCGGGAGACCCCGGCCGCCTCGGCCACGTCGTCGAGGCTGACCTCCTCGGGCGCGCGGTGCGCGAAGAGGGAGAGCGCGGACTCCAGGAGCTGCCGCCGCCGCGCTTCGACGCTCAGGCGGCGGTACGCGGGACTGGTGGCTGGCGAGGTCATGCCTCGCAGCGTAACCGCCGCGCGCTCGCGAAGGGTTATGCCAGCAGCCCCGAGGACCGCCACAGCCGCCGCCCCACTCCCCGCATCACCCCTATGTCGTCCAGGAAATCGGTGAGCCGCTTCGCCCCGGTCTGCATGACCTCCCTGCGGTGTCCGCTCGCCCTTACCTGGGCGACGGCCTCGCGGCGGTCGAGGCCGACGTCCGAGTACACCTTGGGGTTCACGAAGGCGAGCGAGAAGACCCGCGCCGCCTCGCCGCAGCTCAGCCGCGTCAACTCCCGTTCCCAGCGCGGCGCGGTCACCATCTGGCGCCGCAGCTCCTCGCGTGCGTACCGCACGTGGCGCGCCTCCTCGACGACGTGGATGCGGGTCACGCCGCGCACGATGGTCTGGACGCGCTCGTCCGGGAAGGTGAGGCGCTGCATCCAGTCGAGGATCTCCTCGCCGAGGAGCGTGCAGGCGAAGGAGCCGGGCGTGGTGGAGACCGTCTTGAGTATGCGCGCGAGGTTGTGGTTGAGGCGCGTGACGGGGTACGTCGGCGCCCCGCCCTTCTGGATCATGCGCGCGAACATCATGGAGTGCCGGCACTCGTCGGCTATCTCGGTCAGCGCGTACCGTACGTGCGCGCTGGTCACCGACTTGTCGTAGATGTGCCGCACGAGCAGCTGCATGAGGATGATCTCGAACCAGATGCCGAGCGAGGCGAGGGAGGCGGCCTCGTGCCGGGCCAGGTCCATCCGCTGTTCCTCGGGCATCCTCTTCCACAGCGGGGTGCCGTAGAGCGAGACGAGTTCCGGCGGCCAGAACCACTTGCCCTCCTCGACGGGTGCGTCCCAGTCGAGTTCCCGGTCGGGGTCGAAGGAGTGCTTGGCGGAGGACTCCAGGAGCCGGAGGGCCACCTGCTCCCGGTCCTTGAGCACTCCGAGCGCGTCCCGCAGGCCCTGGAGCGAAACGTCTTCCGTCACGGTCGTCATGACTGTTCCTGCCTTGTCGCGGGTCACCGGCGGGGTTACCGGCGGTCATCCACTTATAAGACTGCCTGTCAGCAAGGCCGTCAATCCCTCGCGCACGTCTTGTTGACCCCTTGTCCAGCAGCGTGTGAGCCTGCCTCTATGTCGACACAGGAGCTTTACACCAAGTCTCCGGGTGAGCCCAACTGGCAGGTGCCGTCAGCCGGTTCGGCTCGTTTCAGCTGGGAGTACGACGAAGGACGTGAGCGGCTCCTCGCCCTGTACCAGAAGGGCAAGGACAAGCAGTGGGACGGCGCCAGGCGCATCGACTGGGAGCTGGAGGTCGACCCGCTCGACCCGCTCGGCACCCCCGACGAGTCGCTGTCGCTGTACGGCACGCCCCACTGGGCCAAGCTGACCGAGAAGGACAAGGGCGAGCTGCGCAAGCATTACGCCTGCTGGCAGTTCAGCCAGTTCCTCCACGGCGAGCAGGGCGCGATGGTGTGCGCGGCGCGCATCGTCGAGTCCGCGCCCGACCTGGACGCGAAGTTCTACTCCGCGACCCAGACCATGGACGAGGCGCGGCACGCCGAGATCTACGGCCGCTTCCTGCACGAGAAGGTCGGGATGCTCTACCCGATCAACGACAACCTCCAGGCCCTCCTCGGCGACACCCTGCGCGACTCCCGCTGGGACATGCCCTACCTCGGCATGCAGGTCCTCATCGAGGGCCTGGCGCTGGCCGCCTTCGGCATGATCCGCGACACCACCGACAAGCCCCTGCCCCAGCAGATCCTCGCGTACGTCATGCAGGACGAGGCCCGGCATGTCGCCTTCGGGCGGATGGCGCTGCGCGACTACTACAAGCAGCTCACCGACGCGGAGCTGCGCGAGCGCGAGGAGTTCGTCATCGAGGGCTGTTACTTGATGCGCGACCGGCTGCGCGGTGTCGAGGTCCTGGAGAACTTCGGCATCCCCAAGGCGCAGGCCGAGGAGTACAGCGAGCAGTCCGAGTTCCTCGCCCTCTTCCGGCAGCTGCTCTTCAGCCGCATCGTCCCCTGCGTCAAGGACATCGGCCTGTGGGGCAAGCGCCTCCAGCAGGCCTATGTGGACATGGGTGTCTTCGAACTGGGCGACGCCAACCTCGATCAGCTCATGGCCCAGGACGAGGAGATCGCCGAGAAGCTGGACGCGGAACGCTTCGCGGCCGAGGAGAAGGAGCGGGTGGCGGAGGTGGAGGACGCGATCGCGGCGGGCGAGAGCGCCTGACCCGGGCGGGGTCAGAGCCCGTCCTTCAGCGCCGACTTCAGCGCCGCCTCCATCACCGCCTTCGCGACCGGGGCCGCGCTGCCGCCGCCGCTGATGTCACCGCGGTCCGCCGACGCCTCCTCGACGACCACCGCGACCGCCACCGAGGGCTCGGGCTCCTGGGGGGCCTGCGCCCAGGAGACGAACCAGGCGTACGGCGTGCCGGCGTTGCCGATGCCGTGCTGGGCCGTGCCCGTCTTGCCGCCGACCGTCGCCCCGGGAACGGCGGCGTTGGCGCCGGTGCCCTTCTCGACGACCTGCGTCATCATCTCCCGCAGCCGCGCCGCCGTGCCGGGGTTCATCGCCTGCCGCAGGGTCCGCGGGCCCGAGGCGGACACCACGTCGCCGTCGTCCGTGGTCGTCCGCTCCACCAGGTAGGGCGCCTTGATCGAGCCGCCGTTGGCGACGGCCGCCGCGACCAGCGCCATCTGGAGGGGCGTCGCCCGGGTCTCGTACTGGCCGATGGCGGAGAGCGCCAGCTGTGCCTTGTCCAGGGACGGGTCGAAGTAGCTGGCCGAGACGGGGGAGGGGATGCGAAGGCCGCCGCCGTCGAAGCCGAACTTCCGCGCGGTCTCCACCATCGGGCCCAGCCCCGTGTCGACGCCGAGCTTGGCGAAGACCGTGTTGCAGGACCACTGGAAGGCGTGCCGCAGCGAGGCGCCGGCGCAGCCGTCCGCCTCGTCGTCAGCCGGGTGTTCGTGCCCGGCAGGGTGTACGGGCTGGGCGACTTCGTCGGCGCGTCCGGGTCCGTCACCGCCCCCGAGTCCAGCGCGGCGGCCGCCGTCACCACCTTGAACGTCGAGCCCGGCGGATACGTCTGGCGGATCGCGCGGTTCAGCATAGGCTTGTCGGCCGCGCCGTTCAGCCCCCGCCACGCCTTCGCCACCGCCCGGCCGTTCCCGGAGAGCCGCTCGGGGTCGTAACTGGGCGTGCTGACCAGCGCCAGGATCTTCCCGGTGGACGGCTCCACCGCCGCCACCGCCCCCCGCTTGCCGCCGAGCCCGGAGTAGGCGGCCCGCTGCACCGCCGCCCTGATGGTCGTCTCCACCGTGCCGCCGGGGTTTCGCGCGCGCGTGACGTCGTTCCACAGGGGGAGCGGGGCGAGCATCGGGTCGGTGCCGGAGAGGATGGCGTCCTCGGCGTTCTCCAGGAAGGTCGTGCCGTACATCTGCGAGGCGTAGCCGGTCACCGGGGCGTACAACGGCCCGTTGTTGTACGTACGTTCGTACCGCAGCTGCTCCCCGGTGTCCTTGGAGCCGGTGATCGGGCGCCCGTCGACGAGGATGTCGCCGCGTGGCTGCTCGAAGCGGGCGATGGCCGGGCGCCGGTTGGCGGCGTTGCCGTCGAGGGACGCGGAGTCGACGACCTGCACGCGGGCGGCGTTGACGAGCAGCGCGAGCAGCAGCAGCGCGCACAAGGCCGAGGAGTGCCTGATGTACCGGGTCACGGGGACGCCTCGCCGACGGGCTGGGCGCGGGCCGAGTCGCTGAGCCGGATGAGCAGCGCCACGATGATCCAGTTGGTGACGACCGACGAACCGCCCTGCGCGAGGAACGGCATCGCCATGCCGGTGAGCGGGATGAGCCCCATGACGCCGCCGGCGATCACGAAGACCTGGAGCGCGATGATCGAGGCGAGCCCGATCGCGAGCAGCCGCCCGAAGGGGTCCCGCACCGCGAGGCCCGTGCGGAAGCCGCGCTCGACGAGGAGGGCGTAGAGCAAAAAGATCGCGCAGAGCCCGGCGAGGCCCAGCTCCTCGCCCGCCGTCGCCAGGATGAAGTCGGACTTCGCTGCGAAGCCGATCAGGATGGAGTGCCCGAGGCCGAGCCCGGTGCCGAGCATCCCGCCGGCCGCGAACGCGAAGAGGGACTGGGCCAGCTGGTTCGGCCCCTCGCCCGCGTCGATGGAGGCGAAGGGGTGCAGCCAGTCCTGGACGCGGCTGTGCACGTGCGGTTCGAGCGAGCCGACCGCGAAGGCGCCGAGCGCGGCGAGCAGCAGGCCGACCGCGATCCAGCCGATGCGGCCCGTGGCGACGTACAGCAGGATCACGAAGAGCCCGAAGAAGAGCAGCGAGGTGCCGAGGTCGCGCTCCAGGACGAGGACGCCGACGCTCAGCAGCCAGATGGTGACGATCGGGCCGAGGACGCGGCCGGTGGGCAGCTGGAGGCGGCGGAACCGCCACAGGGTGCGGCCCGTGAGGGCGAGCGCGTTGCGGTTGGCGGCGAGGTGACTGGCGAAGAAGACCGCGAGCAGGACCTTGGCGAACTCGCCCGGCTGGATGGACAGGCCGCCCAGCCTGATCCAGATCCGGGCGCCGTTCACGGCCGGGAAGAAGATCGGCACGATCATCAGGAGCAGCGCGGTGACCACCGAGACGTAGGCATACCGCTGGAGCACGCGGTGGTCGCGCAGGGCGAGCACGGCGGCGATGAAGAGCGCCACGCCGACGGTCGACCAGACCAGCTGGGCGGGCGCGGCCTCGTCGTGCGGGGTCTGGAGATCCAGGCGGTAGATGAGCACCAGGCCGAGGCCGTTGAGGAGCACCGCGATGGGCAGCAGCAGCGGATCGGCGTACGGGGCGCGGAGGCGGACGGCGAGGTGCGCGAGGAGGGCGAGCACACCGAGCCGGCGCCGTAACCGGCGGCGCCGGGCGGGACGGTGCCGTTCCTCGCGAGGCCGACGGCACAGTAGCCGTACACGCAGAGCAGGACGGCGACGACGAGCAGGGCCAGCTCCGTGCCGCGGCGCCGGGGGACGCGGACGGCGGGGACCGCGGGGGGTGCGGCGCCCACTCGTGTTCCGGTCATGCCCGGAACGTAGCAAGCAACCTGCCCCGAAGTCTGCTTATGCCGTATATGTCGACTATCGCCATATGTCGGCTACGGCTACGGCTGCCGCTGCTGCGGGCCATGAGGGGTGATGGGCCGTCAGCACCAGCGCGGCGACTTCCCGATGTTGGCGATGTAGTTCGCGGAGCCCCAGGCCCAGGTCCCGTCGGTGAGCAGGTACCAGTGGTTGGTGCGGCCCACGCGGTCGCCCTTCGTCTTGCAGTAGATGGTGACGACCTTGCCGCGGGGCTCGGTGCGGACCACACGGCTGCCGCGGGTGGGGGCGTCGCGGAGCAGCAGCCCCGACTTGGCGGTCACGCGGCCCTTGTAGACGGGCGCCTTGTAGTCGGTGACCGGTGCCTTTTGGGCGGTGGCGTGCGCGTTCTGGCCGGTGGTGTGCGCGTTGCGGCCGGGGTCGTCCTGGGCGGCGGCCGGGACGGTGGCGCCGTACGCGGCGAGGGCGGCGCCGGCGACGAGTACGCCGAGCCGGGTGGCGGTGGTGCGCAGGGGCATGGGGCCTCCTCGGGAGAAGGGGGACAGGCGGCGCCTCGCGGGTGCGCGAAGGCCGCATGTCACAGTAAAAGCGGCACTCCGGGTGCGCGCACGCTCACGTGGTGCTTTCGGAGCCGTCCGCCTCGTCCTCGCGGGCACTCGTCGAAGGCAGCCTCAGCGTCGCCACCGCCCCGCCGTCCGGGGCGTTGGAGAACGTCAGCCGGGCGCCGAGGACCGCGGCCTGGCCGAGCGCGATGGTCAGGCCGAGGCCGTGCCCCTTGCTGGTGCCCTCGGTGCGGAAGCGCTGCGGGCCGTGCTCCACCAGGTATCCGGGGTAGCCGTCGCCGTGGTCCCGCACGGTCACGACCGGCCCGTCGACCGTCACCACGACCGGCGCCCGGCCGTGCTTGAGCGCGTTGGCGACCAGATTGCCGAGCACCCGCTCCAAGCGCCGCCGGTCGGTCTCCACGCACACGTCACGGACGACGACCAGCTCCGTGCCCTCGCCGGAACCCCGCACCACACGCTCCGCCAACGGGGCGAGCCGATGGGCGTCCAGGTCCACGCGCTCGCTCTTCGCGTCGAGCCGGGAGATCTCCAGGAGGTCCTCGGTCAGCGTGCGCAGCGCGGCCACCCGGTCCCGCACCAGCTCGGTGGGGCGGCCGGGCTCGAGGAGTTCGGCCGCCGCGTGCAGCCCGGTCAGCGGCGTCCGCAGCTCGTGCGCCACGTCGGCGGTGAAGCGCTGCTCGCTCAGCAGCTTGCCCTGAGAGACGAGGACGCCATGGTGTCCAGCGCTCCGGCGACCGCGGCCACCTCGTCCTGGCGGCGTGCCGGGTCCTTGGTGCGCGGGTCGTTGACGCGCGCGTCGAGGTCGCCCCGCGCTGATCCGCCGGGCGACCTGCGCCGTCTGGTGCAGCCGCCGCGTCACCCGCGTCACGGCGAACGCGCCGACCAGCAGCGTCGCCCCGATCGCGAGGACGGAGGAGCCGAGGATCGCCCGGTCGAGTCCGTCGATGGTGCGGGCGCCCTGCGCGTAGTCGACCTGGACGGCGATGGCGCGGCCCCCGGCGGCGGGCCCCGCCGCCCACATCGTGGGCCGCGAGTCGTGGGCGGCGACCATCGTGCCGCGCTCCCCGCTCAGCGCCAGCTCGCGCAGTGGCGCGGGCAGGGCCCTCGGGGTCGACGCCGCGCCGGAGCCGAGGCGGTCGCCCGCCTCGTAGCGCTCGGTGACCTCCGTCAGCCGGTCGAGGGCCCGCTCACGGGCCTGGCCGACGGTCTGGTTGGTCACCGAGACGTGCACGAGCATGCCGAGCAGCGCGGCCAGCGCGCAGCACATCACGGTGATGAAGACGGCCGCCTTCCAGGTGAGCGTCGCCGTCCAGGCGGGGAGCCGCGGTCCGCGCGGCCGGCGCCGGATCACCGTGCCCCGCTCTCGGCAGGGGCCGGGCGGGGCGTCTTGGGCCGCCGCCCGTGCGTCGAGCGCACGATCTCGTCGCGCGTCGGCAGCATCGTCTTCTGGTGCGCGTCCCAGGACCACACCGTGTGGTACTCGTACCCCGGCAGGCTGGAGACGGCGCGGATGATCAGTGCGCGCCCGGCCAGTTCCACGCCGAGCACGGCGTCGCTCATCTCCATGATCTGCGTGAGCCGCCCCTCCTGTTCGGCGTAGACACGGATGTCGAGGTTGTCGTCGGGTGTCGAGACGCCGACGATCAGGTCGTCCTTGCCGTCGCCCGTCAGATCGCGGTAGTACGCCTTGAGGACCGGGCACCGTCCCCGCGCGCCGGAGTCCTTCTCGGCGCAGTCGTCGAGCCGCTCGACGGTCTGCTCGTACACGGAGTCCGCGGTGTCGTAGGTGCCCGGATTCTGCTCGAAGTCGGCCCGGACCACATCGGCCGGGTCGACCTTGCGCAGGTCGCCGCCGGGGACCTTCACGCCTTTGACCCGCACGCTCTCTATGGCGCCGTAGTCCTCGGCGGGCGCGGACGGCGCCGGCAGGTCGGGCCACAGGTGCGTGGGGCCCTGGGCGCTGGGCGTCGCACCGGCGCCGCGCAGCCCGCCGGGGTCACCGCAGCCGCCGGCCAGGGCCGCGGCGAGCGCGGCGAAGGCGGCGGCGGTGAGCGCGAGCCGGCTGCGGTTCACTGCACTCCTGCCTGCCGCGGGTGCGGCCTGTCGTCACGGCGGCCGGCCGTGGGTTCAGGAGACCAGGTCGGCGTAGAGGATGATGTTGTCAGACCGGTGGCCGCCGACGATCGGCCCACCACAGGTCAGCAGGCGCAACTCGGGCCGCGCGGTCGCCCCGTACACCTTATGGGTGGGGAAGTCCTTCTTGTTCACCTGCTGGATCTCCCGCACCCGGAACCGCGCGGTGCCGCCGTCCGTGCGCGGTACGTCGATGGCGTCGCCGATGCCGATCTTCGCGACGTTCCGCATCAGCGCGGGGCCGTCCACCGTGTCGTAGTGCGCGACGAGCACGGCGGGGCCCTTCTCGCCGGGCGTCACCGAGCCGGTCCACCAGCCGGGCTGCTGGGCCTTGTCCACCGGCGGCACCCGCAGCTCCCGGTCCGGGCCGAGGCCGAGGCGGAGCATCGATGTCGCGTCGACGCCCGCCGCCGGGATGCGCAGACCCGTCGGCGCGGAGGCCTTCAGCGGGGCCGAGGAAAGCTGGGCCCGCGCCCGCGGCGGCGTCGGCCACCGTGACGGGCGGGGCCGGGGCGCCCGTGCCGCCGCCCTGTCCGCAGGCGATCAGGGCGATGCCGAGCGCGGCGGTCAGGCCCGAGGCGACGGCGATGCGGCTGCCGTGCCGGGGCGAGTCCGGGCCGGACCCCGAGGCGGGGGACGGTGTGCACGCGGGGGGCTCCTCTTGCATGAGGGGGCGGGCGGGGAGGGCGGCACCCGGTCAGCGTCCGTGCGGCCGCGGC
>RBWT01000251.1 GCA_004010275.1 Streptomyces huasconensis
AGAAGAGGGAAGAACTAGCGTGCCTTCGGGCCGCCGGCGCGGCATCCGGCATGCCCTTGGGCATCGGGCCCTTGGGGAGGGGCATGTTCGACATCAGGTCGCCCATCGCCCGCAGCCGGTCGTTCGTCGCCGTCACCTGCGGGCCCGTGAGCACCCGCGGCAGCTTCAGCAGCGTCGTGCGCAGCTTCTTCAGGGAGACCGTGCCCTCGGTGGTGCCGACGATGACGTCGTGCACCGGGACGTCCGAGACGATGCGAGCCATCTTCCGCTTCTCGGCGGCCAGCAGGCCCTTCACCCGGTTCGGGTTGCCCTCGGCCACCAGGACGATGCCGGCCTTGCCGACGGTGCGGTGCACCACGTCCTGGCTGCGGTTCATCGCGACCGCGGGGGTCGTCGTCCACCCGCGGCCGATCTTGTCGAGCACCGCGGCCGCCGCTCCGGGCTGGCCCTCCATCTGTCCGAAGGCGGCACGCTCGGCCCTGCGTCCGAAGACGATCGCCATCGCGAGGAAGGCGAGCAGGAAGCCGAGAATGCCCAGATAGACCGGGTGACCGATCAAGAAGCCGATCGCGAGGAAGACACCAAAGGTGACGATTCCCACAGCCGCGATGATGAGACCGATTTTGGAGTCGGCCCGTCGGGTCATCTTGTAGGTCAGAGCGATCTGCTTGAGTCGCCCTGGCTCCGCGGCCGCATCCGCCGCGGTGGTTTCCTTCCTCGCCATGTCGTGAAGTCTACGTGTCCCCGGGGCCGACTACGACGTGCGGGTTGCCACGCCGTCCTCGAAGACCCGCAGCGCCTCGACCCGGTCCTTGGCGCGGCGCCGGTCCTCGAGGACGGAAGTCCACGCGTTGCGGCGAGCGGTGCGCTGGCCGCCGCTCATCAGCAGGGACTCGACGGCGCGCAGGGCGTCGGTGACGGACGGGATGGCGGTGGCGCGTACGGGCGCGGCCTGCATGATGGGGCCCTCCTGGGGAGCGGCTCGGGGGACGAGCGCTATGGGTAAGGGTGGGGCAAATGCTGGGGGTAAGGCTGTACGTGCGGTGACTCCAGGGTCACTGATTGGTGTTACCAGGGCGTGACTGAGTGGTCAAACGCCGATGAAACCTTGACGCCAGGCGACGCCCCGCCCCCAAACACTGACGCGGTCCATACGACCGCCCTCACCTGCGGGGATCGTATGAACCGCGTCGTTGCGGGCTGTACCAGTCAGTAGCTCCTTGTGCGCGGATTCACACAGTGCCCGCGCGGCCGGCGTGTGCCGGTCTCACACCGCCTGCGAGGCGACGTACGCCCCGCGCTTCTCGATCGCCATCTGGTACAGCCGACCCGCGCGGTACGAGGAGCGGACCAACGGGCCCGACATGACGCCCGAGAAGCCGATCTCCTCGGCCTCCTCCTTCAGCTCCACGAACTCCGCCGGCTTGACCCAGCGCTCCACGGGGTGGTGGCGCGGGGTGGGGCGCAGGTACTGCGTGATCGTGATCAGCTCGCAGCCCGCCTCGTGCAGCGCGTGCAGCGCCTCGCTGATCTCCGCGCGCTCCTCGCCCATGCCGAGGATGAGGTTCGACTTGGTGACCAGGCCGGCCTCGCGGGCCCGCGTGATGACCTCCAGCGAGCGCTCGAAGCGGAAGCCGGGGCGGATGCGCTTGAAGATGCGCGGCACCGTCTCCACGTTGTGCCCGAGGACCTCGGGGCGCGAGGAGAAGACCTCGGCCAGCTGGTCGGGGTCGGCGTTGAAGTCGGGGATGAGCAGCTCGACCTTGGTGTAGCCCTCGGCGCGCTGAGCCGTCATGGCGTGGATCTGGCGCACGGTCTCGGCGTAGAGCCAGGCGCCGCCGTCCTCGAGGTCGTCGCGGGCGACGCCGGTGATCGTGGCGTAGTTCAGGTCCATCGTGACGACGGACTCGCCGACGCGGCGCGGCTCGTCGCGGTCGAGGGCCTGCGGCTTGCCGGTGTCGATCTGGCAGAAGTCACAGCGCCGCGTGCACTGGTCGCCGCCGATGAGGAACGTGGCCTCGCGGTCTTCCCAGCACTCGTAGATGTTCGGACAGCCCGCCTCCTGGCAGACCGTGTGCAGCCCCTCGCTCTTCACGAGTTTCTGCAGGGCGTTGTACTCGGGGCCCATCTTCGCCCGCGTCTTGATCCACTCGGGCTTGCGCTCGATGGGGGTCTGGGCGTTCCGGACCTCCAGGCGCAGCATCTTGCGTCCGTCGGGTGCGACTGCGGACACATCGGCTCCTGTAGCTTCGATTCTTCGGCGTCCACCAGGGTACGCCCGTCATGTCGTGGGGCCTACTTCCCGCCAACCTCTGGCCAACGGGGTGCATTCCCCCTGGGGGTCCCTAGGCCCCGGCGGGCTCGGCCTGCGCCTCCGCCTGCCGCTCCACGACCCGCGGCTTCAGCTCCGCGTTCTCCAGCACATCCCGCAGGTGCCGCTCGGCGACGGGCAGCACGTCGGCGATGGTGAGGTCGCGGTCCAGCTCGTACGCGAGGGAGGTCACGCCCGCATCGCGGATGCCGCACGGGATGATCCGGTCGAACCAGGTGTTGTCCGGGTTCACGTTCAGCGCGAAGCCGTGCATCGTCACGCCCTTGGCGACGCGGATGCCGATCGCGGCGATCTTGCGGTCCTCGCGGCGCTGGCCCGCGTTGGACGGGGCGTACTCCGGGCCGTTGAACCGGGCGTCGAACTCGTCGTCCGTCAGGCGCGGGTCGAAGTCCAGGGAGAGGCCGCCGAGCGCCGGGCGCCGCTCCACCGGATCACCGAGGACCCACACGCCGCTGCGGCCCTCGACACGCGAGGTCTCCAGGCCGAACTCCGCACACGTACGGATAAGAGCCTCCTCCAGGCGCCGCACATGTGCTACGACGTCCACCGGGCGCGGCAGCTTCTGGATCGGATAGCCCACCAGTTGACCCGGGCCGTGCCAGGTGATCTTGCCGCCGCGGTCCACGTCGACGACGGGCGTGCCGTCCAGCGGGCGCTCGCTGTCCTCGGTGCGCCGGCCCGCGGTGTACACCGGCGGGTGCTCCACGAGCAGGCAGGTGTCGGGCACCTCGTCGGCGAAGCGGGCCGCGTGCACGCGGCGCTGCTCGTCCCACGCCTCCTGGTACTCCACGGCGTCCGGGCCGAAGCCCATGCGGACGAACCGGAACTCACTCACGGCAGGTGCCTCCCTGAACATTCACCGTGCACATATCGCGCCCCTGCCACTGTACGGGCCACCTGCGCGGGCAACTCGGGCCCGGGTTCCTCACACGATCGGATGAACAGCTGGAGAAGCCGCATCCAGAGGCTGTGATGGCCGTTACATTCGCGCCGTTCACGAGGCCATAAGGGCTGCTCAGAAGGCAGGCCCGGAAGGCAGGAGACCGCACAGCCGATGACGGAACGACCCCCGCAGCGCACTCCCAACCGCCAGCTAGCAGCGCTCATCTCGGAAGCCGGGTTCTCCCATGCGGGCCTCGCGCGCCGCGTCGACCAGCTCGGCCTCGAACACGGCCTCGACCTGCGCTACGACAAGACGTCCGTGACCAGATGGCTGCGCGGCCAGCAGCCCCGAGGAACCACCCCCGCACTGATCGCCGAGGTCTTCACCCGGCGCCTCGGGCGGCGCCTGTCCGCCCAGGACCTGGGCCTCGACGCGTGCGCGCCGGTCTACGCAGGGCTGGAGTTCGCCGCCACGCCCGAGGAAGCCGTCGACATCGTCGGCGGCCTGTGGCGCAAGGACTCCGGCAGCCACGCCGAACTGCGGAAGATCGCGTTCACCCCGGCCGGGCTCGTCGTGCCCAGCAGGGACTGGCTGATCGGCCGGCCCGACGAACGCGTGGGGCGCGGCGAGACGACCCCGGCCACGCCCGCGTGCCCGCCCAGGGCCGCCCCGGCGTGCCCCGCCGGCGCAGGGAGCCCGACCGCGGCCCCGGGCAGCGCGTCACCAACGGTCGACATCGCGGCGCTGCGCTCGGTCGGCGAGCTGTTCCGCACGCTCGACAACGCCTACGGCGGCGGCCACGCCCGCCAGGCCCTCGTCCGCTACCTGGAGCACGAGGCCGAGCCGATGCTCCGCGGCACCTACGGCGAGCAGGCCGGGCGGCGGCTCTTCGCGGCCGTCGCGACCTGACCCGCCTCGCGGGCTGGACCTCGTACGACATCGCGGCCCACGGGCTCGCCCAGCGGTACTTCGTGCAGGCGCTGCGCCTCTCGCAGGCGGCGGAGCGACCGGGCGTACGGCTCCTACGTGCTGGTCACGATGAGCCGCCAGGCCGTCTACCTCGGGCACGGGCGCGAGGCGTGCAGCTCGCGCGCGTCGCCCAGCAGGGTGTCGGCTCATCGGCGCCACCCGTCGTGCAGTCCCTGCTGTACGCCGCCGAGGCGCGCGGGCACGGGGTGCTGGGCGAGGCGCGGGCCTGCACGGCCTCGCTCCAGCGGGCCGAGCGGTCGCTGGCGCCGGCGCGCCCCGGTGACGACGTGCCGTACTGGGCGAGGTTCTTCGACGAGGCGCAGCTGGCCGACGAGTTCGGGCACTGCTACCGCGACCTCCAGCAGTACCGCGCCGCCGCCCAGCACGCCGAGCGCTCCTCCAGCTGCGCGCGCCCGGCTTCGCGCGCAGCCGCCTGTTCTGCCGGGTGGTGCTCGCCACCGCGCGGCTCGGCCTCGGCGAACTGGAACAGGCCTGCCAGCTCGGCGCGGAGGCGGCGCAGGGCGCGGCGGAGATGCGGTCGGTCCGGGCCCATGAGTACGTACGCGAGTTCGAGCGCCGCCTTGAGCCGTACCGGGACGCGGCGCCGGTGCGGGGGTACCGCGACCGGGTCGCGGCCCTCGGCTGACCGGGCGTCGCGGCGAGCGGGCGGACGCCCCCCGCGTGGGGGCGCGGGGGCTTTGCCGGAGGGGCGGTTTCGGGGCGGCCGCTCAGGCCGCGGTCGCCACTGACTCCTCGGCGTGCGCCGGTGTGATGCCGAAGTCGGCGAGTACGCGTGCGCGCGCGGCGGAGCGAGTGCAGGGCGCCCTGCCACGGTGCTGGTGTCCCGGTGGTCCCCGCAGACGTAGAGCCCCGAGAGCAGGCGGACCGGGCGGCGCGGGTCGTGCGCGGTGGCATCGCGGGCACGGCCTCGCGGGTGTGGTGGACGGCGAGGGCTTCCCAGCGGTCGGTCGGGGCGCCGTACAGCGTGGCGAGGTGCGCGCGGACGGTTCGCTCGTCCGGCGGCGGGCCGAGCACCGTCGAGGAGACGAGGACCCGGTCGGCGGGCGCGCGCGAGGGGTCGACGCGGCTGATGACGGACGTGTGGGCGACCGGGCCCGCGCGGTCGGCGTCCAGGAGCAGGGCGGGACCGTCGAGCGGCGGTTCGGGAGCGGTGTGGTGAAACACCGTCAGCTCGTGGAACGGCGGTACGCGCAGGCCGGGCAGCAGCTCGGCGGCGGCGCGGGCGTCGGTGGCGAGCAGCACGGCGCGGCAGGCGATCTCACCGTGCTCGGCGGTGGTGACGGACGTGGTCGCCACCGAGGTGACGCGTACGCCGGTGCGGACCGTGCCCGGCGGCAGCGCGGCGGCCAGCAGGTCGGGCAGGGCCTCCGCGCCGCCCTCCGGTATGCAGAGCCGGCCGCGGGCGAAGGCGTGCAGGGCGAGGTCGGCGCACCGGCTCGAGGTGGTCAGGCCGGGGTCGCAGAGCAGGGCCGAGAGCAGCGGACGCAGGAAGCCGTCGATGGTGCGGGCGGCAGTCCGCGCGCGGACAGGGCGCGGGCCGCCGGGAGTTCGGGGCGGGACAGCAGGCGCTCGACGGGGGGCGCCGCGAGGCGGGCGAGCGCGGCGCCGAGCCGGGGCCTGGTCGAGGGGGCCGCCGAGCGGGGTGGCGCCGCGGGGTGCCGTACCGGGGGCGGAGCGTATGGGCCGCGGCACGCGGGGGGCGCTCGCGAGGGGGCGAGCGGCCGTGAGTGCGCCCCTTGCGCTCCGCCCCGTTCCGTCCGTGCCACCTGTTCCGCGCACTCCGTCCACTCCGTACGGGGAGCGGCTCGGCCGCGCGGTGGTGGCGGCCGTCGCTGTGCACCAGCAGGCCGGGCGCGAAGGGACGCAGGACGAGGGCGTCCAGCCCCGGCGTGCGGCGCAGTTCCGGGTACGAGGTGGAGAGCAGCTGCCCGATCCTGTCGAGCCGGAAGCCGTCGACCTTCTCGGTCGACATACGGCCGCCGACGTAAGGGGCGGCCTCCAGGACAACGGTCGTTACACCGGCGCTGGTCAGCCGATGCGCGGCCGAGAGCCCCGCGGCCCCGGCCCCCACGATGACGACATCCGCATGGTGCGCTGGCTCTAGCACGTGCCCCTCCCAGAGGTTGCGCGGGCTGGTGGGGAGCTGATGCCCCCGACGAGGCTCCGGAATCCCGGCGGCTCCGGGACGAGGGTAGGAGCGGGCCGGGCCGACGGCAGTCGCGCATGCCCCCGGGCACGGTCGCACGCCGGTCGCACACGTCAGAACCTCCGTTCTATTTCGGTGCCGCACCCCCGTCTTGCTCCAGCGCCGCCCGAAGCGTCTCCTCGATGCCGGGGAACCTGAACCTGAAGCCGGACTCCAGCAAGCGTCTCGGCAGCACCCGCTGACTGGCCAGGACGTCGCCGGCCATCTCGCCGAGCACCAGCCGCAGCGCCGGTGCCGGGGCCGTGAGGAGCGTCGGGCGCTTCAGCACCCGCCCCATCGCGGCCGTCACCTCGGCGTTGGTGAGCGGCTCGGGCGCCGTCAGGTTGACCGGGCCCGCCAACGACTCCGTGTCGAGGAGATGGCGCAGCGCGGCGACCTCGTCGTACAGGGAGATGTGGCTCCAGTACTGCCTGCCGTTGCCGAGGCGGCCGCCGAGGCCCGCCTTGAAGAGCGGGAACAGGCGCGCCCAGGCGCCGCCCTCGCGCGCCACCACCAGGCCGGTGCGGGCCAGGACGGTGCGGATGCCCGACCGTTCGGCGGCCGCGGTGGCCGCCTCCCACTCCACGCACAGGGACGGCAGGAAGCCTTCCCCGGCGGGGGCGCTCTCGTCCACCGCGCGCCGGCCGGTGTCCCCGTAGTAGCCGATCGCACTGGCGTTCAGGAAGACCCGTGGCGGTACGTCGAGCGAGGCCGCCGCGGCGGCGAGGGTGCCGGTGCCCAGGACCCGGCTGTCGCGCAGCTCCCGCTTGTAGGCATCCGTCCAGCGGTGGTCGCCGATGCCCGCGCCCGCGAGGTTGACGATCGCCGTGCAGCCCGTGAGGCCCACCGCGTCGACGTACCCCTCCTCGGGGTCCCACCGGACCTCGCCCTTGCCGCGGGGCGCCCTGCGCACCAGCCGGACCACCTCGTGCCCGTCCTCGGTGAGGGAGCGGGTGAGCGCGGTGCCGACGAGCCCGGAGGCACCGGCGACGGCCACCCGTGACGACTGCGGGGAACGCTGCGGCTGTGTGGGTTCCATGGGTCCATCCTGCCTCCGAACGGCGTGCCGGGGCCTGTCACGGACCCGATGGCGGCTGCCGGGGACGGCCCGGTGGGCGGGCCGGCCCCGCCGTACAGTGGCGCCATGACGGACATGCACATACGTACCGCGCTGCCCGAGGACGACGCCGCCCTTGCCCGTCTCGACCGCGCTTTGTGGTCCACCCTGCACGCGGTGCAGCCTCGTCCCGAGCCTCCCTACGAGCCCTTCTTCAACGACCGGTTCGGCCCCCACGACCACCTCGTCGCCGAGCTGGCCGGGCGGCTCGTCGGCTATGTGAAGCTCGGGTACCCGACCCCGCTGCTCACCAACGCCCACGTCCGCCAGATCCAGGGCTTGGCCGTCGCCGAGGACGTACGCGGCAGGGGGATCGGCCGCCGGCTGATCCGGGCGCCGTCGACGAGGCGCGCCGGCAGGGCGCGGTCCGCATCACGCTGCGCGTGCTCGGGCACAACACCCCGGCCCGCAAGCTCTACGAAGCGGAGGGCTTCGAGATCGAAGGCGTGCTGCCGGGCGAGTTCCTGCTGGACGGCGTGTTCGTGGACGACGTGCTGATGGGCCGTCCACTGTGACCTGTCAGACCCCGTCACAGTGACCCGAGGGACCCCGCACGGACTGCCGGACCCCGCACCCGACGGACCGGCCCGGCGTGCGGTGTCGTGGTGCGCGTAGGAGCGTGAACAGATGATCAGGGCTGCGGCCAGACGACGCGACGCGGAGCAGAACGACTGGTTACTGCGCGGTACTCCGCTTCCGCCATGGCTGCGGTGGCCCCCGCCGCTGCTCCTGGTCGCGGCCGCCCTCCTCCAGTGGATCACCCCCGAGACGGTGGACCTGACCTTCCTGGTCGCGGCGGCCCCGCCGCTGGCCGCCCTGTCGTACGGGCCCGCCGCCACCGCGCTGCTCGGCGGGACGGTGATCATGCTGCTCGCGCTGCCGGACGTCGGGCTCGGCCGTCCCGGCAACAGGGACGAGCTGACCATCGCCTTCATCGCCCTGCTCAGCGTGGTCTTCGCCTGGGTGCGCAGCCGCCGCGAGGCCCAGCTCGTCACGGTCCGCACGGTCGCCGAGGCGGCCCAGTTCGCGGTCCTGCCGCCACTGCCGGAACGCGTGGGGCGGGTGCGGTTCGCGGGCCTCTACCAGGCGGCGCAGCACGAGTCGCTGTCGGCGGCGACTTCTTCGACGTACGCAGGGGGCCGGGGAGCGTACGGGCCCTCATCGGTGATGTACGGGGGCACGGGCTCGCCGCCGTCGGCACCGTCGCCGCACTGCTCGGCGCCTTCCGCGAGGCGGTCCTCGACCAGCCCGACCTGAAGGGCGTCGCGGCCCGCCTCGACCGCAGGCTCGTGGTCGACTCGGAGGACGACGAACACGCCGAGCTGTTCGCCACGGCCGTGCTGCTGGAGTTCCCCGACGACTCCTCCGTCATCCGCGTCGTCTCCTGCGGCCATCCGCCGCCCCTGCTGCTGCGCGGCCCCGACGTCACCGAGCTGCCGGTGACGTCGAGCCCGCCGCTCGGCCTCGGCATCGCGGGCCTGGCCCCGCCCGAACAGCTGACGGTGCCGCTGCTCGCCGGCGACCGGCTGTTCGGCCTGACCGACGGGGTGAGCGAGGCGCGCGACGCGTCCGGCACGTTCTATCCCCTGGCGGACCGGATCAGCGCGATGGTGAAGGCGGACCCGACCATCCTGGACGACCCGGTCGACCTCACGGAGCGGGTGTGGTCGACGTGCTGCGCTACGCGGGCACGATCCGGGACGACGTGACGATGATGGTGTTCGCACCGGAGGAGCGGGTTCTGGGGGCGGGGGAGCGGCTTCTGGGGCCGGCCGGGCAGCCTCCGGGGGTGGGGGAGCTTCCGGGGCCGGAAGAGCAGCCTCCGGGATTGAAGGAGCAGCCTCCCGGGCCGGATGAGCAGACACCGGGAGCGGACGAGCAGTCTCCGGGATCGAGGGAGCAGTCTTCGGGGCCGAAGGGCTAGCCTCCCGGGCCGGATGAGCGGACCCCTGGACCGGACCAGCGGCCTCCGGGACCGGACTCTCAGACCCCAGCCCCACCAGCCCCCCC
>RBWT01000252.1 GCA_004010275.1 Streptomyces huasconensis
CTCGGCCCCGCCCGAGCCGGGCCCGCCGGCCCCCACTCCCGCGACGCCCGGGACCAGCCACGAGACCGTCATCCCGGCCAGTGGCCCACCAACTATCACTGCGCCACGCACCCCGCGACGCCTGGCCGCACTCGCGCAAGCCCTCGACACCGTCCTTCCCACCACCGCCCCCACCGGTGAAACCACCACACTCACACCCCTGATGGGCCTGCCAACCGGCATCCGCACCCTGGACGACGCCCTCGGCGGCCTCCAACCCGGCCGCTTCTATCTCGTCGCCGCCGCCCCAGGCGCCGGATCCAGCCTGATCGCCACCGCCGCCGCACGCACCAGCGCCCTCGACCAGCACCAACCCGTCCTGTACGCCGCCTCTGGACTCACCCGCGCCGACATCGCCGCACGCATCGTCGCTGCACACCTGCCCGTCGACTACCGCCGCCTGCGAGCCGGCCGCCTCACCCCAACCGAGCAGGACGACACCGCGGCCCTCCACCACCATCTGGCCCAAGCCCCGCTGTACATCGACGACGGCACCGACCTGACCACCGACGCGATCGCCGAGAGCGTTCCGGACCTGCCCGGCCTAGCCCTCGTCGTGGTCGACCGCCTGCAGACCACCGAAGACCCCCGGCTGCCGCTGTCCGGCCTGACTCAGATCACCGACGCCGCCCAGGCCCTCGCCCACTTGTCCCGCACCCACGAACTCCCCGTCCTCGCCGCCGTCGACACCGCCGACCCCCGCCTGATCGCCGCGCTCAGCCTCGACATCACCATCACCCTGACCCGCGACGCCGACCAGATCCACGCCACCGTCGCCGAACGCGACCTCGGCCCGCAGGCCACCCTCACCCTCCACGCCGACCTCGCCCACGCCCGCATCACCGACCCGGCCACCCCCACCACCCCAGCGCCGCCACCGACCGCGAGCCTGCACACCCCCGCACAGCCCCCGCAGGCGCCTCTCCAAGCCCCCACCAGCCCGCCCCAGGAGCCCAGGCCCACCGAGCCTGTCCCGACAGGCCACACCGCCGCCCCACGCAGGCCATCGCCCCGCCGCACCACCGCCCCACCTCCGCCAGAGGGCGGCTACGCAAACCGGGACTACAGCTACTTCACCGGCATGATCACCCGCGCCGTCGACGAAGCTCTCCACGACCACGACGGTGACGTCGCCGCCGCAACCGAAGCCCTGGTGAAAAAGGCCGTACCGAACGCAATGGCTCTGTTCGAGGCAACCCGCGTCGGCGGAAATTACGAGCACACCGTCTACCCGGAAACCCTCGAATTCCTCCGAAAGAAAACCAAGGACGGCGCCGACGAAATCTGGGAGGGCCGCCACAACTGGACCAACACCCACCTCATGGACGCCCTCCAAAACGGCACCCACCCCCCGATCACCGTCAACGCCCTCGACACCAACGCCAGCTTCCTGTCCGCCTTCAAGACCCACCTGCCCATCGGCGCCCTGATCCACGACCCCCACGGCGGCTTCGATCCCAAACGCTCCGGCATCTACCGCCTCCCTACCCGCCCCACTTGGCACCACCCCCACCTGCCCGCCCCGATCGGCAACCGCCGCGAAGACGGCCCCGTCCTCCTCGACGACGCCACCATCCGCCTCCTCATTCGCTGCGCCCGCCTCGGCCTGTGCGAGGCCCCCCACATCACCGAGCGCTGGACCTCCGGCGCCAGCGAAGGCCTCCTGGAAAAATTCCGCCGCGTCCTGACCGAAGCCCGCACAAAAGCCATCGAAGCCGACGATACGGTGACCGTCGAATACATCAAAGCCATGTACTCGAAATTCACCTCCACCATCGGAGAATCAAGCGTCAACCGCGACATCCGCCGACCCGACTGGATGCACATCATCCGTTCCCAGGCATTCGCTAACCTCTGGTATAAATCCCACCGAGCCCACAGCAACGGCCTGACCGTCGTCCGCGTCCGCGGCACCGACGAACTGCACGTCGCCGGCGACTGGCGCACCGTATTCACCGAAGGACGCCTCACCACCCAGATGAAACAAAAAGACCAGTACCCCCTGCCGAGGAAGAGCGCTCGATAGATGTCGACCGACGGATGGAAGAACTTCGGCAACTACGGGGCAGACCGCGACCCGGGAAACGTCCACGGAAAAATCGCCCTCGCCCGCGCCCTCGAAGACGCCCTCGAGCGCATGATCATCGACGGCGGAATCAAATCCCCGGTCGACACCCGCCGCGGCCTGAAAGCCCGCATGCGTTACCTCACCACCACCAAAGGCGGCCCCCAAGCCTTGGCCGACGCCGGCATCCACGCCACCCCCGCCACGATCCGCGCCTGGACCCGCGGCACCCAGCGCCCGCGCCCGGCCAACCTTGAAGCGATCGACACCGCCTACTGGAACCTGCGAGCCCGCAACGTGCTCGCCAACCCCGGCGCCCTCAAGCAGCACCTCAACCGCAATGGCCGCGGCACCCGCATCGAGATCCACCCCGTCAACCAGACAGCCGTCGACGAGCCACGCCGCCGCGACAACCTGAGGATCCAGCACCGGCAGGTCCGCTACATCTGGGACGACGCCGTCGACGCCCTCGTCGCCAGCGACCTGGACACCATGGAAGACCTCTGGGACGACGTCATCGCCGAACTCGACTCCGACTGGGGCGCCTACACCTACGTCTCCTACATCGGCATCGGCGCCTAACACGACCGCTCGCAGCCGTCCTGATCGGCTCGAAGCGGTGCTCAGGTCCCGTGAGACCGGTGTTCTATGGGGAGTGCCGGTTGAACGTCGCCGTCTGGATGTGGAGTGGACGAGGGACGTCAGTCGGTGATGGTCTGCGGGAGACTGCTGGCCAGCGTGTGCCGACGACTGACCGAGTACTCCGGGCTCGGTCCGACGACCTTGCCCGGGCCTATGCAGCGGTCGGCTCCCGAGGACTTGAACTCCAGAGTCTGGAGGCCACCTACCGCAGTAACGTCGTGGAGTTCCCACCGGTGACCTACGAGCAGGTCGAAGCGGCACGCGCGGCGGCGCAGAGGGCCGAGACCGCCTTCGCCGAACTGAGCGTCAGCCAGCCGCAGACCCGGCGCGCCGTCAACGCGCTGAACAGGGCAGCAGCCGCGGACCTTCCGGCCGATACGCCCGCCGCTCGCGCCGCCCAGATCGCCGCACAGGACAGCGTTCCCGGCGGACGCAGTCGGCAGCACCAGCAACTGCCGTCCCCGATGCGCAGGGCCGCCATCACGACGAACAGCATCGCCGAAACAGCATGCGTCCGATGTGCCCCCTGCCGCACGGCGCGTGCCGGAGCGTGCGGGAAAGGAGCCTTGGCGGGTGACCCGATACTGGCTCGGTGACCGGCCACGTGGAGACCAACGTCCGCCTCCTGCCGTGCGCGTTCGCCGCCCTGGACCGGGTCGCCGCCCGTTGGGGGACATCGCGGGACGCGACCGTGCGCAGGCTGCTGAGCGAGCATGTCCAGGCGCAGGAGAACCGAGCCCCGGACGACCGGCTGACCCATATCTCGACCGTGCTGCGCTACCCGCCGCTGGGCAAGCGTGCCCCTGCTCCGCGGACGGCCCGGCCGCTGCGGCTGCGCGCGCAGCCCGGTCTGCTGGAACGGGCCCGCGCCGTCTCGCTGCGGCTGCCGGGACAGTACGCGCGCAGCCACCGCGACTACCAGGCCCGCACGCTTACCGATGCCGTGATGACGGCCATCGCGGCGTCCGAACCCATCGTGGACGACTTCCTGGAGGGCCTGTTGCCGCTGTTACGGCAGCGGGCCGCGCTCGGTCTGTGGCGGCTGGCGACGGCCGCGACGGCAACCGGCCCGGAGAGGGAGGTCCTGGACGCGGCGCGGGAGGCTGTGGAGGACGGGTGGCCGCCGGAGGTATCGGCCGAGGACCTGGACGGCCCGGGCGACGAGGTGCCGGCGCGGATGCGGCGCGTCCAGCTGGTCGCCCGGATCCTGGAGGACGAGGTGGCCTGGCACGCGCCCGGGCGCTTCCAGGTGGCGGCGAACCTCGCCCGCTCGTGGCTGAGCGGGCCCGGCGCCCAAGACGGGGAAACCCTCCTCTACCAGCAGGCACAGGACTGGCAGGAGCTGTACCAGGACACCCTGCACGCCGCCGTCGAACGCCGGATGCAACTGTTGGCGGGCACCATCGACTACGACTTCACCGGGCGCGGCGGGACCGCCGTGTGGCGCGCCGAGCGACGCGTCGAGCAGCAGGACTTCGAGGCCTGGCTGACGAACCAGCCGACCGGCACCGCTGCCGCGCGGCTCATCACCCCGCCCGGATGGATGCTGAGCCGGCCCGAGTCCTGGCACGCCCACACCCCAGGCCACCCTGCTGGGGAGGGCGACCTGCCGCAGCCGTACGCGCAGTGGGTGGCCGAGGGGAAGGTGCTGTGTTTCCCGTCCGAGGGCTGGCAGGTGTTCTGGCCGCTCGCACCGCACCCGATGGCCCCGGGCTGGGCGCCGGTGCCCGGCATCGAGCCGGTGGTCGCGGCGGCCGGGCGCCTGCGTCCCGAGCAGGTCGGCGCGTTCGTCGAAGCGGTCCTCATCGACTGGGCCCATGAGTTCGAGGACGACGTCTCGGGGCGGATCACGCTGTGGCTGCCGGTCGACAGAGCGGTCGAGTTCGGTCTTCTCACCGTCAAGGATCAGCACGCCCGTATGGCCGCGGCGCGGGCACAGACCTTGGAGCTCATGGACGCGGTCATCGAGGAGTTCCGGCAGGACGATCCGCTAGACGTACAGCGGATCGAGCGGCTGCGCGAGGCCCGCGGCAGGAGCCGGGATTTCGGCCGCCTCGCGCGGCAGTACAACGCACGGATCGGCTCGAAGTTCCGCACGGTGCGGCCCGTGTGGCCTTGGCCCGGGGGATCGGTGGCGCACACGCTGCTGTCCGGGAGTCCGCCCTATCTGGTGCAGTGTCTGGCCCTGTGGGCCCACCGCAACAGCATCCGGATCTTGGAGGAATCCATGCAGGATGCATGGAACCTGGCGTTCGACCGGTACGGCCGCCGGGTGTGACACCCGCCGATACATAACCACGTCCCCTCGCTCAGACACTGGCTTTCTGACGGGGAAAAGTACGCCCGTTCTCGGAAATCACACGCCCGTATTCGGAGGGGAATACCGCATGCACACCGGCCGACCACTGATCACGTCCATCGCCGCCGGCCTCGGGGGAGCGGCCGAAGCGCTCGGCGGCGCCCCGTGGTGGCAGACCGCCACATTCTTCGTCCTGGCCCTGGCGATCCTGGTCGTCGCCGTCGTGCAGCTGGTCTTCCCCCAGAAGTCCGAGCACCGGCTCGCCTGGTGGCGCGACCGCAGGCGTCATCAGCAGCTCCGCGGCACGAGCCCGGCGCCGCGGGGCCACCGCGCGGCGGCTCGCCGCCCCGAGGAGCCCGGAGGCCGAGCCGAGGCGGATTCCTAACGGCGTGGGTCGCGAGGGATGGGGGCGGGGCGTCCTTGAAGAGCTGGGCCAGGGTCGTGTCCTCGAAGGCACTGTGGGCGGTGGTGTTCCAGTAGCCGGTGGGGCCACCGCTGCCGGGGAGGTTGCCGTGGCCGGTGTGTTAGAGCAGGGCACGGGCCCGCTCCGCGGCGGGGCGGGCCGGGTCGTGCACGAAGCGGTGCAGTCCCGGGGAACAAAAACACCACCTGCCCGGCATACAGGCGCTGCCGTAAGAGCGCAGGCCGTGATTGATCCAGGGGTCCGGATGCGCCTCGTAGAGCCGGTCCATGAGCAAGAACGCCAGCACGGCGATGATCTGGCGGCCGGGCCAGCGGTGCGCCGGATCGCCTTTCCAGCCTGCGAGGTGAACGCCTACCGACGGCCCGATGGAAACCATGGCCGTCAGGCCTGCGGTGCCCGCGCGGCCCGGACCGAGACCACCCGGGCCCCCACATCACTGCTGCCGGGAACGGCGCTGAGCAGGGAGGCGGTGTTCAGTGCCACCTACTGCCGGATCTCCTGGAGAGAGGTCAGCCCACACCCTCTGGTCGACCTCGAAGACCGCCTGCATCGTGACCGTCGCCGCGTCGGGCGCTACCGGCGCGGCCTCCTCCTGGCCAGGAACTGAGACCAGCGCCACTGTGCAGGTGACCTCGCCGCGGCCGTCCGGTTCGGACCGGGAATCGAACCGGATCTCAGCGCACCCATCAGCTCGAGTCGGGATGCGCGCCGCGCCCCTCCACCCGTCCCCCGGGCCGTGCCGCCGGTGCTTGGCGCATGCGCGGAACCGGCGGAGCGAAGACGTTGTTGAAGCTGTCGAATGACGGTCGGTCACCGCGCGGTACCCTCCGGCATGGGATCAGCAGACACAATCATCGCGGCCGTTGCCGCAGGCCTCAGCGGCGTCGCGGCAGTCGCCTCGTGGCGCTCCTCAGCGCAGGCCAACGCCACCGCCGAGGCCGTGGCCCGGATCGAACGCGACCGGTGGCACCTGGATCTGACTCCGCAACTGCGTCTGAAGCTGGAGCCGCAGGGCGGCATGCTGTATGTCCGGTTCGACGGCCCGGCCTCGCTCGGGAGGATCACCGTGCAGCTCACCGTCCGCGACGACCGTGACCGAGTACGGGATCCGGTGTTGGCGGGCGGTCCGACGGCCGAGGAGCGAGCGGAGGTCGTCTGGGGCCCGTATCACTTCCGTCCCGGCGTTGACGGGGCCGACCAACTCGGCCCCTCAGTGACACCGTTCACCCTGGAAGCCGACGACAGAACCCGCCTGGCCGTCGACGAAAGCCTGCGCCCCCGTTGGTACGAGGGCACCGGCGGCGAGGAACAGTGGCGCCAGCAGAACCGGACCAAGCGCATGCGCCTGTGGGCCGACTGCACGGCCGCCGGTCACAAGCCCTGGAAGCTCAGCTTCGAGGTGCCGCAGGACGGAACCTGGGCGCGGACAGGGCAGCCGGTGGGCACCTGACCTCCCGGCCGGAGGCCCGCAAAAAAGATCGCTGAAGATTTTTTGTCGGTCCGGGGTCCGCCCGTCCCCAAAGGATGAGGGAGGGGTAACAGGACCGCTCCCGCCCGGGGTAAGGATCTGGCTGGTGAACGTGTACGTCATGGTGGCGTTGGTGGTGGGAATGATGGCGGGATGGTACCTACGGGCCGCAGGGGCTACTCCGGCCGAAGCGTTCGGCGGAGCCGTCGCCGCGACGCTGCTCGCCGACCACCTGCTGGAGCGCCGCCAGTGAGCACCCCCACACCCCCCGGCCGGGAAGCGGCCACGGTCGGCGAGTGCGGGTGGACGCCCGCGCCGGTGATCGGCTTGGGCCTCAGCTGCCCCTCCTGCCGGCCACACCGCCACCCGGACCCGGCCCCGCAGCGCTGGCTCGACGGCACGGCCCGGCCCAACACCGCCCAGCTGGCCAGAGCATGCACGCTGACCGGCTACGAACAGCACACCGCGACGCTGGTCCGCGCAGCCGAGGTCACCCGGCGTGCCCGCCACCGCGCCCAGCAGCTCTTCCCCTACGGACTGGGCCCGGTCCTGGGCGACCTGAAGATCCCCGCCGACGGGGGAGGAGACATGCTGCGCGCTCTCGCCGATCTCGCGCTGGACATGTTCGCCCGCCGCCGGCCTCCTCGCGTCTACCCGGTGTGTCCGTGGGGCAGCAGCGACAGCACGGGATGCGGCCGCGACTCCTTCGGCCGCCTGACGCACGATCGCTGCCGCACGCCCACCGGCCCGGTGCCCGACTGGCGCTCGAGAGCCTGGGCCATCTGGTGCTGGAGCACCGCCCAGGTCGTGGACAGCCTCCCCGCGCACCTGCTGCAGTCCCGCCCGCAGCAGGCCGTGGATGCGGGGGTGCCCCGGCACGTTGGCAAGGGGATGATCGGTCCCATCACACTGCTGATCGGACGTGACGGGCCCGCCCAGCGGGCCCGGGTCTCCAGCCAGGCTCTGAACGCCATCGTCCAGAGCCTCGCCCCCTCCGGCCTGGACTTTCTCACCGTGATCCGGCTGCTCCACCGTCAGCTGGAGATGCCGCGCGGGGGCCCCTACCTCCACGGCTGGCGCGGCTATGCACCCCGCTCGCTGTTCACTGCGGCCCTGCAGGCCCGTCACGCCAGCCTCCACCAAGGGCCCGACGACGTCCTCGTCGAACACTTGGCCCGCTTCCTCGGCGGGCGCATCAGCCGAAGCCCCAAGCGCATCGCCCAGGGACTGCTGCACGAGGGCTGGGACGACCAGGTGCACGGCACGGACGAACTCGAGTCCCGCCTGCGTGCCGCCGTTCACGCTGCGACGTCGGCGGACACCGAACTGTGGGAGCACGAACACCGAGGGCAGCGCGTGCAGTCCATGGACAAGCTCGACCTTCGCGCGGGCGTCCAGACCGTCGACGGTGATCTGCCAGGCCATGAAGAGGAAGTCGAACGCATCCTGGCCAAGCTCTCTCCTGCGGAGCGGAAGGTCGCCGACTGCTACGCGGCCGACCGCCTCACCTGGAAGCAGGCAGCGCTGGAGGCAGGACAGCAGCCGGACATGGGAGAGCGGGTGCGACGCAAGATCAAGCGTCTCGGTAACGAGGACCGCCGTCGCCGGAACCCCGCACCCGGGAGCCCGTGACGGCAGGAGCACCAGGCGACCACGTCGGCCGGCGTGCCTTCGTCAGCGGCACGGTCGCCTGCATCGTCGAGGCGGACCTCAGCCGCGAGCACGTCCATCACGACATTCACGTACTGGTGGCTCTCGCTCTCCCTGCCGCAGCCGCGCCTGTCGTCCGGCCTGATGGTCTGCGGGGGAGTGTCAGTTGAGCGTCGTCGTCTGAGTGTCAGTGGCGCAGGCGTGGCGACCTGGTCGTTGGCACTAACGGGTGGTGCTCACCCGTTGCTGGCATGAGTGACGAAGGTCCATGTCATTCTCACGCTGTCAGGTACCAGCCAGGGGGAAGGTGCGGATCACGGTGACAGGTCGGCGAGCACTGTGTCGACCCGAGCGCAAAGAAGACGAGCCCTGAATTTAGATCCTGATATCCAGCTTCGCGACACAACGAATTTATCCCCCTTTGGGAAAACCTTATTGGGGAGAATTCAAACAGAAACTTATCCTCAAAATGCCAACGCGAGTAAATTTCGGCGAGTACAGAATTTCTCCGCGCTATTTCCTTTTATCTCGGGCATCAATCTCTCCGAGAGGTACAGACCACTTCTTCTGACACGGAGAGTAGTCGTTACATGATTTATGTAACGACCCAAAGGGCGTTACATAAAGAGTATAGTCAGATAGAGGATGGACGCCCGGAGGGCGCTCCACTACATGCCAGCCCAGCATCGTCGCTATCTATCGAGTGCCCTTATGAGGTAAGGCCGCAGTTCATAGGGGTTAAAAAGTGCCAAAGAGGCATGAGGTCGCCACTTTACAATTATGTAACGGCCAACGGGGAGCTCAACCGTTCTCCAGCCAGCTTCTGTAACGCTGCGGAGCAGCGTTACAGCCCGTCGCGGAGCGACGGCGCAACTCTCCGTCACGTAGTGGACGGCGCGTCATGCCTCCGGAGGA
>RBWT01000253.1 GCA_004010275.1 Streptomyces huasconensis
GACGCTTCCTTTGTACTCACCCTCTCGGGCTTTCCTCCGGGCGCTTCCCTTCGGTATTTCGTGTTTCCAACCTTACCAGATCCGTTTTCCGTTCCGTTCCCGGTTCGGATTTCATTTCCGGTGGCCGTTGGAGGGCCTTTGCCTTTCGGCGTGTTCACTACATTAGCGGATTCCCTCCGCAACTCATAATCGGGTTCCGATCGAGTTCCGTGAGTTCGAATTTCGGCATGCAAGCATGCGAAATAAGCCCTCACCGAGGGGGAGTTCGTAGGTAGTGGTTGGCCGCTTCCAGCTCCCAGCAGATTGCGGGGACCGGCTCAGCGGCTCGGACTACATTACGGAGGCCCCCCGACCGAGTCAAGTTCGGCGGCGACGGGGCACATGGGCCCGATACGGGCTGACCGTAGGGTCGTTGGCCGTCCAGAACCTCCAGGGGTGGGCGGAACCGTCTCCCCCTACTCCGGTGCGCGGACCCTCGCTGACCTGGTCGGCTTCGACGGGCGTGCCGGTCAGGATGCTGAAGGGGCTGTCCCCGTCCCCGAAGAGGTCGGCGCCGTCCAGGGAGCGGTCCACGTCAAGAGCCGTTGCCAACCGAGCCGGGCCTTTGGCCAGTTCCTTGTCGTTACGGGCCGAGAGTCGACGCTTGCGTGCCAGCTCCGCGCCCACCGTGATCTCGCCGGCCCGCAGCAGCACCGCGCCCGCCTTGCCCTCCGGGCCGCACACGAGGTTCATGCAGTGCCACATGCCGTAGGTGAAGTAGACGTACACATGTCCGGGGGGACCGAACATCACGGCGTTGCGGGCGGTCTGGCCGCGGAAGGCGTGCGAGCCTGGGTCGGCTTCTCCCGCGTACGCCTCCACCTCTGTCAGGCGGAGTTCGATCGGTCCGTCGTCCGAGTCGCGTACGAGGATGCGTCCCAGGAGGTCGGGTGCGACCTCCAGGACAGGGCGGTCGAAGAAGTCTCGGGTCAAGGGCGTACGGTCAGGGGCCGCGTTGATCATGCCTAACGAGCGTACTGCACCCGGCCCGTATACCGGGATGGCCTTCGGGCCGCCCGGTAGCCGCGCGGGGGCGGGCGGGGAACCGGGCAGGATCGCCTCGCGTTTGTACCGATCAAGGATTCAAGTCGAGATGAGCCACAGGCCGGGGCCTGGGGAGGAGAGTCATGGGGTTCAAGAAGCTGCTCGCGAGTCTGGGGGCCGGCGGTGCCTCCGTCGAGACCGTGCTGACCGAGGTCAACGTGGTTCCGGGCGGTGTGGTCCAGGGTGAGGTGCGCATCCAGGGCGGTTCCGTGGACCAGCAGATCGAGGGGCTCTCCGTCGGTCTGCAGGCCCGCGTCGAGGTCGAGGGCGGCGACCAGGAGACCAAGCAGGACATCGAATTCGCCAAGCAGCGGCTCGGTGGTGCCTTCACGCTGCTGGCCGGTGAGGTGCACGCGGTGCCGTTCGGTCTCGAGATCCCCTGGGAGACGCCGGTCACGAGCATCGACGGGCAGCAGCTGCGCGGCATGAACATCGGGGTGACCACCGAGCTGGAGATCGCGCGCGCCGTGGACTCCGGCGACCTGGACCCGATCAACGTGCACCCGCTGCCGGCGCAGCAGGCCATCCTGGACGCCTTCATCCAGCTGGGCTTCCGCTTCAAGAGCGCCGACATGGAGCGCGGCCACATCCGGGGCACGCGCCAGAAGCTGCCGTTCTACCAGGAGATCGAGTTCTACCCGCCGCAGCAGTACCGCGGTCTGAACCAGGTCGAGCTGAGCTTCGTCGCGGACGACCGGGAGATGGACGTCGTCCTGGAGATGGACAAGAAGCCGGGGATGTTCAGCGAGGGCAGTGACTCGTTCCGGTCCTTCAAGGTGGGGCTGAACGACTTCCAGGGCACGGACTGGTCGGCGTACCTCAACGAGTGGCTGTCGCAGGTCGGCAGCAAGCGCAACTGGTTCTAGGGTTCTAGGCTCGGACGCACAGCAATCGACCAGGAGGTGCTCACGTGACCGAGCCGAAGAGGCCGCCGCTTCCCCATGACTTCCACCCGCCCGTGCCGTCGTTCACGGTCGTGAGTGAGGACGTCGAGCCGGGGGCGGTCCTTAAGGACGCTCAGGTCCAGTCGGGCGGGAACACCTCGCCGCAGCTGCGGTGGGAGGGCTTTCCGCCCGAGACCAAGAGCTTCGCCGTGACGTGCTTCGACCCGGACGCCCCTACGGGCAGCGGGTTCTGGCACTGGACCGTCTTCGACATCCCGGCCTCGGTCACCGAGCTGCCGGCGGGTGCGGGCAGCGGCAAGTTCGAGGGGCTGCCCGAGGGCGTGGTGCAGGTCCGCAACGATTACGGGGCGAAGGAGTTCGGCGGTGCCGCGCCGCCGCCCGGCGACCCGGCGCACCGCTATGTGTTCACCGTGTACGCGGTGGACCAGGAGAAGCTGGGTCCGGACTCGGACGCCACGCCCGCGGTCGTCGGCTTCAATCTGCGGTTCCACACGCTCGCGCGTGCGCAGCTCATCGGTGAGTACGCCGCCCCCGACGAGGGCTGAGGGTCCGGCTCGGTCGTGCACCGAGCATTCACCCGTTGTTTGCCCGTCTCTGGTCATGGAAGTGATCAGGGACGGGCATTTTTTATTGCGTTGTCCATCTCGGCGTGCCCGGCCAGAGTTGATCCCAGCCCGCCAGGGGGTGGGCCGGTGCATACGGGAGGTGGGCAGGTTGATGCGGGACACGCTGGTGCTGAACGCGAGCTTCGAGCCGCTCTCGACGGTGACGCTCAACCGAGCCGTCGTTCTGGTGCTCCAGGACAAGGCGGTGGTGGAGCAGGCCCACCCCGGACTCCGTGTACGCGCCGCGGCGGTCGAGATCCCGGTGCCCCGGGTGATCAGGCTCTGCAGATATGTCCGGGTGCCGTTCCGAAGACAGGCCCCGTGGTCGAGGAGGGGAGTCCTGGTCCGGGACCAGCACCGGTGCGCGTACTGCGGCAGGCGTGCGACGACGGTGGACCACGTGGTGCCGCGGTCGCAGGGCGGTGCCGACTCCTGGCTCAACACGGTGGCTTCATGTGCGCCGGACAATCACCGCAAGGCGAACCGGACGCCCGAGGAGGCCGGGATGCCGTTGCTGCGGCAGCCGTTCGAGCCGACGCCGGCGGACGCGATGCTCCTGTCGTTGGGCCGGAACGAACTGGCCTCGCTGCCGGGCTGGTTGGCGCAGCCCGCGCCCGCCCCCGCGGCGTAGGCGCTTCGTACCGCTCCTCGCTCCCTTACGCCCCGCTCCCCGCGCCCCTTGCTCGGGGCGCGGGGTTTCTCGCATCAGCGGGGTTTCTCGCGTATGCGGGGTTTGCCGCGTCAGTCGATCGGCGGCTGTTCGCGGCGCTCCTTGGCCTGGGCGGGGACCGAACCGCCGCCCATGGGGCCGAAGTTGCCGAGCGCGCCGCCGAGGCCCTTGAGGGCGTCGCCGATCTCGCTGGGCACGATCCAGAGCTTGTTCGCGTCGCCCTCGGCGATCTTCGGGAGCATCTGGAGGTACTGGTAGGAGAGGAGCTTCTGGTCCGGGTCGCCGGCGTGGATGGACTCGAAGACCGTACGGATCGCCTGGGCCTCGCCCTCGGCGCGCAGGGCGGCGGCCTTGGCCTCACCTTCGGCGCGCAGGATCGCGGACTGCTTCTCGCCCTCGGCGCGCAGGATCTCCGACTGGCGGACACCTTCGGCCTGGAGGATCGCGGCGCGCTTGTCGCGGTCGGCGCGCATCTGCTTCTCCATCGAGTCCTGGATGGAGGTCGGCGGCTCGATCGCCTTGAGCTCGACGCGGTTGACGCGGATGCCCCACTTGCCGGTGGCCTCGTCGAGGACGCCGCGCAGGGCCGCGTTGATCTCCTCGCGGGAGGTCAGGGTCCGCTCCAGGTCCATGCCACCGATGATGTTGCGCAGGGTGGTGACGGTGAGCTGCTCGATCGCCTGGATGTAGCTGGCGACTTCGTAGGTCGCGGCCCTCGCGTCGGTGACCTGGTAGTAGATGACCGTGTCGATGTTGACCACCAGGTTGTCCTGGGTGATCACCGGCTGGGGCGGGAAGGGGACGACCTGTTCGCGGAGGTCGATGCGGTTGCGGATCGAGTCGATGAACGGGACGACGATGTTCAGTCCGGCGTTCAGTGTCCGCGTGTAGCGGCCGAAGCGCTCGACGATGGCGGCGCTGGCCTGTGGGATGACCTGGATGGTCTTGATCAGGGCGATGAAGACCAGCACCACCAGAATGATCAGGACGATGATGATGGGTTGCATCGTGACTCCCCGTACCCTTCATGCCTCGGCGATTGTCCGTGGGATCTCAAGCCTGCGGAAACACGCAGACCCGCGATCTCAAAGATCTTGCTGGTCGAGTCTGTCAGACCGCCGCACGGCCCGTGGCGCATTCACATGACGATGGCCGTCGCTCCGTCGATCTCCACGACATCCACCTGTTGGCCTGTCTCGTAGGCGAGGTCGCTGTCGAGCGAGCGCGCCGACCAGATCTCCCCGGCGAGCTTGATGCGGCCGCCGGAGCCGTCGACGCGTTCGACGACAACGGCCGACTTGCCCTTCAACGCCTCTACTCCGGTGGTCAGTTCGGGCCGTTGCGCTCGGTGCCGGGCCGCGATGGGGCGTACGACGGCGATGAGCGCGACCGAGACCAGGGCGAAGACCACGACCTGGAGGACGGTGCCCGCGCCGAGGGCTGCGGCCACGGAGGCCGCGACGGCCCCCACGGCGAGCATGCCCAGCTCCGGCATCGCGGTCAGTACGAGCGGGATTCCGAGTGCGGCGGCTCCGATGAGCCACCACACCCATGCGTCGATGTCCACGGGGGCCATGGTAGGACCGCGCGTCCCTTTCGGGACAGGGCGCGATCAGACGGGGTGGGGGCACGCCCCTCAGGAGACCTCGGTCGGCCTGCGGGAGGCCCCAACAGACCTCAGGACAGGGGCAGGCCCGTGGCGGTCCAGCGGTCGCCCCGCTGTTCGACGACGAGCGGGAGGCCGAAGCAGAGGGAGAGGTTGCGGGAGGTGAGTTCCAGCTCCAGCGGGCCCGCGGCGAGGACCTTGCCCTGACGGATCATCAGGACGTGCGTGAAGCCGGGGGCGATCTCCTCGACGTGGTGCGTGACCATGATCATCGAGGGGGCGATGGGGTCGCGGGCGAGGCGGCCGAGGCGGCGTACGAGGTCTTCGCGGCCGCCGAGGTCGAGGCCCGCGGCGGGCTCGTCGAGGAGGAGCAGCTCGGGGTCGGTCATCAGGGCGCGGGCGATCAGGGTGCGCTTGCGCTCGCCCTCGGAGAGGGTGCCGAACCTGCGGTCGAGGTAGTCGCTCATGCCGAGGCGGTCGAGGAAGGCGCGGGCGCGCTGCTCGTCGACGTCCTCGTAGTTCTCGCGCCAGCCGGCGGTCATGCCGTACGCGGCGGTGAGGACCGTCTGGAGGACGGTCTGACGCTTGGGGAGCTTGTCCGCCATGGCCATGCCGGCGACGCCGATGCGGGGGCGGAGATCGAAGACGTCGGTGCCGGGCTTGCCGAGGGTCTCGCCGAGGATGGTGGCGGAGCCGGTGCTCGGGAAGAGGTAGCTGGACGCGATGTTGAGGAGGGTGGTCTTGCCGGCGCCGTTCGGGCCGAGGATGACCCAGCGCTCCCCCTCCTTGACCGACCAGGAGACCTGGTCCACCAGAGCCCGGCCCTCGCGGACCACAGATACGTCCTCAAGCTCCAGTACATCGCTCATGAGCGCGCTGTCTCCCATTGCAGTCTCGGTCGTCGCTCGCGCCGGTGGACGCGGCCCCCGGATAAAACCTACGCCACCGGTCGGACGTTCCTGTCGCGAGGCCGGTCCTTAGGGTGTGTGCATGCTCTCGGAACCACGTTCAGGACGGTTGGCCGCATGGGGAAACGCCCTTTTGGCCGGTTTTGTATCTCCGGATGACGCTGTGCTCGCGATGGTCGGTGACGACGCGGTGCACCGGGTCGAAGGGCTTCCCGGGGAGTCGGGCCACGTCGGGCTGACCCTCGCGATGGGCCGGCTGCGGACGCTCGGGGTCACGGGCCTGCGGGTGGCGCTGCCCGCGCCGGGGCATCCGCTCGGGCTGAGCGGGCCGCCCGAGTTCAACGCGCGCGCTCTGGAGGCGGAGGAGGCCGTCGTCGGGTTCGGCGCCCCGTACGGGCTCGTGCCCGTGGTGTACGAGGCGGGACCGGAGGGCGATGTACATGTGGAGGTCCTCTGGCACTGCCTGCCGGTGCGTGAGGCGCCGCCGGCCGATGTGCCCTCGCTCGGCGAGGCGGAGCGTGAGCTGGCGGAGGCGCTGCGGGACGCGACGCGGGTCCTGTCGCGGCTCGACGTCGCGGGGTCGGGGCCGGTCGCGGAGGCCGCGCTCGACGCGTACCGGGCGCGGGCGGAGGCCGGGCGGGAGGTGCTCGCTCCCGGCTATCCGCCGCGTGCGGTACGGGTGTTGGAGCTGGCGCAGCGGGTCGGCCTGCTGATCTCGCTGGCGTACGAGAACGGCCATGGCGGGGCCGTGAGCGCCTCGGAGATGGCCGCGCGGGGGCAGGCGCTGCGGCCGGTCGAGCGGACGGCCAGGCGGGCGCAGGTGGCTGCCTACAACGCGTACGTGGAGGAGCGGGGTTGAGGGGCGTCGGGGGGCGTCGGGGCAGGCAGCGGGTGCTGGTGGGCCTGGTGGGAGCGGGAGCCGTGCGCGGACGCATGGGAAGGCCCCGCGGGTCAGGGGTTCCGCGGGGCCTTCGGTGGCCGGGGGCTTTCGGTGGTCCGGGGGCAGTGCCCGGGGGTGGTGCGTCAGTGGTTGGCCGAGGCGTCGCCGAAGGTGGGGTTGAGCGCGCCGATCGCGTTGGCGCTGTTGCCCGTGGCGTTGACCGGGACCTGAACCGGGACGTGGGCGAGGTTGCCGGTGCCGACGCCCGGGGAGTTCCTGGCCACGCCGTCCACCTCGGCGCTCGCGGCGGCGGAGGCCACTCCGGCGGAGGCACCCGCGGCGAGTCCGGCGGTCACGACGGCCAGGGCTGCCTTCTTGGCGATGCTGTTCATGGGACGTACTCCTCCTGCTGACGTGGACAACCCTGTCGGCGGGGCCGAAGGGTGCGTGGGCGCGCGGTCAGCGGTTCTCGCAGACGTTCCCGAACGTGGGGTTCAGGGCGCCGATGACCGTGACGGAGTTTCCGCAGTCGTTCACCGGGACGTGGACCGGTACCTGGACGAGGTTGCCGGAGACGACGCCCGGGGAGTTGACGGCCACGCCGTGGGCGTGGGCGCCACCGTGCGCGGAGGCCATGCCGGCACCGGCCGTGACCAGGCCGCCGGCCACCATCGTGACGGCGGCGGCCTTCTTCAGGTTCTTCACTTCGGGGTCCTCCTGAACGAAGCTGCGGCCGGGCGCGCAGCACGCACTGGAGAACGGCCGGGCACCCCGGGGGTTGCGCCGAACGGGGGACATCTACACGACGGTATGAATCTCATCCCGGAACGCGACGGTCCGGGGTGACTCCGACCCGCTGCCGCTCACTCGGCGAGCTGCGCGATCAACGGATCGGCCGGGCGGCCCGTCAGCCGGCCACACCGTGCCGTACGGCCCAGAGCGCGGCCTGGGTGCGGTCGGCCAGGTCCAGTTTCATCAGGATGTTCGAGACGTGTGTCTTCACGGTCTTCTCGGAGAGGACGAGGGCGCGGGCGATCTCGCGGTTGGAGCGGCCGTCGGCGATCAGTCCGAGGACCTCCCGCTCGCGCTCCGTCAGGGAGCCACCCCTGCCCTGGCTGCCGTTGGCCTCCTCCTGGGAGAGCAGGGCGCCCGCCACCTCGGGCTGGAGCAGGACGTGGCCCGCGTGCACGGAGCGGATGGCGCCGGCGAGGGCGTCGGGGTCGACGTCCTTGTACACGTACCCCGCGGCGCCGCGCGCAGGGCCGGGACCACTGTGCGCTGCTCGGTGAAGCTGGTGACGATGAGCACGCGCGCGGGGTTGGCCAGTTCGCGGAGCTTGCGCAGGGCCTCGACGCCGTCCATGCCGGGCATCTTGACGTCCATCAGGACGACGTCCGGCTTCAGCTCCTCCGTCCGCGCGACCCCTTCCGCACCGTCGGAGGCCTCGCCGACGACCTCGATGTCTTCCTGGATCTCCAGGAACGTCCGCAGACCGCGGCGCACCACCTGGTGGTCGTCGACCAGCAGGACCCGGATCATCCCGTTCTTCGCTTTGCGCACCGCGTCAGCCACCGGGGACCTCCATCTCGATCGTCGTGCCCTTGCCGGGCTCCGATTCCACGGTCAGCCGTCCGCCGACCCCGCTCGCCCGGTCCCGCATGGAGACCAGGCCCAGGTGGCGCCCCGCGCGCCGTATCGCCTTCGGGTCGAGCCCGTGCCGTCGTCGGCGACGCGCAGGACGGCGCCGGCGCCCCGCTTGTCGAGGAGCACCTCGACCCGTCCGGCGCCGGAGTGCCGCAGGGCGTTGTGCAGGGCTTCCTGGGCGACCCGGAGCATGGCTTCCTCCTGGGAGGCCGGCAGTGCCCGTACGCCGTTGCTCTCGAAGGTGACGTCGGCGGAGTGCGCGCGGTGCAGCACTTGGATGTGCGTACGCAAGGTGGCGACCAGGCCGTCCTCGTCCAGGGCCGCGGGGCGCAGCTCGACGACCGCGGCGCGCAGTTCGTCCGCGGCCTCGGCGGCGAGCGCGGCGACCTGTTGCAGTTCGCCCTTGGCGCGGGAGGGGTCGCGGTCCACCAGGGCGGCGGCGGCCTGGGCGGTGAGGCGCAGCGAGAAGAGCTTCTGGCTGACGGCGTCGTGCAGCTCGTGGGCCAGGCGGGAGCGCTCCTCGGCGATGGTCAGCTCGGGCGGCTGCGCTCGTACAGCCGGGCGTTGGTGAGGGCGATCGCGGCGTGCTGGGCGAGGATGGAGAGCAGTTCCTCGTCGTCCGCGGTGAAGCCGCAGCCGCCCTGGGGCTTGGGGCAGCGCTTGTTGGCGAGGAAGAGTGCGCCGAGCGTCTCGTCGCCGTAGCGGATGGGGAGGCCGAGGAAGTCGGACATGTCGGGGTGGGCGGAGGGCCAGCCCTCGAAGCGGGGGTCCTCCCGGACGTCCGCCAGGCGCTCGGGCTCGGCCTTCTGGAGCATCGCGGCGAGGATGCCGTGCTGTCTGGGGAGCGGGCCGATGGCCTTCCACTGCTCCTCGCTGACGCCGTCGACGACGAACTGGGCGAAGCCGCCGTGGTCGTCGGGGACCCCCAGCGCGGCGTACTCGGCGTCGAGCAGGTCGCGGGCGGAGGCGACGATCGTCTTGAGGACGTCACGCACCTCCAGATGCCTGCTCATGGCGAGCAGCGCGGCACTCACCGCGTTCAGGCCGGATCGGGGTCCTTGACTCATGGCCACACCGTACCGGCGGGGTGTGACAGTGCGTATCCGACCTGTGGCGGCTCCCGCCTAGGCCGCGGGCCCTAGGGCCTGTCTGGAAAGTCATGGGAGCCAGAGTCGGAGGCAGGCGAGGGTGACC
>RBWT01000254.1 GCA_004010275.1 Streptomyces huasconensis
CGTGGCGGGGGTGTGGTGCTGGGCGGCGGCTGCTGTCGGGGGCCGGGCGGCGACTGCTGTTGTCGGGGGCCGGGCGGCGGCTGCCATCGGGTGAGATGAGGCTGAGCCGGCTGCCGAGCCGACTGGTGATGCGGTCCATGAGGTGCGCCGTACTGTCGAGGTGAGTGCTGCCGGACTCGTCGTGAAGAGCGTTCGACGGCGTCATGGACCGAGGATGGCCGGGACAGATTGCGGGGGCGTTGCGCGGCCGTGACGGCTGTTTTCGGGGGGCTCACGGTGGGGTTCGGGGATTGGTCAGGGCTCCGGCTCGGGGATTGGCCAGGGCTCGGGGTCGGGGATGGGTCGGGGGTGTTTCAGGGTCAGGTCCGGGGTGCGGGGCGCGCTCGTCGTCGGTGGGCTCGCTTACGGTTGGGGGAGCGATCGGATCTGGGGAGGTCCGAGGGGGCATGGGGGGCGAGACGTCTATGGACCGGAAGAATCGGCGCTGGTGGGAGCGGCTGCGGGGGTCGGCGGCGGCGTGGCGTGAGGGCGCGGCGGGGCTGTGGCGTCCGGGGCGGTTGGAGCGTTCAGGGCGAGTGGAGCGCTCGGGGCGGTTGGAGCGCTCGGGGCGAGTGGAGCGCTCGGGGCGGTTGGAGCGCACGGGGCTAGTGGAGCGTTCGGGGCGCGTGCGGCGCCCGGCGTGGTTGCGGATTCCGCGGACGCGCAAGGGGCAGCGGCGGGCCGTGCAGGGGGTGATGGCGCTGTGCGTCGTCGCGCTGCTGCCGGCGACCTGGCTCTTCGTGACGACGGACAGCAAGATCGGCTCGGTCGCGGAGGCGCCGCCCGCACGGGTCGCGATGGTCTTCGGCGCCGGGCTGTGGAAGGGCGAGCCCTCTCCGTATCTCGCGCACCGGCTGGACGCGGCGGCCGAGCTGTACCGCGCGGGACGGATAGAGGTCGTGCTCGTCACGGGCGACAACAGCCGCGAGGAGTACGACGAGCCGGACGCGATGCGCGCCTATCTGAAGAAGCACGGCGTGCCGGACCGGCGGATCGTGAGCGACTACGCCGGGTTCGACACGTGGGACTCCTGCGTGCGCGCCAAGAAGATCTTCGGCGTGGACCGGGCGGTGCTGATCAGCCAGGGCTTCCACATACGCAGGGCGGTCGCGCTCTGCGGCGCGGCGGGCGTCTCGTCGTACGGCGTCGGAGTGGACGCCGTGCACGACACGACCTGGTACTACGGCGGGGCGCGGGAGGTGCTGGCCGCGGGCAAGGCGGCGCTGGACGCGACGCTCCACCCGGACCCGCGCTTCCTGGGCCCGCGAGAGCGGGGCGTGGAACGGGCGCTGGCTTCGGGGCGGTGAGTCTTGGGGGCTCGGGTGCCCCGAAGGAGCGCGGGGAACCGCGCGTCCAGCCACGACACACCCGCAGGTGCCTGGCCGCGCACCAAACCGTCAAAGTGTCCGTCCACCGGCGGCTCGGGGCCGTACCTCACAGTGGGGCGCGGGCATGGCTGAGATCGGCTTACCGCGTGCGTAACGCGAGCGCGTCCGGGCACGTAACAAGAACGGCGGACGCTGGGCGGCATGCACTCCACGGCGACACCCGCGACACCGGCGACCTCCGCGACTCCCGCGGCCACGGCGGTGACGGCGACCCACTGCCCCTACTGCGCGTTGCAGTGCGGGATGGGGTTGACGGCGGGCTCGGATGGTGGCGTGGAGGTCGTGGAGCGCGCGGCGTTCCCCGTGAACAAGGGTGCCCTGTGCGGCAAGGGACGCACCGCGCCCGCTCTGCTCTCCTCCCGGGTGCGCCTGACCGAGCCTCTCGTCCGATCCCACGCCACGGGCAAGCTCACGCCGGCCACCTGGGAGGAGGCCCTGGACCGGATCGCCGACGAGCTGTCCCGTGCCCGTGCGGAACACGGCGCGGACGCGTGCGGGGTCTTCGGTGGAGGAGGGCTGACCAACGAGAAGGCGTACGCGCTCGGCAAGTTCGCGCGGGTGGCGCTCGGCACGTCGCAGATCGACTACAACGGACGGTTCTGCATGTCGTCGGCGGCGGCGGCCGGGCAGCGGGCGTTCGGGCTCGACCGGGGGCTGCCGTTCCCGTTGGCGGACATCCCGCGCACCGGCTGCGTAATCCTCGTCGGGTCGAACCTCGCCGAGACGATGCCGCCCGCCCTGCGGTACCTCACGGAGCTGCGGGAGAACGGCGGCACGCTGATCGTCGTGGACCCGCGCCGGACGCGCACCGCGGAGCAGGCCGACCTGCATCTGGCGCCGCGTCCCGGCACGGACCTCGCCCTGGCGCTCGGCCTGCTGCACCTGGTCGTGGCCGGGGGCCGCACGGACGAGGCGTTCATCGAGGAGCGGACGGCCGGCTGGGAGGAGGCGCGTGCGGCGGCGATGGCGCACTGGCCGGAGCTGGTCGAACGAATCACCGGCGTGCCGGTGCCCCAACTGCGCGAGACGGTACGCATGTTCTGCGACGCGGAGACCTCGATGGTGCTCACCGCGCGCGGGCCCGAGCAGCAGTCCAAGGGCACGGACACCGTCGGGGCGTGGATCAATCTGTGCCTCGCCACGGGCCGGGCGGGGCGTCCGCTGTCCGGGTACGGCTGCCTGACCGGGCAGGGCAACGGCCAGGGCGGGCGCGAGCACGGCCAGAAGGCGGACCAGCTGCCCGGCTACCGCAAGCTGACGGACCCGGCGGCGCGGGCGCACGTGGCGGAGGTCTGGGGCGTGGACCCCGATTCGCTGCCGGGCCCCGGCCGGTCGGCGTACGAACTGCTCGACGCGCTCGGCGGGGACATCAAGACGCTGCTCCTGATGGGTTCCAACCCGGTCGTGTCGGCGCCGCGGGCCGCGCATGTGGAGGAGCGGCTGCGGTCGCTCGACTTCCTGGCGGTGGCGGACGTGGTGCTGTCCGAGACGGCCGAACTGGCGGACGTGGTACTGCCGGTGACGCAGTGGGCCGAGGAGACGGGGACGGTGACGAACCTGGAAGGCCGGGTGCTGCTCCGCCGCCGGGCGGTGTCCGCGCCCGACGGGGTGCGCAGTGACCTGGAGGTGCTGCACGGGCTCGCGGAGCGGCTCGGTCACGGGAAGAAGTTCCCCACCGATCCGCAGGAGGTCTTCGAGGAACTGCGCCGGGCGAGCGCGGGCGGGGCCGCGGATTACTCCGGCATCTCGTACGAGCGGTTGAGGGAGGGGGAAGGCGAGGGGGTGTTCTGGCCGTGCCCCCGAGGCGAGGAGGGAGAAGGGAGCGCGGAGGGTCCGGAGGGTGCGGACAGAGCGCAGGGTACGGAGGGTGTGGACAGGGCGAAGGGTGCGGAGGGTGCGCGGGGTGCCAGGGCCGTGCATCCCGGGACGCCTCGGTTGTTCCTCGACCGGTTCGCCACGGAGGACGGGCGGGCGCGGTTCGTGCCGGTCGCGCACCGGGCCGCCGCCGAGGAGCCGGACGCGGAGTATCCCGTGTTGTTGACCACCGGGCGGGTGCTCGCGCAATACCAGTCGGGGGCGCAGACGCGGCGGGTCGAGGAGCTCAACGCCGCCGCGCCCGGGCCGTTCGTGGAGATCCATCCACGACTCGCGGCGCGGCTCGGGATAGCGGAGGGCGAGGCGGTCGCCGTGGTGTCGCGGCGTGGCCGGGCGGTGGCTCCGGCGCGGGTCACGACGGCGATCCGGTCGGACACGGTCTTCATGCCGTTCCACTGGGCGGGCGAGGGGCGGGCCAACTCCCTGACGCATCCGGCGCTCGATCCCGTGTCGCGGATGCCGGAGTTCAAGGTGTGCGCGGTGCGGCTGGAACCGGTGGAGTCGACGAGCGGGACCGAGGCCGCCGCGTCAACGGACACGGCCGAAGCCGCCGCGCCACGGGCGCGGCCCGGGCCGCTGGGGGGCCCGGGCCTGTCGGGGCAGGTTTAGGAGGGGATGAGGGTCAGCAGGTGCGGCCGATGTACCAGGCGCCGTCGATGTCCCCGGCTTCGCCGATCCAGGTGACGCCCGGGCCCACGCACTTGATGGTGTTCGGGCCCCAGTCGTCGATCTCGATCAGGATCTTCGAGCCGTCGCTCGTGCAGTGGTTGTAATAGGCGTCGCTATGGGTCTCGTAGAACCCGCAGGGGTTCTGGATGGCGGTCGGTGAGACGGCGGTGGCGGTGGCGGTCGCCACCATCGACATACCGAGGGCGAGGGTCACGGCTCCGACGAACGCGGGCAGGGAACGGCGAACTCGCACGAGGCGACTCCTTCTTGAGGACGTGGTCGTGGTGCTCACGCACCGGTCGCGTGGACCGGAAGGGCACACGCAGAGTCTCGAGTCCGTGACGCTGCGTGGTCGCGTGATGTCGTCCGTATGAGTGGTGGAGTACGCCAGATCGAGTGCGTCGGCGTCGAGCTGCGGGTTTTGTCTGCTGGGGCGGGCGTGGGGCGCGTTGCTCGTGGGGCGGCCGCCGCTGCTGCAAGCCGTCAATCAACTCGCCGCGTACGGAGCCGCCGCTCAGGGCCGGTCACTCGGCGGTCTCCCGCCGCACCCACTCCAGGTAGGCCGCGCTCCCCTGGACCACGGGTGTGGCGATGATCTCCGGGGTGTCGTAGCCGTGGGCCTCGGTGAGCCAGGCCTCCAGGGCGGCGTAGCGGGCGGCGGCGGTCTTGAGGAGTACCTGCCATTCGTGGGCGGTCTCGATCTCGCCCTCCCAGCGGTACACGGAGGTGACGGGGCCGTTGATCTGCGCGCAGGCCGCGAGGTGCGCCCGGATCGCGCCGTACGCGAGGTCACGGGCCCTGTCCTCGGCGTCGGTCGTGGTCAGCACGGTCAGTACGGTCGCCGCGCTCAAGTCATTCTCCCCGGTCACCGCGGTCGGCTCGGGCCGTGCGTCCTCGACTGCCTGCGTGGGCCGCTCGGTCTGTGCGGGCCGCGTCATCGGTTCGTCGTCCATACGCCGATTGTGCACAGCGGCGGTCAGGGGCGAGCGTCCAGGCCGAAGGTCCCCGGCATGGGGGTTTCCGTGCTCCTGGGCGTGATTGTTACATAATCTCCCGTTTTCTGTGATGGGCGGTTCCTACCGTCGACAGCGGTGGCCGGTCTCCGCGCCGGGCCCCCGGCGCGGTCCCCACGGCCGGCCACCACCAGCCCGTCGGCCTCCGCACGAGTCAGCCACGCCATGAACCCGATCCACAGCCACCGTCGCCCCGCTGCCCGTCTCCCCGCCGCCCGTCACCCGGCCGCCCGTCACCCCTTCCTTCGGCGCCCCTTCCTTCGGCGTCGGGCCTCCTCTCGGCGCCCGCTCCCCCCGTGCACCGCTCCCCTGGCGTCCTCGTCTCGCTCGTGACCCTCGTATTCGCCGGGTGCGTCGGATGTGCCGGGCCCGACGGCCTCGATTCCGGCGAGGCCGCTCCGCCGGTCTCCGCGCAACCGCGCCCGGAGGTGGTCTGGCCCGCCTGGTCGGGTACGTCGCCGCGGGCGCCGGCGCGGACGGCCGCCACGCGCCAGCCGCCGCCGAAGCCGCTCAAGGGTCTGCCGCGGGTCGGCTCCGCGGGTCTCGCCTCGCTGAAGCGTCCACGCCGTCCTGCGCGCCGATCCGCGTACGAGGCCGCTGGCCGGCCGGGAGCTGATCGACCGGCCGGGGCGGGCCGGGCTGAGGCGGCCGCGTTCCTGGACCTGACCGGCGACAAGAAGCCCGAGATGCTGGTCGCCGCGGACACCGAGAGCGGGCGGAACGTCCTGGCCGTCTACAGCGCGCGCGGCGGCAAGGTCTACCCGGTCCTGCTGACCTCCGGGCGGCGGATGAGCGTCGAGACGATCGGCGCCGACCTGCTCGTCCGCATGCCGTGCGCGGAGGGCGGGGACCAGGCCGTGCGCTTCCACTGGGACGGCGTGCGGATGTCCACGGTCAGCGACTTCAGGGACCTCACGAGTGACCGGGGTCGCTCCAAGCGGCGGGGCGGCCAGGGCGACCCCACGGAGAGGGCGGAGCCGGGCCCGGCCGGGCCCGCGTCCCCCTGCCTGTCGTCCACCCGGCCGCCGGGAGGGCCCTGATGGCGCTCAGGATCGCGAGGCCGCTGATACCGCTGCTGCCGCTGCTGCCGCGCAAGGCCGCGGCGCCCCGTTCCGGCGCGCGCGCCTCGCTCAACGCCCTCGGGCTGCGCTGGAAGATCACCGCGCTGCTCGCCGGGGGGCTGCGCCGTGGTCGCCGCGGCCATCGGGCTGCTCATCCACCACGCCCGGCTGGACCAGGTCGCCGGGAACGCCCGGTCGGGAGCCACCGCGCAACTGGTCCGCGTACGGCAGTTGTACGAACTCACCGGGCAGGTCGACCAGGGTGATACGGACGCGGTGATCGACGCCCCGGACCTGCCCGCGCCGCTGCGGCGGGCGGCGCTGGCCGGGCGGCGCGCCACCTACCTCGACCTCTCCTCGGACGACCCGTGCGTCTGGGCGGCGCGGCCGGTCGGCGGCCGGACCCGCCACGTCCTGTCCGTCCGCGTGCCGCTGCGCGAACAGGCCGCCGAGGTGGCCGAGTTCGACCGGCGGGTGATGATCTCCGGTGGCGTGGTCGTGGCCCTCGCGGCGCTCGCGCGGCGGCGGGCTCTCCAGCAGGCTGAGCCGTGAACTGCGCACCGCGGCGGCGATCGCGCGGCGCATCAGCCAGGGCGAACTGGACGCCCGTATCAACCACCCCCGGCCGCCGGGCGTGCGGCACGGCCGGGACGAGGTGGCCGAACTGGCCACCGCCGTCGACACGATGGCCGCCTCCCTGCAACAGCGCCTGGAGGCGGAGCAGCGCTTCACCGCCGACGTCGCGCACGAGCTGCGCACCCCGCTGACCGGGCTGCACACGGCGGCCGAACTGCTGCCGCCGAGCCGCCCGACGGAGCTGGTGCGCGACCGGGTCGACGCCCTGCGCGCCCTCACGGAGGACCTGTTGGAGGTGGCGCGGCTGGACGCAGAGGTGGAGAGACCGGACCTGGAGACGCATCCGCTGGGGCGCCTCGTCGAGGCGATCGCGGAGCGCGCGGGCGGCTCGGCGGCCGCGTTCACGGCGCGGGGGACACAGGCCGCGTACGACACGTTCGTACGCACCGACGTGCGCCGCCTGGAGCGCATCCTGACGAACCTCGTCGCCAACGCACGGAGGCACGGCGGCGAGCCGGTCGAGGTGTGGGTCGAGGGCACGGAGGTCACGGTGCGCGATCACGGACCCGGTTTCCCCGAGTGCCTCCTGAGGGACGGCCCGCAGCGCTTCCAGACCGGGGCGCGCGAGCGGGGTCAGGGCACCGGCCTCGGACTGACCATCGCGTTCGGCCAGGCCCAGGTGATCGGCGCCCGTATCGGCCTCTCCAACGCGGCGGACGGCGGTGCGGTGGCGGCCGTCAACCTGCCCCGCGCCTGACTCCACGCGGCCGCCGCCTCCCTCCTCGTCCCTCCAACCCGAACCAACCCCTAACTCCCGTACGGGCGTGCCGCCTTGGCGCTGCGCAGGGCCCAGCCCCACCAGGACAGCTGGTCGAGCAAGGTCTTGGCGGCGGCGTCGGGCCCCGTCGGATCGTGGTGGTTGCCGGCGTCGTCGAAGAGGGCGCCCGCGTTGTGGAAGGAGACGGTGTCGCGGATGGTGACCGTGTGCAGCTCGGCGAAGACCGGGCGCAGGTGCTCGACGGCGCGCAGGCCTCCGGAGAGCCCGCCGTAGGAGACGAAGGCGACGGGCTTGGCCTCCCACTCGGCCTTGTGCCAGTCGATGACGTTCTTCAGGGATGCCGGGTAGGAGTGGTTGTACTCGGGGGTGAGGACGATGAACGCGTCGGCGGCGGCCAGCTTCGGGGTGACCTTGGCGAGTTCGGCGGTCACGGCGGCGGACGGGCTGAAGGAGAGGGAGGTCGGCAGGTCGACCTCGGCGAGGTCGACGACGTCGACGGAGAGGTCGGGGCGTTCGCGGACCCGGGCGAGCAGCCACTCGGCGACGATCGGCCCGAAGCGGCCCTCACGGTTGCTGCCGACGATCACGACGACATGGAGCGGCTTCTCCGCCTCCCGGGCAGCGGGGGCGGCGGACAGGAACTGGGGGGACGTGGTCTCAGTCATGGGCCAAGCCTCATAGTTAAACCTTGGTTCAGGTCAAGCGCTCCTGGTGGCTAATCTGAACGGCATGACCGCGCACCTCGCACCGGACGCCAAGGAAGCCACCGTCGGAGAGCTCGCCGCACGCAGCGGAGTCGCCCCGTCCGCCCTGCGGTTCTACGAACGCGAGGGGCTCATCACGTCCCGCCGCACCCCGGGCAACCAGCGCCGTTACAGCCGCGACACCCTGCGCAGGGTCGCGTTCATCCGCACCTCGCAGCGGCTCGGCATCCCGCTCGCCACCATCCGCGAGGTGCTCGGCCTGCTGCCCGAGGACCGCACGCCGACCCGCGAGGACTGGGCGAGGATCTCCGAGTGCTGGCGCACCGACCTCGACGAGCGCGTCCGCACCCTCCAGCGGCTGCGCGACAACCTCACCGACTGCATCGGCTGCGGCTGCCTCTCCCTCGCCAAGTGCGCGCTGACCAACCCCTGGGACGAGCTGGGCGAACACGGCCCCGGGCCGCGCGCGCTGCTGGAGGAGAAGGCGCCGGGCGCCGACGGGGGGCGACGCGGAGGCGACGGAGGCCGGGGCGGCGGGCCGGCCAAGGCCTAGGGGCCAGCCGAGGCCGCGGGGTCGGCCAAGGCCACCGGGCCAGGCGGGGCCGCAGGGCCGACCAAGGCCGAGGGCCGACCGAGGCCACCGGGCCGACCAAGACCGCGGGACCGGCCAAGGCCTAGGGGCCAGCCAAGACCGCAGGACCAACCAAGGCCACCGTGCCGACCAAGGCGCGGGACCAAAAAAGGCCACCGGGCCAGCCAAGGCCACCGGACCGACCACGGCCACAGGGCCGCTGGAGGCCGTAGGGCAGGCCAAGGCCACCGGGTCCCCCAAGGCCACCCGGTCCGCCGAGGCCGCAGGGCCGCTGGAGGCCGCAGGGCCGCTGGAGGCCGCAGGCCAGCCAAAGCCACCGGGCCCCCCAAGGCCACCGGGTCCGCCGAGGCCGCAGAGCCGCCGGAGGCCGCAGGGCCCCCGGTGGCCGTCTCGTAGCGTGGCTGCATGACAACCACCGCGCCGGTGCGGCGCATTGAGGTCGACGGGCGTCCCGCCACCGCGGAGAATCTGCTCTGGCCGGCCCTCAACCACCCGGGGCACTTCACCGCGATGCAGGTCAGGGGCGGCAAGGTGCGCGGCATCGGCCACCACTTGGCCCGGCTCGACGCGGCGACGCGCGAACTCTTCGGGCACGAGCTGGACGGGGAGCGGGTGCGGGCCCTGATCCGGCACATCCTGCGCGGCGACCCGGGCGCCCCGAGCGTCCCAGGCGCCCCCACGGACCTCGGCGGCCCCGGCTACACGGGCGAGCGGCCTCGGCGGCTCCGGCCACGCGGGCAACCCCACCGCC
>RBWT01000255.1 GCA_004010275.1 Streptomyces huasconensis
CCGGCAGGAGCCGCAGCCGCCCCTCCGCCAGGGGGGCGGCTCGGCGCATCTCCCCCGTCCCGCACCGCAGACCCAGGAGAAGCCATGCACGATCCGCGCGAACTGATCGCGTCCGGGCCCGAGGCGGTGCGCGCCTGGCCCGCCGCCGCCACGACCTGGACGTCGCCGCGCTCGGCGCGGCCCACCGCGGCCGGGCCGACGCCCAGGCCGAGGTGACCCGGCTGCGCACCGAGATGAACCGCGCCGCCCGCGAGCGCAGGGCGGGGCCGCCCACCGAGGAGGAGAAGGAGGCGGCCCGCGCGCTGCGCGCCGAGGTCCAGCAGGCCGAGGCGACCGCCAAGGAGGCCGGCAAGCGGCTCGCCGGCCTCGTCCTCGCCATCCCCAACATCCCGCTCGACACCGTCCCGGACGGCGACTCCGAGAAGGAGGCGGTGGAGGTGCGCCGCGGCGGCCCGCCCCCGTGCGCGGCGGCGACGACGGCACCACGCCGACATCGGGGAGCGGCTCGGCCTCTTCGACGGCAAGGCGGCGGCCCGGCTCTCCGGTGCCCGCTTCACCGTGAGCCGGGGCCCGGGGGCCCGCCTGGAGCGGGCGCTCACCGACTTCTTCCTCGATCTGCACACCGCCGAGCACGGCTACACCGAGCACTCGGTGCCGTTCCTCGTCAACCGCGACACCATGACGGGCACCGGCCAGCTCCCCAAGTTCGAGGAGGACCTGTTCGCCACGCGGGTCGGCGACCGGGAGCTGTTCCTGATCCCCACCGCCGAGGTCCCGCTGACCAACCTGCTCGCCCAGCAGACGCTGGAGGCGCGCGAGCTGCCGTACGCGTTCACGGCACGCACCCCGTGCTTCCGCGCGGAGGCGGGGGCGTACGGCAGGGACACCCGCGGCATCCTGCGGCTGCACCAGTTCGAGAAGGTGGAGCTGGTCCGCGTCTGCGCCCCCGAGGACGCCCAGGCGCAGCTGGAACTGATACTGGGCCACGCCGAGGAGTGCCTGCGGCGCCTGGAACTCTCCTACCGGGTCGTGCTGCTGCCCGCGGGCGACCTCGGGTTCTCGGCCCGGATGACGTACGACATCGAGGTGTGGCTGCCGGGCAGCGGCTCGTACCGCGAGATCTCCTCGGTCTCCGACTGCGGCACCTTCCAGGCCCGCCGCGCCGGCATCCGCCACCGCGCCGCGGACGGCCGCAAGGAGCCCGCGGCGACGCTGAACGGCTCGGCGCTGCCGGTCGGCCGGACGGTGGCCGCGCTCCTGGAGCAGGGGGCCCGGCCGGACGGTTCGGTGGAGCTGCCCGAGGCGCTGGTCCCGTACACGGGATTCGGCCGCATCCTGCCGGACGGCACGACCGAGTGACCGACGACTTGGGGGGAGTTCAGGTGATCACCTGAACTCCCCCCATCGCTGTGTCCCCACGGGCGGGCGCCGGGTCACGCGCCCATCATGTGGGCGCCGCCGTCGACGTGGACGATCTCGCCCGTCGTGCGGGGGAAGAAGTCCGAGAGCAGCGCGACGATGCCGCGGGCCGCGGGCTCCGGGTCGGTGAGGTCCCAGCCGGCCGGGGCGCGGGTGTGCCAGTCGTCGGCCAGCTCGGAGAAGCCCGGGATGGACTTGGCGGCCATGGAGCGCAGCGGGCCCGCGGCGACGAGGTTGCAGCGGACGCCGCGGGGCCCGAGGTCACGGGCGAGGTAGCGGCTGGTGGACTCCAGGGCCGCCTTCGCGACCCCCATCCAGTCGTACTTCGGCCAAGCCACGGTGGCGTCGAAGGTGACGCCCACCACGGAGCCGCCGCGCGGTTCCATGAGCGGCAGGCAGGCGGTGGTGAGGGACTTCAGGGAGTACGCGGAGACGTGCACGGCGGTCGACACGTCCTCCCAGGCGCCGTCGAGGAAGTGGAAGGCGCCGGGCGGGCCGTAGGCGATGGAGAGCACGACGCCGTCGAGGCCGCCGGGGCCCCCGAAGGTCTCCCGCACGCGGTCCGCGAGCCCGTCCAGGTGCGCCGGGTCGGTGACGTCCAGCTCGACGACGGGGGCGGGCTTCGGCAGCAGCGCGGCGGTGCGCTCGATGAGCGAGAGCCGCCCGAAGCCGGTCAGCACGACCTCGGCGCCCTCCAGTTGGGCGATGCGCGCCGCGTGGAAGGCGATGGACGCCTCGGTGAGGACGCCGGTCACCAGGACGCGCTTGCCCGCGAGCAGCCCGCTCATGACGCCACCGCCTGCGGCAGGGAGGCGACCAGGGCGGAGTCGTGCGGCTGCGCGCCGAGCCCGGCGGCGCCGCCCGGCGAGCCGATCGTGTCGAAGAAGGCGGCGTTGGAGCCGCGGTGGTCGCCCCACCCGGCGGGCACGTCGTCCTCGAAGTAGATGGCCTCCACGGGGCAGACGGGCTCGCAGGCGCCGCAGTCCACGCATTCCTCGGGGTGGATGTAGAGGGCGCGGCCGCCTTCGTAGATGCAGTCCACGGGGCATTCGTCGACGCAGGACTTGTCCTTCACGTCGGCGCAGGGCTGAGCGATGACATAGGCCATGAGGGGTTCCTCATCGGGGTCGGCGGTACGGGGACGGTCGGGTCAGCCGGCGGGCGCGCGGTCGACCGAGGCGCCGGTGGTGCGCTCCCCCAGGGAGAGGACCGTCGCGGCGAGCGCGGCCATCACGGCGGCGATGACGGCGAACAGCGCGCCGGGCCCGTACGACTGGAGGACCGGGAGCAGCACGAACGGCAGGGCCGCGGCGCTGAGTTTGGAGAGCGAGTACGCGGCGCCGGACGCGGCCGCGCGGATGGCGGTCGGGTACTGCTCGGCGAGATAGACGTGCGAGACGTTGGAGAAGATGTTGCTGCACACGGTGTAGACGAAGCCGAAGACCATGATGAGCGCCGGTGAGCCCGCGAAGGAGAAGCCGAGCCCGGCGACGACCATCGAGGCGGCCGAGGCGGCCACGAGTTTCTTGCGTTCGAAGCGGTCGATGATCGGCACCGTGAGAGCGGAGCCGACCGGGTAGCCGAGGAAGCACACCGCGGTGAAGCCGATCCCGGCGACGATCCCGTACCCCTTGGCGGACAGGATCTGCGGCGCCAGCGTGCCGAAGCCGTAGTAGCCGACCGTCGAGAGGGAGCAGAAGATCCAGAGCATGACGGTGCGGCGGCGCAGGTGGGGCTGGAAGATGTCGCGCAGGCGGGTGGCGGGGCCCGCCGCGGCGGACTCCGTCCCGGCCGCCGCATCGAGGGCGGGCGCCGGAGCGGCTCCGCCCGGCACCTCGGCCTCCATGCGGGAGACCAGCGCGTCCGCCTCCTCCTCGCGGCCGACCGCGGCCAGCCAGCGCGGCGACTCGATCAGCCGCCTGCGCAGCACCCACACCACGGCCGAGCCGAGCGCGCCGATCACGAAGAGCCAGCGCCAGCCGTCGATGCCGAGCGGGGTCAGCGGAACGAGCCACAGCGCGGCGAACCCCACGGCGGGCACCCCGCAGAAGGCCAGGGTGTAGGCCCAGGCGATGAACCTGCCGCGCTTCTTGGCGGGCAGGACGTCCGACAAGTAGCAGTCGGAGAGCGACTGTTCGGCGCCGATGCCGACGCCGGCGAGGAACCGGGTGGCGATCAGCCAGACCGCGTTCGGCGAGAAGGCCCCGAGCAGCGAGAACCCGGAGTAGATCGCGAGGTTGATGAGGAACGCCCGGCGCCGCCCGTACCGGTCGGCGACCTTGCCGAGCACGAGCGAGCCGATGAACTGGCCGATGAAGGCCGAGGCGAGGACGAGTTTCAGCTCGGTGGCACCGAACGCGAAGTCGTCCTGGAGCACCTTGGCGATGGTGCCGGAGAGGTTGTTCTCGAACGTGTCGAACAGCAGCCCGACGCCGATGACCGCGGTGACGCTGCGGTGGGTCGGCGTGATCGGCATGCGGTCGAGCCGGGCGCCTATGGAGGAGGGCGCGCCGGGCGCGACGGGAGCGGCGGCCGGGCCACCGGCCGCCGGTCTGGTGACCGTGTGGACCATCAGGCGGCCCGTTCGATGTGCGCGTCGACCTCGCCCCGGCGGACCGGTGCGCTGACCTCGTGCAGGTAGGAGGCCACCTCGCGGTAGGACGCCCAGAAGCCGACCTCGTGGTAGGGAACCCCGCGCTCGGCGCAGTACTCACGGGTCAGTTCGCGGGCCCGGCCCAGGTTCTTCTGCGGCATGGCCGGGAACAGGTGGTGCTCGACCTGGTAGTTGAGGCCGCCGTACAGGAAGTCGATGAACCAGGACGGGCGGATGTTGCGGGAGGTGAGGACCTGCCGCTCCAGCCAGTCCAGGGTCTCCTCGTCGCCGTCACGGACGTCCATGCCCTTGTGGTTCGGGGCGAAGATCATGCCGAAGTAGACGCCGAGGGTGGCCTGCTGGACGAGGATGAAGGCGACCGCGAGGACCGGCGACAGGACGGTGAAGACGCAGGTCAGATAGATCGCGCGCGCGCCAGGAGGAGAGTGGACTCCAGGACGGGACGCTTGGTGAGGCCCTGCGCGATCGACTTCACGGCCGTCTTGTGCATCTTGAACGACTCGAGGACGAGCAGCACGAAGAAGAGCACGCTCTGGTAGCGCACGATGAAGCGCTGCCGGGGGGTGCGGGTCGCGTACTGCTTGATGTCGAAGATCGCGGTGCGCCGGCCGATGTCCGGGTCCATGTCGAGGTGGTTGGGGTTGCTGTGGTGGCGGTTGTGGTGGTTGACCCACCAGCCGAAGCTGACGCCGTTGACGAAGTTGGCGTGGAAGTAGCCGACGGCGGACGCGGCCCGCTTGTCGCGGAACATCGCCTTGTGGCCCGCGTCGTGCCACATGAAGGACGACTGGCCACCGCAGAGGCCCATCCACACCGCCACGACGAGCTGCCACCACGAGTCGCCCAGCAGGAAGAACGCGGTGAGCCCGGCCACCAGCAGCGTGGTGTTCCGGACGAGGCGCCCTATGTAGTACCGCGGGTCGAGGTCGAGCAGCCCCTCCGCCTTCACGCGTTTGAGCAGCTCGGAGAAGGTTGCGGATGCCCCGGTGCGCTGCGGGACGTCGGTGCGCTGCGGGGCCACGGCGACACCGGTCTCTTGGACGTGCGGACGCTGCATACGAAGCTCTCCTCGGAAGAAGTGCCCGAACCGGGCGGCGGCGCCCGCCCGGCGCACGGGTCATCCCACCGGACGGACGCCGGGCGAACGTGTGTGCAGCGTTCCGTGCGGCGCTGATGTGGCACTGATGCTGGACTGACCGGCGCCGCTCGGTGCCGCCGCGCGCCCGCTCAGGCCGCGGGGCCGGGCTCGGCCCGCAGCAGGGCGTCCAGATCGTGGACCACGGTGTCCGCGGCGCGGGCCACGTCCTCGTCGTCCGGGGCGGCGATGACGGCCATGAGTTGTTCCACCATGGCGTGCTTGAGCGTGTCGATGGTCTCCGCGTTGCCACTCATCGTCGTTCACTCCTATGGGTCGGATGCGGTGTACGGGGGCCTGGCGGGCGCTGCTGATGTTCCGTCAGAAGGCGTTGCAGGCCCGGAAGATGTGGGCGAAGGATGCCAGCGACGCGGGTCCGTCGAAGGCGACGTACTCCGGGATGGTCGCGTCGGGCGCCCACTTGTGCTTGTACGACAGCTGCGTCTGGGCCGGGTAGAGCGCGGCGCCCTCGGCCCACAGGGCGTGCATCAGCCACTGGAACGCCGGGCTGTGGCCGTCCAGTTCGTGTTCCGCGTCCAGGCCGGTGAAGGGCGTGAACCCGAAGTGCAGCCACGGGACGCCCTCGCCGCGGAACACCTCGATGGCGTGCGCGTTGATCGCCTCCATCAGGCCCGGCGACCCGTCCGGAACGCGCCGGCTCAGGTCGTGCATCCAGCCGGCGCGGGAGCCGAAGACCGGGGAGTACGAGATGTACGCCACCGGGGCGTCGTTGATCGTGCCGACGAACAGCCGCCGGTGCTGCTGGGCCTCGCCGCCGATCTCGCCGACCAGGAACTCCAAGGGGCGGGCGGCGCCCTTACTGGAGAGCCAGGCGCCGTCGATGGCCTCCAGCGCGCCCTGGCAGGCGCCGGCCTCGACCTCCTGGATCTGGAGGCCGTTGCGGTGGGCGCGGGAGATCTTGTTGCGCAGCTGCATGAAGCGGGTGCCGCGGAGGGTGAACTCCGCGAGGCTCACGGCCCAGGAGGCGCCGATCTGGTTGACGGTGAACCCCTGGCGCGCGTACCGCTCGGCGTCGTCGCGCTGGAGCTGGACGCCGACGTGCGTGAGCCCCTGCTCCTTCACGTGCCGCCGGAAGCCGTCGAGGAGGGTGTCGTACTCCTCGGGGGCGGCGAAGGGCCCACCGAACTGGACGGCGAACCGGCCGGTCCTGCGGTAGACGACGACGCCGTCCGTTCCCGGCAGCGTGAAGGAACTGTTGCCGCTGTTGAGCGCGAGGAACGCGCTGGGGTTCTCGGCCCGCGTATAACTGCGCACAGCCTTGAGAATCGGATTTTCCACTACGGTCACGGTCATGATCCGTATCCCTTTCGGAAGCCGTTGCGGTCGTTGAGAGTAGAGCACCGCCGCCCCTTTGATGGGAAGGGCGGAAAGCTCACGCGGCAGGCGCGGAAGGGCATGTCAGAGAAACGTCAGCGATCCGTCAGAAGGCGCTGGCAATGTTGTTCTCGTGAACGGCACGGGAAACCGGGCCGGGAACAGGGAGAGGTGCCCGGAGTGGTTTATCGGGGATCTCGGGCTTCAGTCCAAGGTCGGGTCGTTCGCGGCCCACGCAGGTTCGAATCCTGCCCTCTCCGCCGGCACAGAACCCTTGTGCCCGCACCACCAGGAGAGGTGCCCGGAGCGGCTTAACGGGGACCTCGGGCGCAAGCCCACGGTCGGGTCGCACGCGGCCCACGCAGGTTCGAATCCTGCCCTCTCCGCCAACGGAACCATGACTTCCACATCCACTTCGCCGGGCCTCCCCCGCCTCGGCGAAGCGACCGCCCCGGCGCCCCGCGAGAGCGGCTCGGCCTGCCGGGGCGGGCCTGCATGCCCCGGGCGTGTCTCACTTCCCCCGGGAGAACCAGCAGGTCAACCGGCAGATCAGAGCCCTTCCCCCCGATCTGACGAGACCCGTTCAAAAAAATACCTTCCCAAAGGAATGATACCGTGAGAGGGTCTTCGCTGGAAGGGAGCCAGAGGGCGCACCCTCGGGCTCCCCCCGGTCGGGGACAGCCAGAGATCGCCACGCCGACCTCCACCCGCGGTCCCCCACGCCGCAGCACCGATGGCCCTGGCGACCCGGAAGGTGAACCGCCCCGACGTTGCAGCAACGAAAGCCAAGGGGGAAACGGCATGCTGAGCTTTTCGATTCTCGGAGCACTGCAGATCCGCACCGCATTAGGTTTCGCGGAGATCTCCGGAGATCTCCAGCGCAACCTCATCCAGACCCTGCTCGTCAGCGAGGGCCGCCCGATATCGGGCGAGAGCCTCGTAGAGGAAATGTGGGGCGATTCCGTCCCCGACAAGCAGGCCAACGCTCTGCAGGCACACATCAGCCGGCTCCGTCGCAAATTGAAGAGCCTGGAGCCCGAACTCATGGTTTCCCGCGTGACGATCCACCCTTCCGGATACCGGCTCACCATCCACGAGGGCGAATTCGACGCCGCGGAGTTCACCAAGGCGGTCCGGCAGGCCGAGGCCGCGGGCCCCGCGGACGCCGCCGCCACGGCACAACTGCTCGGCCAGGCGCTCGCCATGTGGCGCGGCCCCGTATTCGGCGACTTTCCCGGCGGCACCATCTGCCAGCTGGCCTGCGCCCGTTACGAGGAGTACCGCATGCGGGCCATGGAACTCCGCTTCGAGGCGGAGCTGCGCCTCGGCCACCACGCGGCGATGCTCGCCGAACTCCACGAGGCGCACAGCAACCACCCGCTGAGGGAACGCTTCTGCGAACAGCTGATGGTCGCCCTCTACCGCTCCGGCCGCCAGGCGGACGCCCTCAACGCCTACCGCACCATGCGCCGGCACCTCTCGGACGAGCTGGGCATCGACCCGTCCCCCGCGCTGCGCCACGTGGAGCACGCGATCCTCGCGCATGACCCGGCCCTGGCCGGCACCGGTACCGGCACGGTCGCCCGCGCCGCGCTTCTCCAGCCCGCCTGAGCCCGTTGAGCCCCGCACGCACGTGAGCCCGGTGAGCCATGCACGCACGGCTTCGGGCTCGGGCTCAGCTTCGGGCTCGGGCTCGGCTTCGGGTTCGGACCACTCGACGGCCACAAGCCCGACGTACCCCACCGGTGCACAGACACGCCGGTGGCCCGCGGGCACGGCTTCGCGACGCCGCCGACGCACCGCCCACCCGCTCGACCTCCCCGGAGGGCACGCGTCAGCGCCCGGTCAGCGCCGGTTGCCACCATCGGTACGGAAACAAGCGGGCGCCCGCCCTCCACGCGGCCCCCTCGTACGCGCCCCGCGCGGCGCGCATGAACCCCGACCACCGTATCCACCAGGAGATCCCATGACCACGAGCCAGACCTCCGCAACGCTTGGAACCGCGGCCACCAGCTCGTCCGCCGCCGCGCGCCCGCTGCGTCTCTTCCTCGGCCTCGACGCCGCCGTGACGGCCGGCAACGGCCTGATCTACCTGATCGCCGCGGGCCGCGGCGACCTGCTCGACATGGACGCCGGCCTGCTGCGCGGCATCGGCGTCTTCCTCACCGTCTACGGCGTGCTCGTCGGCGTCCTCGCCGCCCAGCAGGTGCCGTCCGCGGCCGCCACTAAGATCGTCATCGAGGCCAACCTGCTGTGGGCCGTCGCCAGCATCGCCACCGCGCTGTTCGGCTGGTTCGACCCGAACACGATCGGCACGGTGTGGATTCCGATGCAGGCCCTCGTCGTGGGCGCGTTCGCCGTCCTCCAGATCAACGGCCTGCGCAAGCTCACCAACTGACCACACGCAGCGTCCAGGTCCAGACCGGGGTTCAGATCCAGGTCCACGTCCACGTCCCCGGTGACGGCGACCGGTAAGGGGAGAGATGAGACTGCACGTCGCGGAGCTGGCGGCCATCAAGGAGCGGGTGCACGCAGGACCCGGCGAACAGGCCACCGCCGCTCAGAAGGCCAAGGGCAAGCTCACCGTGCGGGAGCGGATCGAACTGCTCCTGGACGAGGGCTCGTTCCGCGAAGTCGAACCCCTGCGCCGGCACCGGGCGACCGGTTTCGGTCTGGAGGCGAAGCGGCCGTACACCGACGGTGTGGTCACCGGCTGGGGCACGGTCGAGGGCCGGACGGTCTTCGTCTACGCGCACGACTT
>RBWT01000256.1 GCA_004010275.1 Streptomyces huasconensis
GTTCCCCGCGCTCTACAGGGGCGCGTCTGCCGGGTGGGTGTCTAGTGGCGTGTGCGGGATCGTCGTGGTTGCTCGCGCCGTTCCCCGCGCCCCTTACGGGGCGCGTTTGTCGGGTGCGGGATCGTCGTGGTTGTTCGCGCCGTTCCTCGCGCCCCTAGGGGCGTCGCCCCTACTAGGCATCGCCCCAACTAGGCGTCGCCCCTCAGCAGCAGCGCTGACGTCGGGACGCCCTCGCCCGCCGTCACCAGGCACGTCGCGGCGGCCGGGACCTGTGCCGTTGACGTGCCCCGCAGCTGCTTCACGCCCTCGTTGATGAGGTTGAAGCCGTGGACGTACGCCTCGCTGAGGCCGCCGCCGCCGGTGTTGATGGGGAGTCGGCCGCCGCTCTCCAGGGCGCCGCCCTCGGTGAACGCGCCGCCCTCGCCGCGTCCGCAGAAGCCGTAGCCCTCCAGGGAGAGCGGGATGAGGGCGGTGAACGCGTCGTAGATCTGGGCGACGTCCACGTCCTCGGGGCCGAAGTCGGCCTGCTTCCACAGGTGCCGGGCGGCCGTCCAGGCGGGCCCGGAGAGCGGGTCGTCGGTCCAGTAGTTGACCATGCCGTGGTGCTGCGCGGGCAGGCCCTGCGCGGCCGAGTGGACGTACACGGGCCGGTGGCGGCAGTCGCGGGCCCGCTCGGCCGACACGACCACGCACGCGAGCGCGCCGTCCGTCTCCAGGCAGTTGTCGAAGAGGCAGAGCGGTTCGCTGATCCAGCGTGACGTCATATACATGTCGCGGGTCAGCGGACGGTCGTACATCATCGCGGCGGGGTTCTGGTTGGCGCGGTTGCGGCAGGCGAGGGCGACGTTGAAGAGGTGGTCGCGGGTGGTGCCGTACTCGTGCATGTGGCGGCGCGCGCATCGCGATCACGTCGGCGGGGCGCAGCAGGCCGAAGGGGCGGGTCCACTGGGCGGGTGTGGGGAGCTGGACGGTGGTGTTCGTCCAGGGGCGGGGGCCGCTGCCGCGTTTGCGGGAGAGCCAGGCGACGGCCGACGCGGCCTGGCCGGTGGCGATGGCGGCGGCGAGGTGGCCGACGGTCGCGCACGAACCGCCGCCGCCGTAGCCGACCTTGCTGAAGAAGGTGACGTCGCCGGCGCCGATGGCCTTGGCGACCTCGACCTCGTCGGTCTCCTCCATCGTGTACGAGGCGAAGGCGTCCACCTCGGACGGCGCGATGCCCGCGTCGTCGAGCGCGGCGAGGATCGCCCGGCACGCCAATGTCCTCTCGCTCTCGGGGAGTTGTCTGGCGAAGGGGGTCTGGCCTATCCCGACGATCGCTGTGGCGTCCTTGAACGAGGCCATGGGGAGCGGCACCTCCGGGAGACGGGCAACTGGTCAGCGCCCGTGGTTGTAACGGCTGCTGACAGGGCGTCAGGCTACCGCTAATCTGACGGGCAGTCAGCTAGTGCGGTGGGAGGACTTGCGATGCGCGGTGACCTGCGGTGGGGCAGCATCCCGGGGCTGGTCCGGGCGGCCGCCGGGCGGTACGGCGACCGGGAGGCGGTCGTGGAGGGCCGCACCCGCGTCTCGTACGGACAGCTCGGGCGGCGCGTGGAGCACGCGGCGGCCGCCTGTGTCGCCCACGGCGTCGAGCCGGGCGACCGCGTCGCCGTCTGGGCGCCCAACACCCTCGACTGGATCGTCTGCGCACTCGGCGCGGTCTCGGCCGGCGCCGTCCTCGTCCCGCTGAACACCCGCTTCAAGGGCGCCGAGGCCGCCTACGTCCTGGCCCGCAGCCGCGCGAAGCTCCTCTTCGTCACCGGCACCTTCCTCGGCACGTCGTACGTCGCCTCCCTGCGCCGCGCGGCGGCCGACGGGACGGGGAGCGGGCCGCTGCCCGGCCTGCCGCACCTGGAGCAGGTGGTCGTCCTCGCCGACGACGCGCCACAGGACTTCCGCACCTGGAAGGAGTTCCTGGCGGACGGCGACGGGGTGGACGCGGCGAGAGTCCGCGCGCGGGCGGAGTCGGTCGACGGCTCCGCGCCCTCCGACATCATCTTCACCTCGGGCACGACCGGCCGCCCCAAGGGCGCCGTGATCACCCACGCGCAGACGCTGCGCTGCTACGACGTGTGGAGCGAACTGGCGGGCCTGCGCGAAGGCGACCGCTACCTGATCGTGAACCCCTTCTTCCACACCTTCGGCTACAAGGCGGGGATCATCGCCTGCCTGACGCGGGGCGCCACGATGGTCCCGCAGCCGGTCTTCAGCGTCGACACCGTCCTCGCCAACATCGTCGCGGAGCGCATCTCCGTCCTGCCGGGCCCGCCCACCCTGCACCAGTCGATCCTCGACCACCCCGCCCGCGACCAGCACGACCTGTCGGCGCTGCGGCTCGTGGTGACGGGCGCGGCGGTCGTCCCCCTCCAGCTGGTGGAGCGGCTGCGCAACGAACTGCGGGTGGGCACGGTCCTGACCGCGTACGGCCTCTCGGAGGCGAGCGGCATCGTCACCATGTGCCGGCGCGGCGACCCGCCCGAGGTCATCGCGTCCACATCGGGCCGCGCCATCCCGGACACGGAGGTACGGGTGGTCTCCGCCGAGGGGCGTCCGCTGCCGCCCGGCCGCCCCGGCGAGGTCGTGGTCCGCGGCCACCACGTCATGCGCGGCTACTTCGAGGACCCGGACGGGACGGCCCGCGCGATCACCCCGGACGGCTGGCTGCGCACCGGGGACGTCGGCGTCCTCGACGAGCACGGCAACCTCCGCATCACCGACCGGATCAAGGACATGTTCATCGTCGGCGGCTTCAACGCCTACCCGGCCGAGATAGAGCAGCTCCTCGGACTCCACCCCGACGTCGCGGACGTCGCGGTGATCGGCGTGCCCGACGCGCGGCTCGGCGAGGTGGGCAAGGCGTACGTGGTGCGGCGCCCCGGCGCGGTCGTGACGGCGGACGACCTCATCGCCTGGTCACGACGGGAGATGGCGAACTACAAGGTGCCGCGGGGCGTCGAGTTCGTGGCGGAGCTGCCGAGGAACGCGAGCGGCAAGGTGGTCAAGGGGGAGCTGCGGGGGCGGGCGCTCTAGGGCCTGTCTGACAATTCCCGTCGTCGCCCGGAGGGCGGCCTCGCGGCGTCAGGTGCGTGCTCTCGGCGTGCCGGGCGTAGGGCCTCGTACTGGATGTACTTGGCTCTGCGCCCGGTGCGGCGAGAGTGCGTGCATGGCGTCGCGAGGCAGACGGGAATTGTCAGACAGGCCCTAGCCCGCCCGGCCCGTGAGGGCGGCGCGCTCGGCTTCGCTGCACTCCACGCAGAACTCGTTGCCTTCCGGGTCGGCGAGGACGGCCCAGCCGCGGCCGTTGGGCTTGCGCTGGTCGTCGACGAGGCGCGCGCCGAGGGCGAGGATGCGCTCGACCTCCTCGTCGCGGGTGCGGTCCTGCGGCTGGAGGTCGACGTGCAGCCGGTTCTTGACGGTCTTGGCGTCGGGCACGGTGACGAAGAGCAGCGTGACACCGCCGCCCTCCACCAAGGCCTCGGGGTCGCCGGGGAAGTCGTCCTCGGAGACCGTGCCGCCGAGCACCTGGGCCCAGAACGTGCCCTGGCCGTAGGCGTCGTGGGAGTCGAACGTGAGGTGGCGCACGAGAGAGGTCATGGCCGCACTATCGGGCCCGGCGGCGGACCGCGTCCACGGCTTTTCCGCGCCGGGCGGGGTGCACGTTCTCGCCCTGACGGGGCCGAGCCGGCGCTGCGGCCCCAATGGGGTGTGGGTGTGGCGGGGGCCGTGCCTGGGGTCAGCCCCGGGGGCCGGCGGGTGTGTGGCTGTCACCGAGCGGGCCGACGGGCGTGTGGCTGTCACCGAGAGGGCCGGCCGGCGTGTGGCTGTCGCTCTGCGGGGCCACCGGCGTGTGGCTGTCGGCAAGGGCCGGGCCCGCCGCGCCGCCCGCGGCGGCGGCCGCGACGGCCAGGGTGACGAGAACCTTTTTGGTGCGACTCATTCCAACTCCTGGGCGTGGGACTTGGGTACGGCGTGCGACGCTGGTGTCGGCCGAGATATGCGCCCGGCTGTTCGAATTGTTCCCGCCATCGAAGGATCTGAACCGGCTTCGGACATGCGTCGCGCGACGGCTTCCCCTCCGCGCCTTCGCGGCCGACCCCCGTCGGGAGTGAGGTCTTTAGGCGTCCTTGGGCGGGGTGGGCAGGTGGCTGTCGCCCAGGGTGGTGACGCCGCCCTTCGGCGGAGCGGGCAGGTGGCTGTCACCCTGGGTGGTGAGGTCCTGCTTCTTCTTCTTGTCGTCGGTCATATCTGACAACTCCCCTGATCTTAGGTTTCGCTGGGGCGGAAAGTGCCCGCTCGGCAGCTCCCCCGAGGGCCGCCGAACGGGCGTTCCAGGGCCGCTCACCCTATCTGTGGGGCCCGAGGCGACCCGTCTGCCCCCCGACGCGACGGATCGATGCATTAAGAGTGGCAGCCAGCCATAAACGTTCGATGAACGTCACGGATGCGCAGGTCAGGCAGCTGCGGCGGGGGCGAGGAGGCCGCGCAGCTCGGCGGCCTCCGGCGCCGCTGCCCGCTCGTGGATGACGAGCGCCTCGCGCCAGCAGGCCTGTGCGCGGTCGAGCTGCCCGAGGCTCTGGAGCGACCTGCCCAGGATCGTCAGGACGTTGGCGCGCATCCAGTCACCGCCGATGCAGCCCGTGGCGAGGGCCTGTTCCGCGTGCTGGGCCGCCTGGGCCGCCCGGCGGGCGGCGAGGAGGGCCTGTGCCATGCGGAAGTGTGTCGTACCCTCCCACAGGCGCTGACGGCTCTCCACGAACACGTGCAGGGCCTCGGTGAACTGCTCCAGAGCGTCCGACTGGCGGCCGGCGTTACTGAAGGCGATGCCCAGCGCGTACCTGGCATTGGCGAGGCGGAAGGTGAGGCCCAGTTCGTCATAGATCGCCATGCCCTGCTGGACCATCTCGATGGCGGCACCGGTGTGCCCCGTGTACACCAGCACCCGGGAGAGGTTGCACAGAGCGCTGGCCTCGCCCGCGCGGTTGCCGTCGGCGCGGAAGGCCTCGACCGCCTCGCGGAAGTACCTCTCGCTCGCCGCGTGGTGGCTCCTGCAGTAGGTCACGATGCCCTGCTCATTGGGCGCGTTGCTCTTGGTCCACGGATCGTCCGACACCCGGCCGAGCTCGGCGCGCGGTCCGCCTCGGGCGCGGCCTCGTCGAACCGCCCGGTGTTCCCGCGGACCTGGCTGAGGGTGACGCGCGCCCTTCCCTCGGCGTGCGCGTCCTGGAGGGCGGCCGCCGCGTCCCGAGCGGCACACGTCGCCGACTCGTACCGCAGCGAACTCGCCCCCGACTCCGCCAGGTCCTTGGAGGCGAGGAGCAGGTCCACCGCCCGGCGCAGCGTGCTCGGGCCGAGGGACTGCTGTACGCACGCCAAGATGCACGCCGCTTCCGCGTGCAGCCAGTCCAGGGCCTTGGTGTCGTCGCCGAAGTCCTGGCCCGCGTGTTCCGTGACCTCCAGGTGGTCCACCGTGCGGTCCCCGGGCCGCTCGATCGCGTACACCCGCGCCGCCGACGCCAGGTAGAAGTCCAGGAGCCGCGACATCGCCGCCTCCCGTTCGCCCGGGGGCTGTTCGTCGCGTTCGGCGCAGGCACGCGCGTAGAGGCGTACGAGGTCGTGGTAGCGGTAGCGGCCCGGTGCCGCCGACTCCACCAGGGACGTGTCGACCAGGGACTCCAGGAGGTCTTCCGTCTCGTCCAGGGGGAGGTCGAGGACGGCCGCGGCCGCCGCCAGGGACAGGTCGGGGCCGTCCGCGAGGCCCAGCAGGCGGAAGGCCCTGGCCTGGGCCGGTTCCAGCTGGCCGTAGCCGAGTTCGAAGGTGGCCTTGACCGCGAGGTCGCCCGCCTGGAGTTCGTCCAGGCGGCGCCGCTCGTCCGCCAGCTTCGCGGCGAGCGTCGAGACCGTCCACGTGCGGCGCGCCGCCAGGCGGGACGCGGCGATCCGGATGGCGAGCGGCAGGAAGCCGCACGCCGCCACCACGTCGAGGGCGGCCTCCCGCTCGGAGGTGACCCGCTCCTCGCCGACGATGCGGGTGAACAGGAGCAGGGCCTCTTCGGGGGACATCACGTCCAGGTCGACCAGGTGCGCGCCCGCCAGGTCGACCATGCGCACCCGGCTGGTGACCAGGGCCGCGCAGCCCTCCATGCCGGGGAGCAGCGGCCTGACCTGGGCGGCACGTCGCGCGCGTTGTCCAGGACGACCAGCACCCTGCGGCCGTCCAGGACCGAGCGGTACAGCGCCGCCCGCTCCTCCAGGGAGTCGGGGATCGCCGAGTCGGCCGTGCCGAGGGCCCGCAGGAACGCGCCGAGCACCGTCTCCGGCTCCGCCGACCTCGCGCCCGCGCCCTGGAGGTCCACGTACAGCTGGCCGTCCGGGAAGTGGGCACGCGCCACGTGGGCGACGTGGACGGCCAGTGTCGTCTTGCCGACGCCGCCGATGCCCGCCAGCGCCGAGACCGCCATGACGCGGCCCTCGGCGGCGGAGAGGATGTCGCTCAGCTCGCCCACGAAGGAGGCGCGGCCCGTGAAGTCGGGGACGGTCGCCGGGAGCTGCGCGGGGCGGACCAGCTTCGCCGTGGGCTCGGGGGAGGGCGCCGAGAACTCGGCGAGCGCGGGGTCCGCCTGGAGGATGCGCTGCTGGAGTTCCTTGAGGCCGGGGCGCGGGTCGACGCCGAGTTCGTCGGCGAGCAGGCGGCGCGTGTCCGCGTAGACGGCGAGGGCCTCGGCCTGGCGGCCGCTGCGGTAGAGCGCGAGCATCAGCAGTTCGCGCAGTCGCTCGCGCAAAGGGTGGGCCGCCGTCAGGGCGGTCAGTTCGGAGACGGCCTCCGCGTGGCAGCCGACCTCCAGGTCCATGTCGAGGCGTGACTCGATGAGCTGGAGCCGCCACTCGTCGAGGCGGGTGCGCTGCGTCTCGGCGTAGGGGCCGGGGACGCCGGCCAGGGGCTCGCCGTCCCACAGGGCGAGGGCCTTGTTCAGCAGCGTGCGGGCCTGGCAGAGGTCGCCCACGCCGCGGGCCTTCTCGGCCGCCGCCCAGAGGTCCTCCGCCAGGGCGAGGTCGAGGGCGCCGTCCGCGACCTGGATCGAGTAACCGCCGGATTCGCTGACGAGAACATCGGGGGGCAGCACCTTGCGCAGCCGGGACGCGTACGTACGTACCGCCGCCAGTGCCTGCGAGGGCGGTTCCTCGCCCCAGAGGGCGTCGATCAGCTCCGAGGCCGTGGCCGTGCGGCCCTCCCGCAGCAGGAGGGCCGCCAGCAGGGCCCGCTGCTGGGGTGAACCGGTCTGGAGCTGATCCGTGCCGTGCCATGCGCGCACCGGGCCGAGCACGCTGAAGCGTGACGCCTGGACCTCGGGGGGGTGCCCCTCGGTCCGTGCCCCGGGGGTGTTCCCCGAGGCCGGACGCCACTGCTCCGGTACTCGCGGTACATCGACCATCGCTCCCCCTGCCGCCCTGCCGTTCCCAAGTCCTGCCGGTCGCGGGCCTGCCCTGCCCGCGTCGTGCCTTCTTCGGTCATGCCTCGGACGGGCCGCGGCCCCGCTTCGGGCGGCCTCGGCCGTGCCTCGGTTCGTGCACCCCGCCAGTTTGCCTTGTCCGCGGCGGATGCGTCAGCCGTGGGAGACGGCTCTCACAGGGTCCTCGCACGCCGTTCCGTGCGACGTCGTGCTTCCGTGCGCCCAGGAGGCGACGTACGAGTAGCTGACGGGCCGTCAGCTGAGCGCTACCGTGGCCCGTATGGAGACCATGGAGAGCACGGAGCCCGTGGAGCCCGTCGATCCCGCGGCGGGCTTCCCGAAGATCATCTCGGTGGACGACCACACCGTCGAACCTCCTCACGTCTGGCGGGACCGGCTCCCGTCCAGGTACCGGGACAGCGGCCCCCGTGTCGTCCGCGCCCCACTGAGGGAGATGACTTTCCTGGGCGGGAAGTTCGCTCCGGTGATGGGAAACAAGGGCGACGAGGGGCCCATCGGCGACTGGTGGGTGTACGAGGACCTGCACCGGCCCCTCACCCGCCTCGACACGGCGGTGGGCTACGACCGGGACGAGATCAAGCTGGAGGTCATCACCTACGAGCAGATGCGGCCCGGCTCCTTCAGCGTGCCCGACCGCCTCGCCGACATGGACGTCAACCACGTCCAGTCCGCCCTGTGCTTCCCCACCTTCCCGCGCTTCTGCGGGCAGACCTTCACCGAGGCGAAGGACCGTGAACTGGGGCTGCTCGGCGTACGCGCGTACAACGACTGGATGGTCGAGGAGTGGTGCGGCCCGGAGGCGCACGGCCGCCTCATACCCCTCACCCTGATCCCGCTGTGGGACCCCGAACTGGCCGCCGCCGAGGTGCGGCGCAACGCCGCGCGCGGGGTGCGGGCGGTGGCGTTCTCGGAGATCCCGCCGCATCTGGGGCTGCCGTCCATCCACACCGACGCATGGGACCCCTTCCTCGCGGCCTGCGACGAGACGGGGACGGTCGTGGCCATGCACATCGGCTCCTCCAGCAAGATGCCGTCGACCTCGGCGGACGCGCCGCCGGCGGTCGGTTCGACGATCACCTTCGCCAACTGCTGCTTCTCGATGGTGGACTGGCTGATGAGCGGCAAGTTCGAACGCTTCCCGAACCTCAAGGTCATGTACGCGGAGGGGCAGATCGGCTGGATTCCCTACATCCTGGAGCGGGCCGACGTGGTGTGGGAGGAGAACCGGGGCTGGGGCGGAGTCGCGGAGAAGGTGCACCGCCCGCCGTCGGAACTCTTCGCCGAGCACGTCTTCGGCTGCTTCTTCGATGACGCGTTCGGACTGCGGAACCTCGACTCCATCGGGGTCGGGAACGTGCTCTACGAGACGGACTACCCGCACTCGGACTCGACGTGGCCGAAGTCGAGGGAGGTGGGGGAGGCGCAGATGGGCCACTTGCCGCCGGACGTGGTGGAGCGGATCGTACGGGGCAACGCGATCGCCCTGCTGGGGCTGACGGAGGCGGGGCTCTGGCCGGGGGCGTGACCCTTGGGGGTGGCTGTACGGGCCGTTCGCCCGGGGCGGCGTCTGCTCCGCACCTACCATCGGAGCAGGGCAATCCGGAGCGAACGCACTGGGGTGATCGTGAGCAGCTGGGCGGATCTGA
>RBWT01000257.1 GCA_004010275.1 Streptomyces huasconensis
CGGGTGTTCGGGGGTGTCTGGGCGGGGGCGATCGTGGGGTGGGCCGGGCCGGGCGGGGGCCGCGTGTGGTGGTGAGGGTGGTGGCCGGTTGCCGTGTCGGATCTGGTGGTGCGTGCGGTGTCGGTTCTGATGGCGCGTGCGGTGTGGAGCGAACTCCTCGACGGATCCCTTGGCAGGTGCCCGCCGAATACGGATGTGAATCCACCCTCTGCAGCGTGCTAATCTTCTGGATGTCGGCAGGCGCTCGCACCACACAGTGAGAGACCCAAAGACAACACCCATGCGCGGGTGGCGGAATAGGCAGACGCGCTGGATTCAGGTTCCAGTGCCCGAAAGGGCGTGGGGGTTCAACTCCCCCCTCGCGCACCATGAGGAAGCGGTCCTCCTCCGGACGAAAGTCCGGAAGGGGGCCGCTTCTTTTTGTACGCCCGGGGTATGCGCGGTGGTGGCTCGCCCGCCGCCCGGGGGCGCGGCGGTGATGTATGTCACCGAAGTTATCCACAGGCTCTGACGGGCTGGGACGAGCGGCGGTACCTTCGAGGCCTGGTTGGTTGGTTGGACGGGCGGGTGCCGGGCGGGGGCGATGGACATGGCGGAGCTGAGTGGGGACGAGGAGTTCGGGGGCGCGGTGCCCGAGCCGCGAGGTGGCCAGGGGCGGGACGCGGTGTCGGACGCACGGCTGCCAGAGGTGCCGGGGTTCGCGGCCTGGCCCACGCAGGAGTCTCCCAAGCGTGAGGGCAAGGCGCTGCGGAAGCGGGTCGCTCGCTCCGCGCACGCGCATTTCGAGGAGGGCGCGGGCCGCCCCGACCCCGTGGCCGCGGTGGAGGAGACCAACCGCAGCCGGCTCCCGGAGCTCGCGCCGATCCGGGTGGGCCGGATGGCCGCCTCTCCCTTCGCCTTCCTGCGGGGCTCCGCCGGACTCATGGCGTACGACCTCGCGCGCGCCCCGCTGACCGGTATCGGCGCGCAGATCTGCGGGGACGCCCACGCGGCGAACTTCGGGCTCTACGGAGACGCGCGTGGGGGCCTCATCATCGACCTCAACGACTTCGACGAGACGGTGCACGGCCCCTGGGAGTGGGACCTCAAGCGGCTGGCCACCTCCCTGGTGCTGGCGGGGCGTGAGGCGGGCGCGGGCGAGGACGTCTGCGCGGCCGCCGCCCGGGACGCCGTGGGGGCCTACCGCCGCACCATGCGGCTGCTCGCGAAGCTGCCGGCTCTGGACGCGTGGAACGCCATCGCGGACGAGGAACTGGTCTCGCACACCGACGCGCGTGACCTCCTCGGCACTCTGGAGCGCGTCTCCGAGAAGGCCCGGCACAACACGAGCGCGCGGTTCGCCGCGAAGTCGACGGAGCGGATCGAGAGCGGTGACGGCTCCGAGGGGCGCCGGTTCGTCGACGCCCCGCCCGTGCTGCGGCGCGTACCGGACGCGGAGGCAGCCGCGGTGGCCGCCTCCCTCGGGGAGTATCGGGAGACGCTCGCCGAGGACCGGCTGCCGCTCCTCGGGCGGTACGCGATCCAGGACGTCGCCTTCCGCGTGGTGGGCACGGGCAGCGTCGGCCTGCGGTCGTACGTGGTGCTGCTGCTCGACCACCGGGGCGAGCCGCTGGTGCTCCAGGTCAAGGAGGCGCGGCCGTCCGCTCTGCTGCCGCATCTGCCCGAAGCGGGCTTCAAGGCCCCCGACACCGCCCACGAGGGGCGGCGGGTGGTCTTCGGCCAGAAGCGGATGCAGGTCGTCAGCGACTTCCTCCTCGGGTGGACGACGGTGGACGGACGGCCCTTCCAGGTACGGCAGTTCAGGAACCGCAAGGGCAGCGTGGACCCGGCGGCGCTGAGCCCCGATCAGCTCGACGACTACGGCCGCATGACCGGCGCCCTGCTGGCCCGCGCCCACGCGCACAGCGCCGACCCGCGCCTCATAGCGGGGTACTGCGGCAAGAACGACGAGCTGGACGACGCGATGGCACGGTTCGCGACGACATACGCGGACCGTACGGAGGCGGATCACGCGTTGCTGGTGCGGGCGGTCAAGGAGGGACGGATGGCAGCCGAGGAGCGGGTGTGACGGCGGTGCTCGCGGTGTGTTTCCGGGGCGGGGCCCTGGGTGGCCTACGCTGGACGAGTGACGATCCCGGAAGCCGAACCGACCCAGCCCGAGCCCTCTGAGACGCCCATGTCCTCCGGGGCTTCCTCGTCCTCTGAGGCTCCCGCCGGCCAGGAGGCAGGGCGGCCGGGCTCCGAGGGGCGGCTCAAGGACCAGCTGAAGGAGCGGCTCAGGGCGCGCTCCGAAGGCGGACGCGAGGGGCGGGCGGAAGCCGTGGGTGGTGGCGCGGGCGATGGCGCGGGCGATGGCGCGGGGCAGGCGCCTCGCGAGGAGCCGGTCGCGCGGCCCGAGGAGCGGCTCGAGAGGGCCGTGCGCGCCGCCGAGCAGGCACTGATCGAGTACGAGATCGCGTTGGAGACCTTCCGGGTGGAGGTCGAGAACTTCTCCCGGCTGCACCACCAGAAGCTCGGCCCGATGTACGCGCGCCTCGACGAACTGGACGCGCGGATCGCCGAGGCCACCGCGGCCCGCACCGGCGACCCCGAGGACCTGCGCAAGGCGGAGGAGGCGCGGGCTCGGGTGATGCCGATGCCGGGCGTCGAGGAGCTGTTCCACGGCTGGATGGACGACGAGGGGCTCTACCCCGAGGCCGCCGCGATGCTGACCGACCAGTCGGTGCGGCCCCCGCAGCGGGTGCGGCCCGGCGAAGAGGCCCGCAAGCTCTACCGCGAGCTGGCCCGCAAGGCACACCCCGACCTGGCGCAGGAGGAGAGCGAGCGGGAGCGGCGCGAGGAGTTCATCACCCGTGTCAACGCCGCGTACGCCCGTGGTGACGTGGCGCTGCTGCGTGAGCTGTCCGAGGAGTGGGCCGCGGGGCCGGTGCCCGAGGAGCTGCGGCTCACCCGCAGCGAGGAGCTGTACGCGCGGCTCGAATGGCTCGCCCAGCGCAAGGAGCTGCTGTCGGTCCTCGCCAAGGAGCTGGAGGAGAGCGCGATCGGCGGCATGCTCCGCCTGGCGCCCGACGACCCGGACACGCTCCTCGACGAGATCGCCGAGCAGCTGCTCGCGCAGGTCGCCGAGCGCGAGGCGGAGCTGGAGCGGTTGACTGCCTGAGCACGGCTCCGGCTCCCCGTGTCTCCGGCTCCCCGTGTCTCCGGGGCCCCGCGTGTCCGGGCCCCGCGTATCCGCGTGGCCGTGTCCCCGCTTGTGATCGTGCCGTCGTGTCCTGGGCCCGGTGCAGGTCGGGTAGCGTCGGGGCCATGGCTTTCGGAACTCATGTGCCCACGGTCGGTGTGGACGATCTCACGAGCGGCGACTTTCTGCTGGACGTCCGGGAGGACGACGAGTGGCAGGCCGGCCACGCGGAAGGTGCGCTGCACATCCCGATGAGCGAATTCGTCGCGCGGTACGGGGAGTTGACCGAGGCCGCGCCGCAGGACGGCAAGGTCAACGTCATCTGCCGGTCCGGCGGCCGCTCCGCCCAGGTCGCGATGTACCTCGGGCAGCAGGGCATCGACGCGGTGAACGTCGCCGGCGGCATGGAGGCCTGGGCCGCCGCGGGCCGCCCCGTCGTCGACGACAAGGGTGAGCCGGGCGCCGTCATCTGAGCCGCCTCAGCCGAGGGCGTGGGCGGCGAGCAGATCGCCCAGCGCCTCCTCGTGGGCCGCTGCCGGGCCGAGGGAGAGTTCCAGTTGCTTGGCCCAGGCGTGGTAGCGGTGCAGGGGGTAGTCGGTGTCGGCGCCGAAGCCGCCGTGCAGGTGCTGGGCCGTCTGTACGACCCTGCGTACGCCCTCCGACGCCCAGATCTTGGCGACGGACACGTCCCCGGCGGCAGGCAGGGCGCCGTCCGCTCCGGTGCTGACGCGCCAGGCGGCCTGCCAGAGGGTGACCTCCATGGCGCGCAGGTCGATGTACCGGTCGGCGGCCTGCACGGCCACGGCCTGGAACGTGGCCACGGGGTGGCCGAACTGTTCGCGCTTGCCGGTGTACTCGCCGGTCATACGGAGAACGCCCTCGCCGAGGCCCAGCGCGAGCGCGCAGGTGCCGGTGGCGAGCAGGTCGCGCAGCCGCTCCCAGGCGCCTTCGGCCTCGATGACGTCGGAGGCGGCGACACGGGCACCGGCCAGGTGCAGCTGGGCGAGACGTTCGCCGCTGGTGGAGTACTGCTCGGCCTGAGTGATGCCCTCGTGGTCGCGCGGCACGATCGCGAGGACGGTGCGCCCGTCGGGGGTGTGGGCCGGGATGACGGCCCGGTCGGAGGTCTGCGCCCAGGGGACGGCCGTCTGGAGCCCGTCCAGGAGCCAGGTGTCGCCGTCCTGCTGCGCGGTGACGGCCAGTTCGGCCGGGTCATGACCGGTTCGGCCGTGCGCGGCGACGGTCAGGACGAGGTCCCCGCGTCCGGCCCGGGGGAGGACCCGCCGCCTCAACTCCTCGCCGCCGTACGTCTGTACAGCCCAGGTGGCGGCGCTGTGTTCCAGGAGCGGCACCCGGGCGAGGACCTTCGCGGACTCGCGGAGTGCCAGGCACAGGGCGATGGCGTCGAGGCCCACGCCGCCGTGCTCGGCGCCGATGAGCAGGCCGAGGAGGTCGGCGTCGGCCAGCCTGGACCACAGGGCGCGGTCGAAGTCCTCGGCGACGGCGCCGGACGTGAGGGCCGGGCTCGGCACCCCGTCCGGCACGACGTCAGCGAAGACCGCCTTGGCCGCCTCGACCACGGCCTGCTGTTCCTCGGTGAAGGTGAAGTCCACTGCCTGTCCTCCCGTGCACCGGCCTCTTCGCACCCGACGGAGCGTCAAGATAGAACAGGTTCTAGAAGAAGGGAACAGGTGCGCGGTCGGCCGGCGGCGCCCGGTCGGGGCGGCTCAGCGGTCGAAGTTCAACTCCACCGTGTCCGAGACCGGATGCGACTGGCACGCCAGCACATAGCCGGCCTCTGTCTCCTCCGGTTCCAGTGCGAAGTTGCGGTCCATCCGGACCTCTCCGGAGACCCGGAAGGCGCGGCAGGTCCCGCACACCCCGCCCTTGCAGGCGTAGGGCGCGTCCGCGCGGTTGCGCAGAACCGCCTCCAGCAGCGTCTCGCCGTCCAGGACGGGCCAGGTGCCCGAGCGGCCGTCGAGGGTGGCTGTCACCCTGCTGTTCGAGACCGCGGCCGTGCGGGACGACACCGGGCCCGCGGTGGACACCCCGCCGTCCACCCCGCCGTCCACGTGGAAGATCTCCTCGTGGATGTGTCTCCGGGGCACGCCCAAAGCGCGCAACGTCCGCTCCGCGCCCTGCACCAGGCCGAACGGGCCGCACAGGAACCAGCCCTTGACCTCCGCCACCGGAAGCAACGCCGGCAGGAGCCGGGTGAGCCGCTCCTCGTCGAGACGCCCGGAGTCGAGGCCCGCCTGCTGCTCCTCGCGGGAGAGCACGGTCACCAGCTGGAACCGGTCCGGCCACCGGTCCTTCAGGTCGGCGACCTCCTCCAGGAACATCGTCGAGGCGGCGGTGCGGTCGCTGCGGATGAGGCAGAAGTCCGCCAGCGGCTCGCGCTCCAGAAGCGTCGTGACGATGGACAGCACCGGGGTGATCCCGCTGCCGCCGACCACCGCCGCATAGCGCCCGGGCGCGGGTTCCAGGGTGAAACGGCCGGCCGGGGTCATCACCTCCAGCTCGTCCCCGACCGCAAGCTCCTTGAAGGCGTACGTCGAGAAGGCACCGTCCTCGACGAGGCGCACCCCCACCCGGAGCGTCCGGGGCTCGTCCGGCGCGTCGGGGCGGGGGGCGGCGGAGCAGATCGAGTACGTACGCCGGATCTCGGCACCGTCGGCGAAGCGACGGATGGCGAGGTGCTGGCCCGGGGCGAAGCGGTACTCCTCGCGCAGTTCGCGCGGCACGTCGAAGGTCAGCGTCACGGAGTCGTCGGTGAGCCGGTCGACCGCCGCTACCCGGAGCGGGTGGAAGCGGGCCATCACAACTCCTTGAAGTGGTCGAAGGGTTCACGGCAGGAGACGCAGCGGCGCAGCGCCTTGCAGGCCGTGGAGGAGAAGCGGCTGAGCAGCTCCGTGTCGGTCGAGCCGCAGTGCGGGCAGCGGATCGAGAGGCTCAGGGGGACCGGGCCGTCCGTCGGGTGGGAGCGCGGGGGCGCTATGCCGAACTCGGCGAGCTTGCGACGGCCTTCGGCACTGATGTCATCCGTCGACCAGGCGGGGGAGAGCACGGTGCGCACCGAGACCTCGGTCATGCCGTGGTCGTGCAATGCCCGCTCTATGTCGGAGGTCATGGCCTCGATCGCCGGACAGCCGGTGTACGTGGGCGTCAGCTCGACGTCGACCTTGCCGGGGGCGAGGACCCGCACGCCGCGCACCACACCGAGGTCGCCCAGGGTCAGCACCGGCAGCTCAGGGTCGGGCACCGAGCCCGCGAGGGCCAGCAGCTCCGCTTCCAGCGCGGTGGGCGCGGTCGTCACCATGACGCCCCCGGGTGGCTGAGGTGCAGGTGCTGCATCTCGGCGAGCATCCGGCCGAACGGTTCGGTGTGCAGGCCCTGGCGGCCGGCGCCCGCCGTCCACGCGCCGGTCTGCGGCCCGCCGGGCACGGCCAGGGTGGCCCGCTCGACGACGGAGGTCACCGAGGCGGTCCAACCGGCGCGCAGGGCCTGGCAGTCGATGCCCAGGCCGTCCACCGGCTGGAACATCTCGCCGGTGAAACGCCACAGCGCGTCGAGCCCGCGCTGCATGCGCTCATGGCTCTCGGCCGTCCCGTCACCGAGGCGCAGCGTCCACTGCTCCGCGTGGTCCTGGTGGTAGGCGACCTCCTTGACGGCCTTCGCCGCCAGGGGCGCGAACTGCCCGCTTCCCGAGGCCAACTGGCCGTACAGCAAGGTCTGGTAGGTGGAGAAGTAGAGCTGGCGGGCGATGGTGTGCGCGAAGTCGCCGTTCGGCTGCTCGACCAGTTGGAGGTTGCGGAAGGCGCGCTCCTCGCGGAGGTACGCCAACTCGTCCTCGTCGCCCACCAGGGAGAGCAGGACGCGGGCCTGGCCGAGCAGGTCGAGGGCGATGTTCGCCAGGGCGACCTCCTCTTCGAGGACGGGGGCGTGTCCCGCCCATTCCCCCAGGCGGTGGGAGAGCACCAGGGCGTCGTCCCCCAGGGCGAGGGCGGGCGATACCTGCGCCGGGTCCGATGCGGGGCCACGGAGCGTCGCCTCGGCCGAGGGGGTGGCGGGGACGGGTGTGGCGGGTGCAGGCGTGGCGGAGGCGGGCGTGGCGGTCACAGGTGCTTCACCCCCTCCGGGATTTCGTAGAACGTCGGGTGGCGGTAGGGCTTGTCACCGGCCGGTTCGAAGAAGGAGTCCTTCTCGTCCGGGGAGGAGGCGGTGATCGCGGCGGAGGGCACGACCCAGAGGGAGACGCCTTCGCTCCTGCGGGTGTACAGGTCACGGGCATTGCGCAGGGCCATCTCCGCGTCGGGCGCGTGCAGGCTGCCGGCGTGGGTGTGGGAGAGCCCGCGGCGGGAGCGGACGAAGACCTCCCACAGCGGCCAGTCGGTGGGGCTGCTCATGCTGTCGCCTCTCCGTGCTGTGCGGCAGTGTCCGGTCGCGTGGCGCTGCCGGGCGCGTGCTTCGCGGCGTAAGCCGCTGCGGCCTCTCGGACCCAGGCGCCCTCCTCGTGGGCGCGCCTGCGCTGGGTGATGCGCTGTTCGTTGCAGGGGCCGTTCCCCTTGAGGACGTCCCAGAACTCCGTCCAGTCGATCGGGCCGAAGTCGTAGTGACCCCGCGCCTCGTTCCACACCAGGTCCGGGTCGGGGAGGGTCAGGCCGAGCGACTCGGCCTGGGGGACGCAGATGTCCACGAACCGCTGGCGCAGCTCGTCGTTCGAGTGGCGCTTGATCTTCCATGTCATCGACTGCTCGGAGTGCGAGGACTCGTCGTCGGGCGGCCCGAACATCATCAGCGAGGGCCACCACCAGCGGTTCACCGCGTCCTGTGCCATCTCGTGCTGCGCCTGGGTGCCGCGGCTGAGGGCGAGCAAGGACTCGTAACCCTGGCGCTGGTGGAAGGACTCCTCCTTGCAGACGCGGACCATCGCGCGGGCATAGGGGCCGTACGAACAGCGGCAGAGGGGGACCTGGTTGGTGATCGCGGCGCCGTCCACGAGCCAGCCGATCGCGCGACGTCGGCCCAGGTCAGCGTGGGGTAATTGAAGATCGACGAGTATTTCTGGCGGCCCGAGTGCAGTTTGTCGAGCAGCTCGTCGCGGCCGGTGCCGAGCGTCTCGGCGGCGCTGTAGAGATACAGGCCGTGGCCCGCCTCGTCCTGCACCTTGGCCATGAGGATCGCCTTGCGCCGCAGGGAGGGGGCGCGCGTGATCCAGTTCGCCTCCGGCTGCATGCCGATGATCTCGGAGTGCGCGTGCTGCGCGATCTGCCGGACCAGGGACGCGCGATAGGCGTCCGGCATCCAGTCGCGCGGCTCGATGCGCTCATCGGCCGCCACCGCCGCGTCGAAGGCGGCCTGTTGCTCGGCTGTGTGCGCGGCCGAGGCCGCCGGGGGCGCTGCCTCGCCCGGCTCCGTCCTCGCCGCCTTGCCTGCGGCTGCTGTCGCCATCTCGGTCCCCCTTGACCTGAGCCAACCGACCGACCGATCGTTCGGTTCGTTGGATTCAATGGTGCGGCGCCTCGCCATAAGGTGTCAACCCTGTGGATAACTTCGCGGCCGCTGTGCGCGGCGGGCAGCCCTGAGTACCGTTCCGGCGGCAGGGTTCGAGCGGGATCGGGGAACGGGGCGGAATGGACGGGAACGACAAGGGCCGCGGCGGGGGGCCCGGCGGGCCTGCGGGCCCGCCCCGGGCGCCTCAATGCCTGCCCCGGGCGCCTCACGGCCTGCCTCGGGTGCCCTACGGCCCGCCTCGGACGCCGCAGGCCCGGCCCCGGACACCCCGCAGCCCGCCTTGCAAGCGTCGCCGCCGCCACGGCCCGCCTCAGACGCTGCCTCGGGCGCCGCAGGCCTCGCCTCGGACTCTCCGCAGCCCGCCTCGGATGCCCCCGAGGCCTGCCCCCGGGCGGCCAGCAGCCCGCCTCGCAGGCCCCGCAGCCTGTCT
>RBWT01000258.1 GCA_004010275.1 Streptomyces huasconensis
GGCGGCGGGGCATCACGGAACGGCGCCCGGAGACGACCGTCGGCGCGGACGCCCCGCCGTCACCGGCCGAGGCCCGGGACGCGGCGGGGGTCGATGCCCGCGCGCAGGCCAGCAGCAGCCCGAGGGCGGCCGTGCCCGGCACCCAGCACAGCACGACGCGTACGGCGCCGGGGACGCGGTGCGCGGTGGCTGCGGGGAGGGCACGCATGGCACCACGCTCTCCCGGGACCGGCGGTCGTGCCTCTCGGGATGCCCCATATGGGGCAGTGTGCCGCGGCCCGTGGGCTCACGCCGGGGCGGGGCGGTCGGCCGTGGGCAGCAGGGCGGTGAGCCACGCGTCGGTGCGCAGGTCATGCCCGAGCGCGCTCGGATGGACCCCGTCCGGGGCCAGCGCCGCCGCCCCGTGCCGCTCGGCCGCGCGGGCCATGACGAGGTCCGCGCGCACCGCCTCCGCCCGTTGGCACGCGCCGCGCGCAGGACCGCTGCGGTGCGGGGCGCCAGGTCCTCGCGCAGCGCACCTGGTGCGGGGCGACCGGGAGCAGGAAGGGCGTGACGACGACGAGCCGGGCGGCGAGCTTCTGCGCGGTGTAAGCGAGGAGGCGGTCGAGGCACGCCTCGAACTGGACGACGGGGCTGGCCAGTCCCCGGTCATAGCGCCGCCAGGTGTCGTTGATGCCGATCTTGACGGTGACGACGGTGGGCCGCTGCGCGAGGACGTCGGTGGCCCAGCGGGCTTCGAGGTCGTATACGCGGTTGCCGTTGAGGCCCTGGTTGATGACGGCGGCGGGGGCGGCACCCGCCCGGGCGCGCAGGGCTCGCGCGATCCGCTCGACGTACGTCGCCGAGCGAGGTGCCGTCCGCGCGGTCGCGGCCCGCGTCGGTGATGGAGTCGCCGATGAACAGGAGTCTGTCGGCCGAGGTGATGTTCATGTCCTTGTCCGTGTCCTTGCTGCTGCGGGGAGTTGGCGCTGCCTGGTGGCGCTACGGCCCGGCCCGCATCGCGGGGCAGCCGAGGAGCAGCGCGGCGCGGGCGAGCGCGGGGAACGCGGCCATGTCACCGGACCGGCACGGAAACACGTCCCGTACGAGCCGCAGGCGAGATGCTGCCGAAGGTGACGGAGCCCAGCCCCAGCCTTCTCGTCGTAGGGGCACCCGCGTTCACGGGGCGTCCGGGCCCACATCTGCCGCCGTGAGGGGACGGCGCTGCGGTGCCGCCGTCGTGTATTCGTCGGCGCCGATGTCGCGTGCGCTGCCGCGTGGGTGGCCGTCGATGTCCTCGGTGACGGCCGGGCGCGTCAGTGTCGCCCTGCCGATCGCGGGGCTGCCCGCCGTCAGCCGGAAGATCCCGTCGGCGTCCCGGCGCAGGACGGGGTCGCGCCGGGTGTAGCCGCCGGTGGGGATGTTGCCGTCGGCCGCCGCGCCCCAGAGCATGTTGCCCTGCCAGGTGAAGCCGGTGGTGGCTCCCATGGCGACCAGCTTGCCGAAGTCGCCGACCAGCAGGTTGTCGGCGACGACGACCTGCCGCGGCTCGTGGGTCCTGGACTCGCCGAGGAGTGTCTCGGCGTTGCCCAGCAGGGTGTTGTGGACGATCACCGCGCGGTCGCAGGCGTCGTTGCCGCGCCGTTCCTCCGCCGTCTCGCCGCTGTGGTGATCGCGGGTGCTGCCGCCGCCGATGACCAGGGCTCGGCCGGTCAGGCCCGCCAGGTAGTTGTTGGCGATGAGGTGGTCGTTGCCGTAGACGCGCAGGCCGTCCTTGCCGCCGAGCAGGTAGTTGCCCTCGACGCGGGTGCGGTTGCCGTGGCGCAGGACGATGCCGCCGAGGCTGTCGCGGACCGTGTTGTACCGCACGGTGTTGTCCGAGGACTTCACGGAGACGGCCTCGGGGTCTCCGTCGCAGCGTTCGAAGAGGTTGTACTCCACGGTGGCGTGGGCGGCGGACAGGGCGCGGGGGCTGACGCCGAGCCGGATCGGTTCTCCTCCGTTGTCCCCGGCGAAGGTGTGGTTGGAGAAGTGGTTCCGGAGGATGTGCACGCGCTGGGCCATGGCCGTGCCGCCCGCGCCCTCGACGCAGAGGTAGACGCCGAGCGTGGTCTTGCCGTGGAAGTGGTTGCGGTCGACCTTGGTGTCGTCGGCGCGCACCATCACCCAGTGCAGGCCCGCGATGTCGGCGAGCCGGAAGTCGTTGCGGGTGAGCCGGACGCGCGAGCAGCTCGCCGGTATCTCCAGGGTCGTGCTCTGACGGAAGGAGAACCCGCTGACGGTGATGTTGCTCGACGTGTCGAAGACGAAGCCGCGCTCACCGCGGAGTACGACGCCCCCTCGGGACGCGGCGGTGATGGTGATGGGCGCGGCCTGGGTGCCGTTCTTGCCCGTGACCTTGAGGGAGCCGCCCGACGGCACGGTGTAGTCGCCGTCGGCCAGGACGATCCGCGCGCCGGGCGCGGCGCCGTCGATCGCCTTCTGGAGGTCGTGCAGGGAGCTGACCGTGGCCGTGGCGGAGGACGCGCTCTGCGCCGCGTCGGCCCTGCGCGGGGCGCCGAGCGGCACGGCGGCGAGCGCCGCTCCCAGGGCGGTGCCGGTGAGGAACGTGCGGCGTTGCATGGCGCCTCCGGGGGTGGGGGGTCGGGTCGGTACGTGGCCTCAGCTGTCCGCCGTGCTGTCGAGGAACAGCTCGATGACGGGGACGGGGGTGTCGGGGCGCTGGACGGGGAGTTGGAGGGTGAGGGTGCCGGCGGGCGGGCCGCCCATCTCGGTGTTGAGCGCGGGCCGGCCGGGGGCGATCTCGACGCGGGTGATCTCGGAGGCGTCGTTCAGGAGTTGGGCGTAGCGCACCCGTCCTGCGAGGTCCGGCAGGTGCAGGTGGCGCAGCGGCCAGGAGAAGAGGTGGAGGTAGAGCCGGTCGCCGCGCTGGGTGTAGCGGCAGTCGGCGGGCGCGGTGAAGGGCGAGGGGCCGCAGCCGCGGATCGACCGCTCGTGCAGCTCCGTCCAGTGGCCCAGTTCGCCGAGGACGGCGACGTCCCGCGGGTCGAGGTCGCCGCGGCCGGTGGGGCCGACGTTGAGCAGGAGGTTGCCGCCCTTGGACACCCCGTCGACGAGCATGCGGATCAGCAGGTCGGCGCTCTTGCGGTCGAGGTTGTCGCGGTCGTAGCCCCAGCTTCCGTTGAGCGTCTGGCACGCCTCCCAGACCACGGGCCGGCCGTCGTCGTCGTACATCGGACCGGCGGGCTGGTACTGCTCGGGGGTGAGGAAGTCGCCGGGCAGGCCGGTGCGGTCGTTGACGAGGATGTGGGGCTGGAGGCCGCGGACCATCTCCAGCAGCTTCGGCGCGTCCCAGTCGGCGGCACCCTTGCCGCCCCACCAGTGGCGTCCGGCGTAGGAGAAGTCGAAGAAGAGGTAGTCGACGTGTCCGAAGCGGGTCAGCAACTCGCGTACCTGGCCGTGCAGGTAGCGCCGGTAGTCGCGGATGTCCCGGTCGGCGGCGGCCGCCTTGAACTCCTCGTCGTCGCGTTGCGGGTGGATGCCGTCCACGGGGAAGGACGGGTGGTGCCAGTCGATCAGGGAGTAGTAGAAGCCGACCTTCAGGCCCTCGGCGCGGCACGCCTCGACGAACGGTGTGACGAGGTCGCGGCCGTGCGGGGTGTTGGTGGCCTTGTAGTCGGTGAGGTCGCTGTCCCAGAGGCAGAAGCCGTCGTGGTGCTTGGTGGTCAGTACGGCGTACCGCATGCCGGCGGCCTTGGCCGTCCTCGCCCACTGGACCGGGTCGTAGCGGTCGGGGTCGAAGTGGTCGAAGTAGACCTGGTACTGCTCGTCGGTGAGCTTCTCCTGGTTCTTGACCCACTCGTGCCGGGCGGCGAGGGAGTAGAGGCCCCAGTGGACGAACATCCCGAACCGGTCGGTGGTGAACCAGGAGGTGTCGGCGCGTGGAGTCATGGAGGGTTTCCTTTCGCGGCGGCGCCGCACGGTTCTCGTGCCGCCGGGTTCTCGCGCCGCCTGATGCCTGTGCGGCGGCGGGGCGCGGGGCGGGGTCAGCCCTTCAGGGCGCCGGACGCCAGTCCGTGCACGAAGGAGCGCTGGAAGAGGAGGAAGACGATGACGGAGGGCAGTAGGGCCAGCAGGGAGGCCGCGAGCACCACGCCGGGGGTGACGTCGGGGTCGATGCGCAGGGTGCGCAGCGCCAACGGCAGGGTGTAGGACGAGGAGTCGGTGGCGACGAGGAGGGGCAGCAGGTACTGGTCCCAGATCATCGTGAAGCCGAAGACCCCGATGACGCCCAGCGCCGGCTTGCACATCGGCAGAATGATCTGAGCGAAGATGCGCAGGTCACCGGCGCCGTCGATACGGGCGGCCTCTTCGAGTTCCTTGGGTACGTCCTTCATGAACTCGGTCATCACCAGGATGGAGAACCCCCAGGCGCCGAGGGGGACGATCATGCCGGCGAGGGTGCCGATGAGGTTGAAGTGGACGACCGGCAGGTCGGCGAGGATCAGGGACAGCGGCAGGGCGAGGATCTCCTCGGGCAGCATCAGGGTCGCCAGGATCGCTACGAGGACCAGCGTCATCCCGGGGAAGACCTTGCGGGCGAGGGCGTAACCGGCCAGGACGGAGACGGCCACCTGGAGCAGCAGGCCGAAGCCGACGACGAAGAAGGAGTTGAGCAGGTAGGCCAGTACGCCCTGGTCGAAGGCGGTCCTGAAGTTGTCCAGGGTGGCGCCCGAGGGGATGACGCTCAGCTGCGTGGGGTCCTTGACCCTGCTGAAGGCGCTGACCAGCAGGGCGAGGAGCGGTCCCGCGAAGACGACGAGGACCAGCAGGTACGTGAGGGCCTTCAGGAGCCGCCCGCCCGGGCTCCTGCTCTCGGTCAGGCCGAGCGCGGTCTCGGTCGGGGCGTTCATCTGCTCTCCCTGCGTCGCACCAGGTGGACGACGATCGTCAGGACCAGCGTCGTGAAGAACAGCAGGACGGCTCCCGCCGCTCCGACGCCGAGCCGGTTCTGTTCCAGGCCCAGCTTGTAGATCAGGGTCATCACGACCTCGGTGGAGCCGTCGGGGCCGCCGTTGGTGAGCAGGAAGACCTCGGTGAAGACCCGCAGTCCGCGGATCGCGGCGAGGATGAAGAGGATCGAGAACACCGACCGCAGTCCGGGCACCGTCACATGCCACACGCGCTGGAGCCGGGAGGCGCCGTCGACCTTCGCGGCCTCGTACAGCCCTCGGTCCACGCTCGCGAGCCCGGCGAGGAAGATCATCATGTCGTAGGGGGCGCCCCGCCAGATGCCGGTGACCATGAGGGAGACGAGCGAGGAGTCGGGGTCGTTGATGAACCCGGAGGGGCCGGACCGACCAGGCCGAGGAGGGAGTTGACCATGCCGTCCTCGGTCGGGTGGTACATGATGCGCCACAGTTCGGCGACGACGGCGATGGGCACGACGACCGGCAGGAACGCGGCGGAGCGCACGAACCCCAGGCGGCGGCCCTGGCCCTCCATGAGCAGCGCGAGCGCGAGGCCGAGGAGCATGGAGCCGGCGGTCTGCCCGGCGGCGAGGACGACGGTGTGCCAGGCGGCCTCGCGGAAGCCGTCGGAGCCGAGCACGGTGGCGTAGTTGTCGGTGCCGACCCACCGGTTCCCGAGGTAGGGCTGGACCTCCTGGAAGGACATGGTCAGCGCGTTGGCCATGGGGATGAACTTGAAGTACAGGAAGAGGAGCAGTGCCGGCGCCAGGAAGAGCCAGGGCGTCCACCACCGGCCCGCCCGCCGGTCGCGGCCGCGGCGGCCGGCCGCGGCTCCGGCGGCCCGGCGTGCCGCCGTGCGGGTGCGCGCGGCTCGGGCAGAGGGGCCCGCTTCGCCTGGTCGAGGCTCATGACGCGGCGATTCCCTGTTCCTCGAGGCGGCGCGAGCTTCTTGTCGAGGTCCCGCAGCTCGCCGCGGGTGTCCAGGTCGCAGTCGGCCATCAGCGCGTTGACGGTCTCGGCGGTGGTCTGCCGCACGGCGGACCAGTTCGGGATGGAGGGGGCGTAACGGCCGGATGAGCGGTAGGCCTCGGCGTAGGTCTGCCAGCGGGGGTCGGGGCGGACCTCGGAGATGTCGACCGTCTTGTTGACGGGCAGTTGCACGGTGAAGCCGGTCTCTCCGCGCATCCCGGTCCGCTGTCCCTCGGCGGAGACGGCGAAGTCGGCGAAGGCGTCCTGGCCCGCCCGGTTCTCGGAGCCCGCCATCAGATAGACGGTGCCGCCCTCGGCGAGCACGGTCGCGTCCTTGGGGCCCTTGGGCATCGGGACGACCTCGTACTTGTCCTTGCCGAGCACCTCGTCGAAGCGTGGCAGCAGGTAGGGGCCGACGGCGAACATGCCGGTGCGTCCCGACTCGAAGGTCTCGTTGGTGGGCGGGGTGTCCATGGTGACCGCGCCGGGCTGGATGGCCCTGTCCTCGCAGCCGAGGTCGCGGAACCACTGGACGGCCTTCACCGACTCCTTCGTGCTCATGGCGGGCTTGTACGTGCCGCTCCCGGCCTCGGTGATGAAGTCGCCGCCCGCGGCCCACAGGAAGTTGGAGAAGTACCAGGAGGCGTAGCCGCGCTTGGTGGAGAGCGGGGCGGCGAGGCCATAGGTGTTCTTCTTGCCGTCGCCGTCGGGGTCCTTGGTGGTGAAGGCCTCGGCCATCGCCGTGAAGCCGTCCCAGTCGCGCGGGATGTCGAGCCTCAGCTTCTGGCGCCAGTCCTTGCGGATGAGCAGGGCGGTGGCCTGCGCCGAGTAGGGCAGGCCGTACTGCTTGCCGTCCACGCTCTTTCCGGAGTCGAGCCCCTGTGCGACGAGCTGATCGCTGTGCTCGATCTTGTCGAGGTCGATCTCCCGGAGCAGGCCCTGGCCGTGCATGGCGCCGAGTTGCGTCACGTCGTTCATGACGATGTCGGGAAGGTCCCGCTGTGCGGCCCGCTGCTGGAGCTTCGTCTCGAAGTCGTCGAAGATGGCGGTGACCTCGACCTCTTGTCCGGTGGCCTTCTCGAAGGCGGCAGCGAGCGCGAGCGTGCCCTTCTCTCCCGGGCCACCGGGGGTGGTCCTGGTCCACAGCTGGAGCGCCGCCTCGGAGTCCTGCTCCACGTCCGCTCCCGCGGGGCCTGATGTACAGCTGGTGAGGACCAGTGCCGACGCGAGGAAACCCGCACCGATCCACCGCGATCTCCGCATCACAACTCCCGTTCCGCCGCAGGACGGTTGGCTCCGGTAAGCGCTTGCCGGGGACGCTAACGGGCCCCAAAACCCAGGGTCAATACTCCGATGAATACAAAATTTTTCTCGGCCCTCCCCGAACAGCCGCCGCTCACCCGCCACCCCGCCCCTCCCCCGTCGGCCGCGACCGCCCGGAGCCCGCAGAGACCCCACACGCCCTCGCATACCCCCAACGACACGTGGTTCCGGCTGCACAGGGCGTTGCTGCCCCTGTTCACGTCGGTCGCGTACGATGCCGCCACTCCGCCCGGGTGACGGCCCGCCGGTGCCAACTCCCGCGTCCGCAAGGCTCCCGTAGTCATCCGATGTATGGTCCACTGCGGGCGGTTCGTCCGAAATTTCGGAGATCCGGCCACCGGGCCGCGGCACCGCTGACGGCCCGTCAGCGGCAGCAGCACAGAGCCGAGGAGAGTCATCGACATGGCCGAGACGGCACCCGGAGCCACCGCACTGCTCGTCATGGAGGAGGCCCGCAGGCCGGACGTCTATCCACCCGAGGTGCTCGCCGGCATCGACCGGCTCGTCGACCGGCAGGGCCCGCCCCTCACCCGGGAGCAACTCGGCGCGCATCCCGAGGCGTTGCGCCGCGCCGAGATCCTGCTCACCGGCTGGGGCGCCCCCGTCCTCGACGAGGCCTTCCTCTCCCGGGCGCCCGCGCTGCGCGCCGTCCTCGTCGCGGCGGGCTCCGTACGGCACATGACCACGCCCGCCTTCTGGCGGCGCGGCATCCCCATCGTCTCCGCGGCGGCGGCCAACGCGACGCCGGTGGCGGAGTTCGCCCTCGCACAGATCCTCCTCGGGCTGAAGCAGGTGCACCGCCTCAGCCGCGAGGTGGCGGCCGCCCGCCGGTTCCCGCGCGAGGTCGAGGTCCCGGGCGCCTACCGCTCACGCGTGGGTCTGCTGGGGCTCGGCCACATCGGCAGGCTCGTCGCGGACCATCTCGGCCGCTTCGACGTCGAGGTCCTCGCCACCGATCCCCTCACCGACGCGGACAGCGCCCGGGAGATGGGTGTACGACTCGTGGACGTCGAGGAACTCTTCGCCACCTGTCACGTGGTCAGCCTCCACGCGCCGCTGCTGCCCGAGACCCGTGGCGCGGTCGGGGCGCGGCTGCTGACCTCCCTGGCGCCGGGCGCGACGCTGATCAACACGGCCCGCGGCGCGCTCATCGACGAGGAGGCGCTGGCGGAGGTCTTGCGGGCCAGGCCGGACCTCACCGCCGTACTCGATGTCACGCACCCGGAGCCACCGGCGCCCGACTCCCCGCTGTACGCCCTCCCCAACGTCCTCCTGACCCCGCATGTGGCCGGTGCCCTCGGCCGCGAATGCCACCGGCCGCGGGCACTCGTACGCGATGAACTGAACGTTTCGTACGCGGCCACCCCCTGCGGCACGCCATCGACCCCGCCCGCGCGGCGTCCCTGGCCTGAGGGCGCCGACCTGCCCGCGCCGCGCTCCCCGGCCGGACGACCTCCTACGCCGTCGCGCCCCCGCACCGCCCGCGCATACGCCTCGATCGCCGGGCGCGGCTCGTGGGCGAGCAGGGTGCGCAGGTCGTTGCGGCCGACGGAGGTGCCGTCCAGGAAGCCGCCGTGATCGCCCCGTACGTGCTCAGGAGCACTCGGCACCTGGAAGGGCCGGGCCCGGCCCGCCCCGGAGACGGCGGCGCGGGTCGCGGCGAGGGTGGCCGGTTCGTAGGAGCCGCCGAGCGTGGCGGCCAACTCGGCGCCGCCCAGGGCGCGCTTCACCCACCAGCCTCGTACGTGCG
>RBWT01000259.1 GCA_004010275.1 Streptomyces huasconensis
GAAGCTGTTTACTTTGCCGCAATCCAACCGTACTCTCCGTGTGAAACCACAGGCTCGGGCATACGGCGGAGGCGAACGGACATGTACGCACCGGAGCGGCAGCAGGAGATCCTGCGGCTCGCGCGGGACGGCGGGCGGGTCGACGTGCTGTCGCTGGCCGAGGAGTTCAAGGTCACCGCGGAGACCATCCGCCGCGACCTGAAGGCCCTGGACCGCGCCGGGCTTGTGCGCCGCGTGCACGGCGGGGCCATCCCGGCCGGGCGCCTCGACTTCGAGCCGGACCTCACCGAGCGCGAGCGCACCGCCGCCGACGAGAAGGACCGCATCGCCCGCGCGGCCCTCGCCGAGCTGCCGGCCGAGGGCAGCGTCGTCCTCGACGCCGGGTCGACCGTCGCACGGCTCGCGGCGGCCCTCCCGCTGGAGTCCACGCTCACCGTCGTCACGCACGGCCTGCCGACCGCCGCCCGCCTCGCCGACCACCCGGGCATCCAGCTCCACCTCATCGGCGGCCGGGTTCGGCAGCGTACGCGCGCGGCGGTGGACGCCTGGGCCCTGCGCGCGTACGGAGAGATCCGCGCCGACGTCCTCTTCCTCGCCGCCAACGGCTTCTCCGCCGAGGCGGGCCTCACCACCCCCGACCTCGCCGAGGCGGCGGTGAAGCGCGCGGCCGTCGCCGCCGCCCGCCGGGTCGTCCTCCTCGCGGACTCGACCAAGCACGGCCAGGAGCACTTCGCCCGCTTCGGCGACCTCACCGACGTGGACCTGCTGATCACGGACACAGGCCTCGCCCCCGACGACGCCGCCGCCATCGAACGCACCGGCACGGAAGTAGTACGCGCATGAGCACGGAAGCAGTCAGTACGCGCATGAGCACGGAAGCAGTCGTACGCCCATGATCCTCACCGTCACCCCGAACCCCTCCCTCGACCGCACCTACGAGGTCCCCTTCCTCGGCCGCGGCGAGGTCGTCCGCGCCACCGGCGACCGCATGGACCCCGGCGGCAAGGGTGTCAACGTCTCGCGGGCCGTGGCCGCGGCGGGCGTCCGCACGGTCGCCGTGCTGCCGCTCGGCGGCGCCCCCGGCGCGCTGGTCGCGACGCTCCTCGACGAGCAGGGCATCGAGGCCGTCCCGGTGCCGGTGGCCGGACAGACCCGTTCGAACATCGCGGTCGCGGAGCCGGACGGCACGCTGACGAAGATCAACGCTCCCGGTCCCGAACTCTCCGAGGCCGAGCGGGAGGCGCTGCTCGCCACCGTCGGCGAGAAGTCCGTCGCGCCGACTGGATCGCCTGCTGCGGCAGCCTGCCGCGCGGGCTCGCGCCCTCCTGGTACGCCGAGCTGGTGGCCCGCTCCCACGCCGCGGGCGCCCCGTATCGCCCTGGACACCTCGGGCCCGGCCCTGCTCGCCGCGCTCGCCGAGCGCCCCGACGTCGTCAAGCCCAACGCCGAGGAGCTGGCGGAGGCGGTGGGCCGTCCCCTCACGACCGTCGGCGACGCGGTGAAGGCGGCGCAAGAGCTGCGGTCGGCGGGCGCCCGCGCCGTACTCGCCAGCCTCGGCGCGGACGGCCAGCTCCTGGTCGACGACTCGGGCACGTACTTCGCGAGCGCCCCCGTCACCGCCGTACGCAGCAACGTCGGCGCCGGTGACTCCTCCCTGGCCGGCTTCCTGATCGCCGGGGGCACGGGGGTGCTCGCCCTCGCCTCGGCCGTGGCGCACGGCGCGGCGGCCGTGCAGCTGCCGGGCAGCGTGATGCCGTCGCCCTCCGACCTGCGGCCCGACGCGGTCACCGTGACGGCTGAGGTCCCGCTGGACCGCGTACTGACGGAGCCCGCCTCGTGAACCACCTCCGCCTCCGCTCCCGCCCCCGGCTCACCGAAACCACGCCAAGGAGACCGCGATGACCGACATGATCACCGCGGATCTGGTCGATCTCGAACTCGACCTGTCCGCCGAAACCAAGGAAGCCGCGGCCCGCTCCCTCGCCGAGCGGATGGTCGCCCTCGGGCGCGTGAGCGACCTGGAGGGCTTCCTCGCCGACGTCGCGGCCCGCGAGGCGCAGATGCCGACCGGCCTGGACGGCGGCATCGGCATCCCGCACTGCCGCAGCGGGCACGTCACCGAGCCGACCCTCGCCTTCGGCCGCTCGGCGCGCGGCATCGACTTCGGGGCGCCGGACGGCCCGGCGGACCTGATCTTCCTGATCGCCGCCCCGGCGGGCGCGGACGACGCCCACCTGACGATCCTGTCGTCGCTGGCCAGGCAGCTGATGGACGCGGAGTTCACCGCGGCCTTGCGCGCCGCGTCCGACCCGGCCTCGGAGGCGGCGCTGATCGCGGCGACAAGGCGGCCACGGCTGGGGACAGCGGCCCTGCCGGGGCGGACGGGCCGACAGGGGCGGAAGAGCCGGAAGGGGCGAAAGCGCCGGAGGGGACGGAGGCGCCGGAAAGGGCGGGCTCGGCGGCTGCCTTCAGGATCGTCGCCGTCACCTCCTGCCCCACCGGCATCGCCCACACCTACATGGCCGCTGAGGCACTCGAGAACGCGGCCCGCGAGGCAGGCGTCGAACTGGCGGTGGAGACGCAGGGCTCCGCCGGGTTCACCCGCCTCGACCCGGCGGTCGTCGCCGCGGCGGACGCGGTCGTCTTCGCGCACGACGTCCCCGTACGCGACAAGGAACGTTTCGCCGGGAAGCCCACCGTCGACGTAGGGGTGAAGGCGGGCATCAACCGCCCCGCCGAACTCCTCGCGGAGGCCCGCGAGAAGGCCGCCCGCGGCGAGGTCACCGCGGACGCCAGGAAGCCGAGCCCGGTCGACGAGGCCGGGGAGAGCGGCGACGGCTACGGCACCAAGCTCCGCACGTGGCTGATGTCGGGCGTCAGCTACATGGTGCCCTTCGTCGCCGCGGGCGGCCTCCTGATCGCCCTCGGCTTCGCCATCGGCGGCTGGAAGATCGACAAGGCGCCGTCCGTCGCCGAGCACTTCATCTGGACGGACCACACCAGTTGGGCCGCGCTGCTCTTCCAGATCGGCGGGCTCGCCTTCGCCTTCCTGGTCCCGGTCCTCGCCGGCTACATCGCGTACGGGATGGCCGACCGGCCCGGCCTGGTCCCCGGCTTCGTCGGCGGCTCGGTCGCCGTCACCATCGACGCGGGGTTCCTCGGCGGTCTCGCCGCGGGCCTGATCGCCGGTGCCGTCGTCCTCGCCGTGCAGCGGGTGCGCGTTCCGGCCGTGCTGCGCGGCATCATGCCGGTGGTGGTGATCCCGCTGATCTCCTCGGCGGTGGTCGGCTTCCTGATGTTCCTCGTCGTCGGCAAGCCCATCGCCTCCCTCCAGAGCGCGCTGACCGACTGGCTGGAAGGCCTCTCCGGCGCCAACGCGATCATCCTTGGCGTCATCCTCGGCCTGATGATGTGCTTCGACCTCGGCGGCCCGCTGAACAAGGTCGCGTACGCCTTCGGGGTCGGCGGCCTCGCCCATCCGACCGACGGCAGCCTCAAGGTCATGGCCGCGGTGATGGCGGCCGGCATGGTCCCGCCGCTCGCCATGGCCCTCGCGACCACCGTCCGCGGCCGCCTCTTCACCAAGACGGAGCGGGAGAACGGCAAGGCGGCCTGGTTCCTCGGCGCCTCCTTCATAACCGAGGGTGCCATCCCCTTCGCGGCCGCCGATCCGTTGCGGGTGATCCCGGCGTCGATGGCGGGCGGCGCGGTCACCGGCGCCCTGTCCATGGCCTTCGGCTGCACGCTGCGCGCCCCGCACGGCGGTGTCTTCGTGGTCCCGCTCATCGGGCAGCCGCTGCTCTACCTCGTCGCGATCGCCGCCAGGGGTCTGTGTCTCCACGGCCGTGGTGGTCGTGCTCAAGGGCGCCCGGAAGACGACGACGCCCTCGGGCGACGGGACCGACGCGCGGGCGGCTGCGGAAGCGACCGAAGCGGCCGGAGCGGTCGACACGAAGCGCGTGCCGACGACCGCCTGAGGCGGGGGACTTGTGCGACTTGCGTCACTTCAGGACCTAAGGCCCAAAAGCCCCCTGTCGTAAGTCGTGTCCGCTGTTGTCTACTGGGCGACATGTTCCAGGATGTCTCGATCGTTCAGCAGGCAGGCGTGGCGGTGCTCGCCGCGGCGACCGTGGTCTGGCCGTCGGCCTGGTGCGGGCGCTGCGCAGGGAGCGCCCGGACGCGGTGGCGCGGCGTCAGGTCCCGGGCCTGCGGGCCCTGCCCGGCCAGCAGGGCCCGCCGCGCGCGGAGACCGTGGAACTCACCGCGGACGAACGCGCCGCCTTCGCCGGTCTCGTCCGGCAGTTCGGGCGGCGGCGCTCCTAGCCCGCGGCCGCGTCCTTGGCCCTGCGCTCCATCGCGGCGCGGGCCGCTTCCTCGCTGGCGTACACCTCGCACATGTGGCGCCGGTCGGGGGTGAGGGTGTGCTCGACCTCCCACAGGCTGATCTCGCCGCCGTCGAAGAGCAGGAACGCGTGTTCGTAGAGCGAGAAGCTCAGGCGCGCCTCACCGCTCAGCCCCGGGCGGCCGAACGCCTGCGTTATCTGGTGGGCGAACGCCGCGCGCAGCAGCCGGGCGATGTCCTCGCCGGGAAGGTCGCCGTCCGGGTTCTCCGCGCGGCGCAGCAGCCGCCGCGCGTGGTCCGCGGAGTCGTCCGGGACGTACATGTGGCGGGGGCCCGGGTCGGCGGACATGTGGAGCGTGACGGTCCGCTCGCAGGCGGGCGGGTCCGGCGGCAGCGGCAGCCGCGAGGTGGCGACGCCCGCCTCCTCCTCGTCGGCGTAGACCTCGTACGTCGGGGCGCTGCCCGGCGCGGTGTTGTGGACCAGCTCCCAGAGCGTGAGCACGGACGCGTCAGCCAGCAGCCAGGTGTGTCTGTACGTCTCGCGGTGCAGGCCCGCGCTGTGGTGCGCGGAGTGCAGGGAACTGTCGTGGGCCAGGGCCGAGTCGAGGCGGCGTATCACCTCGTCCGGCAGGTCGAAGGAGTTCAGGGCGCGGCCGAGGAGTCGCTCGAGATGCTCCTCCGGAGAGTGTGGCTCGGGCGACTCGGGTGGCTCGTACGCCGTTTCGTACGGAACGCTCAAGGCTTCTCCCGGCGTTGCTGCATGTCACCTGGTGAGTGCATACCGTAGCCCCTGGGTCGGACATCGTGCCCGGGAACGGGAAAACGCGCGAGCCACGCGGGGAAGTTCCCGCGTGGCTCGCTCAGTTGAGAGGCGCCGGGGCCGCCCGGAGGTGGATCAGACGGCGCTGCCGGCCGTCCACTCGCTCCACGGCATGTTCCAGCCGTTGAGGCCGTTGTCCGGGGCGATCGTCTTGTCGGGGGAGCCCTTGACCGTCACGACGTCACCGATGAGGGAGTTGTTGAAGAACCAGGCGCCCATGGTGTTCGGGTCGCCCGCGCCGCGCGCGTCCTGGAGGCCGACACAGCCGTGGCTGGTGTTGGCGCTGCCGAAGACGGATGGCGAGCCCCAGTAGTTGCCGTGGATGAAGGTGCCCGACGTGGACAGGCGCATGGCGTGCGGCACGTCCTTGATGTCGTACTCACCGCCGAAGCCGACCGTGTCGCCGTTCATCCGGGTCTGGGTGAACTTCTCGGAGATCACCATCTTGCCGTTGTACGTGGGGTTCGACGGGCTGCCCGCGGAGATCGGGATGGTCTTGATGACCTTGCCGTCGCGCTCGACCGTCATCTTCTTGGCGTTGACGTCGACGGTGGAGACCTGCGCGCGGCCGACGGTGAAGGTGACCGTTTTCTTCTGCACGCCGGTGATGCCGTTCGCGCCCTTCACGCCGTCCAGGTCGATCTTCATGGTGACCTTGGAGCCGGCCTTCCAGTACTCCTCGGGCCGGAAGTCCAGGCGCTGGTTGCCGAACCAGTGGCCGACGACCTTCTGGCCGCTGGTGGAGGTCACCGTGATGTGCGACTGGACGTCCTTCTTCTCCGTGATCGGCTTGTCGAAGTTGAAGGAGACCGGCATGCCGACGCCGACCGTGGTGCCGCCGTCGGGGGTGTAGCTGCCGATGAAGCTGTTGGCGGAGGAGACGGTGGTGAACGTCGCGTTCTCCGTCGCCGCGTTGCCCTTCGGGTCCTTGGCGTTGGCGGTGACCTTGTACTTCGTGCCCCGCTCCAGCTGGGCCTTCGGCTTCCAGGAGGTGCCGTCGCCGGAGATGGTGCCCTCGACCGCCGCGCCGGACGTCACCGACGTCATCTTCACGCTGGTCAGCTTGCCGTTCTTGACCTTGACGCCGGTGTGGTTGATCGAGGCGTCGGTGGCACCGTCCTTGGAGGAGATGGTGATCTCGGCGCCCTTGGCGGCAGAGCTCGCGCCCTTCTTGTCACCCTTGGCGCCCGCGTCGCCCCCGCACGCCGTGAGGGTCAGCGCGCCCGCGGCGGCGAGCGCGGTGGCGGCCAGCAGGGCACGGCGCCGGGGGTTGACTATGACCGACCTTGTCACGGGCTGCTCCAACGTACGTGTTCTGATCCAGTACGAGTAAAGAGCGCCCGGATGCGCGGAGGAGTTCCCTCCAAAGGGTGTGAGCGCCAGCACACTTCGCGCCCAAGGGCCCTGTATGGGCGGGCATTTGCCCCCTTCCCCCACCCTTTGCGGCTATTGCCGGCGGCCTTCCTTCCCGCGGAGATCGAGGTCGTGGCCGCCGAGGTCGTAGAGGTCGCGATACGCGGGGAACGTACCGCCCCGCGTCCGCACCGACTCCGCCGCCAGCAACGCCCGCACGATCGCCGCGGTCACCATGTCCGCCCCGGCGGCGAGGATTTCGTTGAGGGCGAGCGGACTGTCGGCGGCCAAGGGGCGCTCCCCCGTGGCGAGGGCGAACACCGTGTCCCCGTCGTTGAGGAGGTGGACCGGCCGCACGGCGCGCGCCATGCCGTCGTGCGAGGTGCCGGCGAGCTTCTGCGCCTGGGCCTTGGTCAGGGCGGCGTCGGTGGCGACGACGGCGAGGGTGGTGTTGAGCGGCGGCGGCCCGTTCTCCGCCGCGGCTTCGGCGAGGCGCCGCGTGGCCTGCTCGTACACCTCGGCGCCGGGTGGCCGACCCGCCGCCCCGCGAAGTGCTGCCCGTACAGCGCGCCCGTCACGGGGTCGACCCCCGAGCCCGCGGCGTTCGCCACCACCAGCGCCGCGACCGTGATGCCGGAGTCGAGGCGGACGCTCGCGCTGCCGATGCCGCCCTTGACGGCGCCGACCACCGCGCCGGTGCCCGCGCCGACATTGCCCTCCACGACGCGCCACGGCCTCCGTACGCGCGGCCGCCTCCACCGCGGCCCGCCCGGTCGCCGCGCCGGGGCGGGCGTGAAGTCACCGCCCCGGCCGAGGTCGAAGACGCAGGCGGCCGGGACCACGGGCACCACATGGGAGGGCTCGGGACCCACCCGCACCCCCCGGCCCCGCTCCTCCAGCCACGCCATCACCCCGGACGCGGCGTCAAGGCCGTACGCACTGCCTCCGGTGAGGACGACGGCCTCGACGCGCTGCACGAGGTTGCGCGGGTCGAGGGCATCCGTCTCGCGGGTGCCGGGCCCGCCGCCCCGCACGTCCACCGCGGCGACAGCGCCGCCCTCGGGGGTCAACACCACGGTGGTGCCCGTCAGTTGCCCGTCGCCGTCCAACGTGGCGTGCCCGACGCGCAGACCCGCGACATCGGTCAGGGAGCCAGAGGTCACGTCAGTGGTCACGTCAGAAGTCATACGACGATGGGTACCACGGACGCGTATCACGCGCGGCGGCCCGCGCGGGCGGTGAGTGTGACCCCGGTCGCGACCATCGCCATCGCCACGAGACCCGCCACCAGCACGGCCCAGCGCCCCGCGAACGTACTCGCCAGCGTCGCCAGCGCGCTCGTCGGCAGCACCAGCTGCTGGGCCAGGCCCACCTTGTAGTAGCGGGCGTGCAGCGCCCAGATGGTGATCAGATACAGCGCGGTGGGGACCGTCACCGCGGCGGACGCGGCCAGAGTCGACAGGTGGGCCTCGCCCACGGCCTGCTCGACCGCCACCTCGATGCCGGCTCCGATCGCCGCCGCCGAGCCGAGGATCACGTAGTGGCCGTATCCCCACAGGAACGCCTGCCGGTTGCTGTGCAGCCTTCCGTGGATGGGCACGACGAAGTAGATCCACCACGCGGCGAAGACGATGAGCAGCCCGCCCGCGGCGATGGGGAGCAGCTCGTCGAGCGCGTCGTTCTCCTCGATGCCGGACTTCACCGCGATCGTCGCCGCCGCGATCGTCTCGCCGAGCACGATGATCGTGAACAGGCCGTACCGCTCCGAGATGTGATGCGGATGCCAGGCCGTGGTGTACCGCCGCTCCGCCAGCACCGGCACGCACATCTCGGCGACCGCCATCACGAGGAACAGCCAGGGCCGGGCGTCCTCCGGCAGGAACAGCAGTCCCGTCCAGCCGATCTGACAGACCAGCACGCCCGCCGCGTACCGCAGGGCCGTGGCCCGCTCGGCGCCCGTCGCGTTCTTGGCCGCGCGCAGCCACTGCGAGGAGAGCGCGATGCGCATGATGAGGTAGCCGAGCCAGACCAGCAGGAAGTCGTGTTCCTGGAAGGCCTTGGAGACCCCGGCGGCGAAGACGAGGACACCGGCGATCTGGATCAGCGTCACCACGCGGTACAGCGCGTCGTCGTTGTCGTACGCCGAGGCGAACCAGGAGAAGTTCACCCAGGCCCAGAACAGCGCGAAGAAGAGCATCGCGTAGCTCAGGATGCCCTCGCCCGCGTGCCCCTCGGCGACGGCGTGCACCAGCTCGGCACCTGCCTGCGCGACCGCCACGACGAAGCAGAGGTCGAAGAAGAGCTCCAGCGGCGTCGCCGCGCGGTGCTTCTCGTCCCGCCCGCGCGCGAGGAGGGGCCGCAGCGGCTTGGCGGAGAAGGCGGAGAGGGACGACGCGGCACGGGCGTCCGCCGCAGCGGAACCGCCGGGGGTGGGGGAGCCGGTGGGGGC
>RBWT01000025.1 GCA_004010275.1 Streptomyces huasconensis
GCCGAGCGGGCTGAGGGGGCGCGCGACGGCGTGGGGGCGTGGGCGGCGCCTGTGATCTCCGGGGTCTCGTGGGAGCGGAATGGGAACCTGCGGGGCGCGAGCGGTGTATGAACAGTAGAAACGCCGCGCCGAAGGGACCTGAACATGCAACGACCTGCTGTTACGGCCGTGTTGACCGCCGCCGCCCTCGTCCTCGCGGTCGGGTGCTCGTCGGGAGACAAGGACACGCCGGCCCCCCGGAAGAGCCCCTCGCAACGGGAGGCGCCGAGCAAGTCCCCCAGTGGAAAGCCAGGGGCCCAGCCCCCACCTGAGAAGGGCTCGGCGAAGGTCACCCGCACCCTCGCCACGGACCTCGACTCCCCGTGGGGTCTCGCCGCCCTGCCCGGCGGGGACCTCCTGGTCTCCTCGCGCGACGAAGGCACCATCACCCGGGTGGACGGCACCACGGGCAAGAAGACGGAGCTGGGCTCGGTGCCCGGCGTCGCCCCCGGCGGCGAGGGCGGCCTGATGGGCCTCGCGCTCTCCCCCTCGTACGCCTCGGACCACATGGTGTACGCCTACTTCACGACGGAGTCCGACAACCGCATCGCCCGCATGCTGTACGACGAGAAGAAGCCCGCAGGCGAGCAGCTGGGCGCGCCCGACACGGTCTTCAAGGGCATCCCGAAGGGCATGATCCACAACGGCGGCCGGATCGCCTTCGGCCCGGACAAGATGCTCTACGCGGGCGCGGGCGAGACGGGTGACACGGAGCTGGCGCAGGACAAGGAGTCCCTCGGCGGCAAGATCCTGCGTCTGACCCCGGACGGCGAGCCTGCGCCCGGCAACCCCTTCGCCGACTCCCCCGTCTACTCACTGGGCCACCGCAATGTGCAGGGCCTCGCCTGGGACGAGCAGAAGCGGCTGTGGGCCTCCGAGTTCGGCCAGGACACGTGGGACGAGCTGAACGAGATCAAGGCCGGGGAGAATTACGGCTGGCCCGAGGCCGAGGGCAAGGCCGGCAAAGAGGGCTTCCGCGATCCGCTCGCCCAGTGGAAGACCTCCGAGGCCTCACCGAGCGGCATCGCCTACGCCGAGGGCTCGGTCTGGATGGCGGGGCTGCGGGGTGAGCGGTTGTGGCGCATCCCGGTGAGAGGCGTGGAGGGCGCGCCGAACCCCCAGTCCTTCCTCAAGGGCGAGCACGGCCGGTTGCGCACGGTCCTCGCGGCGGGCGGCGACAAGCTGTGGCTGGTGACGAACGAGACGGACTCGCGGGGCACACCGCAGAAGGGGGACGACAAGATCCTGGAGGTGGAGGTGAAGTAGGTCAGCCCTTCGGCTCGCCGGGGGCGGAGGGGGGTATTCGCTCGCCGGGATCGACCTGCTCACCTGAGACCGCCTGCTCGGCGGGGTCCGGCGTCTCGTCAGAGACTGACTGCTCGGCTGCGTCCTGCGCCTCGCCCGGGTGCGGTGTCTCGTCCGCGCGGGGTGCCGGGACGGGTGGGCGGACGACCACCTTGCCCGAGGACAGGTCGATCGGTCCGCGGCCGGGGTCGCCGTCGGCGAGGTCGACGCGGGTCATCTCCAGACGCTTCTGTTCGTCGTCGGTGTGCTTGCGCCCTGGCGCGAAGAGCGCCTCGATCGCGTTGAACACTGCGCCTCCCTGGAGCCGAGTCTCTGTCGTCAAGCGTAAGCGAGCCGGCATTCAATCGGCCGGGGCCGTGAAGACGCAGGTCACAGAGGTGTGGGGGTGCCTTTAGGTGCCGACCTCCTGACCCGCGGTCGTCGCGTCGCCCGACGGGAACAGCCGCAGCCGGTGGGCGAGGGCGGCGGCCTCGCCGCGGCCGGTGACGGACAGCTTGGCGAGGATGTTGGAGACGTGGACGCTGGCCGTCTTCGGGGAGATGAAGAGTTCCTCGGCGATCTGGCGGTTGCTGCGGCCCACCGCGACCAGGCGCAGCACGTCCCGCTCCCGGCTGGTCAGGCCGAGCGCCTCGGCGGGGTCGGCCGGGACGGCAGGGGCGCGGGTCGCCTCGGTCGGGTTCAGGGTGAGGCGGGCGCGCTGGGCGAGTCCGGTGATCGACTCGACGAGCTGGCCGTGCGCCGAGCCGTTCGGCCACCTCGCCGGCCTGACGCAGCAGCCGGGCGGCGGCGTCGAGGTCGGTGCCGTCCGGGCCGAGGAGGGCCTCGGCGAGGCGCAGGCGGACGTGGGCGAGGTCGTAGGGCCGCTCCAGCGGTTCGACGGCGGTGACCACGGCGGCCCAGTCGGCGGGGCCGTCGCGGCCCTCGGCGCGCAGCAGTTCGGCGCGGGTCCACTCGGCGTAGGCCCGCCAGAGCGGGATGGGGGTGGCGAGGGACTGGGTGATGCGGCGGATGCGTTCGATGGCGGCGGGGCGGCCCTGCTCGGCGGCGGGCAGGCCACGGGCGTCGGCCTCCATCGCGGCGGCGGAGAGGAGCAGCGGCCAGCCGTACTTGTAGGTGCCGAACGGAAGTCCGGAGGCCAGGCCGCGTTCGACCTCGGCGCGGCGTCGAGGATGCGGCCCTCGGCCGCGGCGACCCCGAGGGCGATGCGGGCCAGCGGCAGGATGTACTGCGGCTGCGGGTCGTGGCTGCCGTAGTGGTGGTAGGCGGCCTGGAGGTGGCGGACGGCGGCGGCGTGGTCGCCGCGGAAGAGCGCCATGCGCGCGGAGCACTGGGCGGCGGTGCCCCGCGGCTTGGAGCTCTGGACGCAGCGGTGGGTCTGGGCGACGGCCTCGGCGGCCTCGTCCCAGCGGCCGAGGGACAGCAGGGACTCGGCGGCGTTGGCCCACACCCAGCCCTCGGTGTCCATCAGGCCGTACTTCCGGCAGAACTCGATGCCCTCCATCGCGACCTTCACGGACTCGGCGGAGCGGCCGACGCCTTCGAGGGCGGAGGGGAGGTTGATGTGGGCGCGGCTGAGGTCGGTGACCAGACCCTCCTCGACGACGCGGTCCCTGACCTCGTACATCTCGGCGAGGCCGGTCTCCGGGTCGCCCGCTTCGATGAGGAGGTTGCCGCGGGTGAGGCGGGCGTTGAGTTCGATGGTGTCGGACTTGACCATGCGGGCGTACTCGACGGCGCGTTCGGCGGCGGCCATGGTCTCCGGGCCCGGGTCGTGCAGCATGCCCCAGGAGGCGCGGTGGACGAGGACGTCGGCGTGCACCTCGGAGGGCGGCAGGCCGCGCATCAGCTCCTGGGCCCGCGCGATCTCGTCCCAGCCGTCGCCGCGGCCGAGGGTGGAGACGAGGCGGGAGCGCGAGACCCAGAACCAGGCGGAGCGCAAGGGGTCGTTCTCGCCCTCCAGGAGGCGCAGGGCGCGCTTGGTGATCTTCAGGGCGCGTTCGCGTTCGCCGCAGAGGCGTCCGGCGACCGCGGCCTCGGCCATCAGGTCCAAGAAGTGCAGCGGGGTGGTGGCGGGATCGCAGGCACCGGCGGGGTAGCCCTCGACGTAGTCGGCGGGACGGAGTTGGTCGCGTACGGCGTCGGGGGCGTCGTCCCACAGCTCCATGGCCCGCTCCAGGAGCCGCAGTTGCTCGGCGTAGGCGTGCCGGCGGCGGGCCTCGACGGAGGCGCGCAGGACGGCGGGCAGGGCCTTGGCGGCGTCGTGCGCGTAGTACCAGTAGGTGGCGAGGCGGGCGGCGCGCTGGTCGGCGGCGACGAGCGAGGGGTCGGCCTCCAGGGCCTCGGCGAAGCGGCGGTTGATGCGGGAGCGTTCGCCGGGCAGCAGGTCGTCGCTGACGGCCTCGCGGACCAGGGAGTGCCGGAAGCGGTAGCCGTCGCCTTCGGGCGAGGCGAGCAGGATGTTCGCGCCGACGGCGGCCCGCAGGGCTTCGATGAGGTCGTCCTCGCCGAGCCCGGCGACCTCGGCGAGCAGTTCGTACTCCACGGTGGAGCCGCCCTCGGCGACGATCCGGGCCACCCGCTGGGTGTCCTCCGGGAGTTCCTCGACGCGGACCAGGAGGAGATCGCGCAGGGAGTCCGTCAGGCTCGCGCAGCTGCCGCCGTGGGAGGCGACGGCGAGTTCCTCGACGAAGAAGGCGTTGCCGTCGGAGCGGTCGAATATGTCGTCGACCAGGGGCTGTTCGGGTTCGGCCGCGAGTATCCCGGCCATCTGGCGGGCGACCTCGTCCTTGCTGAAGCGGCCGAGTTCGATGCGGCGCACCGTGCGCAGGCGGTCCAGTTCGGCGAGGAGGGGGCGCAGCGGGTGGCGGCGGTGGATGTCGTCGGCGCGGTAGGTGGCGATCAGGACGAGGCGGCCGCCGCGCAGGGTGCGGAAGAGATAGGCGAGGAGGTGGCGGGTCGAGGCGTCGGCCCAGTGCAGGTCCTCCAGGACGACGACGACCGCGCGGTCGCGGGAGAGGCGCTCCAGGAGGCGGGCGGTCAGCTCGAAGAGGCGGGCGACGTCCTGTTCGTCGGATCTGCTGGCGGCGCCGTATCCGTGGCCGTTTCCCGTGGTGGTGGCGCCGGCGAGTTCGGGCAGGAGCCGGGCGAGTTCCTCCTCCTGGCCCTCGGCGGCGGCGGCCAGTTCGTCCGGAAGCTGTCGGCGCAGGGCGCGCAGGGCGCTGGAGAAGGGGGCGAACGGCAGGCCGTCGGCTCCGATCTCCACGCAGCCGCCGAGCGCGACGACGGCGCCCCGCTGCCGGGCGGCCTCGGTGAACTCCTCGATGAGGCGCGTCTTGCCGACGCCCGCCTCACCGCCGAGCAGCAGTGCCTGCGGCTCGCCCGTGCCGGGGCCCCCGGCTCCTTCGAGCGGGGTCCCCGTGGCGCGGGCGAGCGCTTCGTTCAGTACGCCCAACTCGTCGGCGCGGCCGACGAACACCGGGCTGACGGACCTGGTCTCCACGTCCGCGAGCATCGCACAGTGCGTGGAGGGTACGGCACCCGCTGTCCGCGAACCGGTCACCTCCTGTGCCGCGCGGAGCTGCCGGGACGTCACGCGGGCCTGTCCCGTCGGCGGCGCCGAGAGCGCCGACGCCGCCCCGGTCACCTCAGGCGGCCGGTGTGAAGCGGGACTTCCACAGGGGCATGTTCACCCGCCCCTCCGCTTCGTCGCCGGTCGAGCGGCGGGCCGCGGTCTCGGCGCGGCGGTTCCTGCGGACCTCGCGGATCAGGCGGCGGCGGTCGGCCTCGCGGCCAGCTCGGCGGCGCGCATCTGGTGCATCTCGTACTCGAACATCTCGTACCCCTCGGGCGGTTGGTGGTGCCATCGCTCTCTGCGATGGCACCACTCTCGTCTCCCAGGGGGGTGTCCCACATCGGGCGAGTGCCGCATCTCCGGGAGGCCGGGGGCCTTAGGTACGGCGAAGGGCGGGCCGGGGGTCTTAGCCCCGGGCCCGCCCCTGCCTTACGTAGGGCTTACGCAGGGCTCAGGAAGGTGTCGAGGGAAGGCCGAGCAGCAGGTCGGAGTACTTGAGGACGGCGAGGATCAGTCCGATCACGCCGAGCACGACGCCCGCCCAGGCCACGGACTTGATCCACGGCGCCTGTTCCTGGCCGGGGGCGCCGAACGCGGGCCTGACCAGGACCACGAAGCCGGTGACCAGGGCGGTGAGCGCGAAGATGCCCGCGATCAGCGCGGTGACCTTCCAGGAGTCGCCGTACAGGGACTGGATCTGCCGGCCGACGCTCGCGGACCGGGCGGTCTCCAGCTGCCCCATGATGTTCGAGCGCGCGGCGGCGACCGTGCCGAGCCAGCCACCGGAGAGGCCGATCACACCGAGCGCGGCGGAGACCACGGCGGCGGCGCCCTGACCGACCCCGGCGGCCTTGGCGGGCCGGGCGGCGGACCAGGGCCTCGTCCGCCTCGTCCTCGTCCGCCGCGTCCGCCTCGCCCGCCTCTTCCGTCCCGTCCACGTCGTCGGCGCTCTCCCCCGACTTCGTGACGTCGACCGTGGCCGCCCCCGCCCCCGGCGCCGACTCCTTGGCCCCGGCGGTCACTTCCTCGGCCCCGCCGGCATCCCTGGTCCCGTCGGCATCCTTGATCCCGGTGGCATGCTTGGCCCCGGCCGCGTCCTCTGTCTCAGTACCCATGCGTCGCACCGTACGGACGGAGTCTGAGAGGCGTCTTAACGACCGCCGTGCGCCGTCTCCCGCGCCGCACGCCACTCCGGGGCGAGTACGGACCACACCTCCATGTCGTGCCGCACCCCCTGCCAGGGGAAGCTCTCCCGCAGCACGCCGTCCTTGACGAAGCCGAGCCGCGCGGCGGCGGCCTTGCTGCGGTCGTTGCGAGACGACACCAGCCACTCCACGCGGTGCATGCCGCGCTGGTCGACCGCCCAGTCGATGAGGACGCGCGAGGCCTTGTTCACCAGCCCGCGTCCGGCGGCCGACGGCTCCAGCCACACGCCGATCTCGCAGCTGTCGGAACCGGTGTCGAAGATCCGGAAGAGGACACCGCCGACGAGCGTGCCCTCCAGCCAGATGCCGTAGAGGCGCCCGGTGTCGGCGGCCTGCTTATCGGCGTACGACTGGAGGAAACTCTTCGCCGTCTCCAGGTCCTTCACCGTCACGGTGAAGGGCACCCACGCCCCCGCGTACTCCCGTGCGCGCTCGATGTGTCCGAGAAATTCCTGTGCCTGCCACGGTTCGATCGGCCGCAGCTCAGCGCCCTCGCCCAGCGATATCGCGAACATCCCGCTCCTGCTCCTCAGGTCCACTGACGTCCTCATGCGGCGCCGGGTTCGCACGCCGCCGGGGGATCGTCGCACGCACGCCGCCCGCATCCGAACGACTTTCGGGCGGCTCGATGCTGATGCGCGGCAGGAGACGGTCCAGGCGCCGCGGCAGCCACCAGTTGGCGCCGCCGAGCATGTGCATGAGGGCGGGGACGAGCAGGGTCCGCAGGACGAAGGCGTCGAGGGCCACGGCCGCCGCGAGGGCGATGCCGAACATCGCGATGACGCGGTCGCCGCTGAGGACGAAGGCCAGGAAGACCGAGATCATGATGACGGCCGCGGAGTTGATCACGCGGCTCGTCTCGGCGAGGCCGACGCGGACCGCCCGCCGGTTGTCACCGGTCTCCAGCCACTCCTCGTACATCCGGCTGACCAGGAACACCTGGTAGTCCATGGAGAGCCCGAAGAGGACGGAGACCATGATCACCGGCAGGAAGGGTTCTATCGGCCCGGCCGCGCCGAGCCCGAGCAGTTCGCTCCCCCAGCCCCACTGGAAGATCGCGACGACGACCCCGAACGCGGAGGCGACGGCGGCGACGTTCATCACGGCGGCCTTGAGCGGGATGCCGACCGAGCGGAAGGCGAGCAGGAGCAGGAGGCAGCCGAGCCCGATGACGACCCCCACGAAGAGCGGCAGCTTCGCGACGATGATCTCCGCGAAGTCGTCGTAGCTCGCGGTGACACCGCCGACCGCCACGTCCAGGGAGCTGTCCGCCTCGGCCGCGGGCAGGACGTCGTCGCGCAGCCGGTCGACGAGGTCGCTGGTCTCCTTGGACTGCGGGGCCGAGTCGGGGACGACGGTGAGGAAGGCGGTGCGGCCGCTCTCGGCGTACGTCGCCGGGCTGACGGAGGCGACGCCCTCGGTCGACCTCAGCGTCGTGCCCAGGTCGTTCAGGGCGTTGCGGTCGCCCGCGCCGTAGACCTCGCTGACCAGCGTCAGAGGGCCGTTCACGCCGGGTCCGAAGCCGTCGGCGAGCAGGTCGTAGGCCTGCCGGGTGGTGGCGGAGGCGGGGTTGTTGCCCTGGTCGGAGGTGCCGAGGTGGAGGGCGAAGGTGGGCAGCGCGAGCACGGCCATGACCAGGACGGCGGCGGCGCCGAGGAGCTTGGGGTGGCGCTCGACGAAGGCGGCCCAGCGGGCGGCGAGCCCGGTCGGCAGCTCCGGCGCGGGCCCGTGCTCGGCGAGCCTGCGGCGTTCGCGGCGGCTCAGGGCGCGCGGCCCGATCCAGGAGAGCAGGGCGGGCAACAGCGTGACGGAGGCGGCGACCGTGAGGACGACGGTCAGCGAGGCGCGATCGCGACGCCGTTGAGGAAGCTGAGCCGCAGGATGAGCATGCCGAGCAGGGCGATGCAGACCGTGGCGCCCGCGAAGACGACGGCGCGCCCGGTGGTGGCGACGGCGCGCTCGGCGGCCTCGGCCACGGGCAGGCCCCGTTTGAGGCCCTTGCGGTGCCTGGTCACGATGAACAGGGCGTAGTCGATGCCGACGCCGAGGCCGATCAGCGTGCCCAGCATCGGGGCGAAGTCGGCGACGGTCATCACCTGGCCGAGCAGCACGATGCCCGCGCACGCGGTGCCGACGGAGACCAGTGCGGTCGCTATGGGCAGGGCGGACGCGGCGAGGGAGCCGAAGGCGAGGAAGAGCACGACGGCCGCGACGGCGATCCCGACGATCTCGGCGACCTGGGCGCTCTTGGACTCGGTGAGGCCGATGGCGGTGCCGCCGAGTTCGACCTCCAGGCCGTCGGACTCGGCGGCCTTGGCGGTGTCGACGACCCGCTGGGCGTCGGCCCTGTCGATGTCGTCGGCCTGCTCGCGGAAGGTGACGGTGGCGTAGGCGGTGCGACCGTCGCGGCTCACCTGGCTCGCGCCCTGGCTGTCGTAGGGGCTCGTCACGGAGGCCACGGCGGGCAGGTCGGCGATCTTGCCCAGGGCGCCGGTCATGGTCCGCTCGACGTCGGCCGCGCGGACGGAGCCGCCGGGGCCTGCGGTGTGCCAGACGACGGTGTCGCTGTCGCCCCCGAGGCCGTGGAAGCCGCGGTCGAGGAGCTGGGTGGCGCGGCCGGACTCGGTGCCGGGGACCTCGTAGTCGTTCGAGTACGCGGACCCGGCGACGGCGGCGGCGGTCGTGGCGCCGCCGAGGGCGAGGAGCCAGAGCAGGACGGCGAGAAGGCGGTGCCGGACACACCATCGTGCGAGTGCTGCCACGTACTGGCTCCCTGGGTGAACTGTGGATCTTCATCGGGAACAGCAGTGACACGACTGGACAGCCCGTAAAGAACGCATGTGAGGCGACATGAGCGCCTCAGTCACCTTGACAGCCCTTGGAGATCGTTGGTCCCTTTCGTGGCCATCCTCACAGCCGGGCGAGGTGTGCGCGGAGGCACCCGGGGGCACCTCCGCGCACCAGGGACCACATGACGTGACCGAGCGCGCCGGGCGTCAGCCCGAGACGCTGGCGCGGCCGTTCTCGATGTGACCCATGAGGCGGCGGCGGAACGCGGTGTCACGGTCCGTCGTGACCTCTATGTCGTACCAGCCGTGCTCGTCGTCCGTCCGCCAGGCGACGGTGCGGCTGCTGCCCGCCTTGACGCGGACGGTGCGCGTGCGGCGCCTGACGTCGTCCTCGTCCACGTACCCGAGCGGCTTGACCGTGAAGACCAGCTCGCCGCGGCCGCGGTTGGCGAGGGTGAGGTGGATCTCGCGGCGGGTGATCGCCGAGGCGAGCCGCGCGCCGCCGTCCTTGCCGCCCTTGCCGTCCTTGACTGGGGCGCCGCCCTCGAACTCCCGTCGGAAGCCGTTCGGCCCGGTGACGGTGAAGTCGTACGCGTCGCCCCGGACCGGCACACTCCAGGAGCCCTTGCGGACGACGTCCTGATGCTGCGGGACGGTGTACTCACCGGCGTAGGGGTAGAGCGCGAAGTGCGCGCTGGAGCTGCCGCCGTTGCGCAGCCGCACCGTGAGCGTGCCGTCCTCGGCGGGCCGCACGTCCGCGTCCGGCTGGTACGGCAGCGGGCGGGCGCGCCGCACGCCCGGCTCCTGCACCGGCATGGCCTGCTTCAGGGGCGGCTGCGGCCGCCAGCGGCCGCTGAACGCCGGGATGGGGCCCGGCTGCTCGACGTCCGGCTGCCGGTGGGCGCGCCGGAAGTCGAAGGCGCCGGTGAGGTCGCCGGTGACCTTGCGACGCCAGGCACTGATGTTCGGTTCCTCGACGCCGGTCCACTTCTCCAGGAAGCGCACGACGGAGGTGTGGTCGAAGACCTCGGAGCAGACGTAGCCGCCGACGGTCCACGGGGAGACGACGAGCATCGGCACGCGCATGCCGAGTCCGGTCGGCCGGCCCTCCCAGCGCTCCTCCTTCTCCTCGGCCGAGTCGCCGCCGGGCACGGGCGGCGGGACGTGGTCGAAGAAGCCGTCGTTCTCGTCGTAGTTGATGAAGACGGCGGTGCGGCGCCACACCTCGGGGTGCGAGGCGAGCGCGTCGAGGATCTTGTAGACGATCGTCGCGCTGTGGATCGGCGACGAGACGCCGGGGTGCTCGGAGTCGACGGCGGAGGGCACCAGATAGGTGACCTTCGCGAGCTTGCCGCCCGCGACGTCCTTGGCGAACTCCTCGGCGAGCCTGCCCGTCGGCACGCGCCGCAGACCGCGCTCGAACAACGAGCGCTCGTGCTTGCTCAGCGTGGCGACGCCCTCCTCCAAGGTGGCGAGCAGTTTGGCGCGCTCGGCCTCGTCCTTGGTGTCGCGCACCTTGGCGTAGAAGGCCTCCATGAAGGTGAGGCCGGTCTTGGCCAGGGCCTTGCGGGCGATGGCCTTGAAGGTGGTGAAGAACTCGATCTGGCTGTCGGTGAAGTTCTCCCACTCCGTGTACGTGCGCCAGCTCACGCCCGCCTTCTCCAGGCGCTCGGCGTAGGTCCCCCAGCCGTAACCGGGGTGGGTGCCCTCGGCGTACGCGTCGTTGCCGACGGCCCGCTTGCCGTTCGCCTCGTGGCCCGTCTTTCCGCTCCACAGGTGGTTGCGGTTGGGGCTGGTGGAGGTGTGGATGGAGGAGTGGTAGGCGTCGCAGACGGTGAAGGTGTCGGCGAGTTCGTAGTGCAGCGGGATGTCCTCGCGCGTGTAGTACGCCATGGTCGCCGCGGTCTTGGCGGTGATCCAGCCGTCCATCCAGCCGTCGTGCCAGGCCTTGGCGCCGCCTCCCCAGGAGTGGTCGAGGTCGCCGATGTACTGGAGGTCCTTCTTCTGCGTCTTCGCCGCCTCCCGGACCGGGAAGGGCAGGACGGTACGCAGGCCGTCGGGCTGCTCGAAGACCGGCTTGCCGCTCGGCAGCCGGATGGCGTTGCGGTCGCCGAAGCCGCGCACACCCCGCAGGGACCCGAAGTAGTGATCGAAGGAACGGTTCTCCTGCATCAGGATCACGACGTGCTCGATCGAGTCGAGACCGCCTCCGCGCGGCGGCTCGTGCGCGAGCGCCTCCCGCAGCGACGGCGGCAGGAAGGAACCGGCGGCGGCCGCGCCGAGCGCACCGCCGCCGATCGCCATCAGGCGTCTGCGCGAAATCTCCGGAGTCACGTACGACCTCCCAGTAGTCCTGGCCCTGTGGCCGGCCGGCCCTGGCCGTTGACCAATGGTTCTCTGCTGATCCATTGCCTTGTACGGCGGGGACGCTAGTGACGTCCGGTTTCGTTGTGAAGGCCGCTGTACGAAGTCGGGGTGAACGTCCAAAAGGTCCCGGACGCGAAGACTGGTCCGGCCCACCTGGGTGGCCGTCGGCGGAAGCGTCGGCGGTGGTCGGCGCGGGCGTTGTCAGTGGCGGGTGCCATCCTCGGACGCATGGAGATCACCGCACGCATCGCCGCCTTCACGGACCTGGTCGGGCCGCCGCCCGACCCTGTGCCCGCCGTCGACTGGGCGGTGGTGGAGGCCTGGCTGGAGGTGCCGCTCCCGGCCGACTACAAGGCGCTGGTGTCGGCCTACGGCCCGGCGGAGATAGGCGGACCGGGCCGCCCCGACGCCCCGTCCGTCCGGCTGCACACCCCCTGCGTCAGCGCCGACGGTCGCTACGATTTCGCCGCGTGGGTCCTGGAGACCCACCGCCACTCGGCGATCAGGCCGCACATGTTCACCAAGGAGCAGCGCCGCTTCCTGCCCGATGAGGGCGGTCTCCTCGCCTTCGCCACCACCTCGGGCGGGGACCACCTCTTCTGGGACACCTCCGTATCGAAGGACCCGGACGAGTGGCCGGTGGTGCTGCTGACCACGTCGGTGGCGGTCGGCGGCGCCAAGCCCTGGGTGGCGTACGAACTCCCGCTTCTGGAGTGGCTGTTCAGGGCCGTCCGCGACGGCGTGCCGAACCCCGGCGAGCCCGGCGGGCTCCTGGGCCCCCTGCCGCCCGCCGTGCGCACCTGGCCGCCCCTCGCCGACGCCACGCCCTGGGCACCGCCGCCCCGCGGCACCTATGTGGACGCCCGCCAGCACGCCGCGCTCACCGAGGGCGAGGGCCTGGAGGCGGTCACCGCGCTGATACCCCCGCCCCTCGATCCCTACGTGGGCGAGGGCACATGGGAGCAGCTCTTCGAGCGGCTCGGCACCCGGCTGCCCCCGGACTTCATGGCGCTGAGCGAGCGGTACGGCGCGGGGAACTGGAGCTGGTGGCTCGACATGCCGGCCCCGCTCGACCTCGGCCACCGGCTCGGCCTGGCGGCGGGGGTGGAGGAGATGCTGGAGGGGTACCGCAGCCTGCGCGAGGCGCATCCGCAGTTCTACCCCCTGCCCGCCTGGCCCGAGCCGGGAGGTTTCCTGCCGGCCGTCTCCACGATCGACGGGGACCAGATCGGCTGGTGCGTCGAGGGAGAGCCCGAGCAGTGGCGCGTGGCCGTCAACCCCCGGCACACGGACCAGGGCCCGCCCCTGGAGGGGAACTTCACCGAGACGCTGCTGAACTGGCTGCGCGGCGGCCCCGGCAACTCCGCCTTCTACGGCCTGCGCAAGGACCAGGACCCGCTGGAGGAGATGTTCTTCGAGCCGTTCGGCCCGCCGCGGCCCGACGTGCCGTAGCGGTCCTGGCGGTACGCGAACGTGCCGTAGCGGTCCTGGCGGTACGCGAAAGGGGCGGCGCCCCCTTTCGGGTGCGCCGCCCCTCGCCTGGCCGCAGGGGGCTCAGCCTTCGCTGACGCCCAGCTTCTCCAGGATCAGTTCCTTCACACGGGCCGCGTCGGCCTGGCCACGGGTGGCCTTCATGACCGCGCCGACCAGGGCGCCGGCCGCGGCGACCTTGCCGCCGCGGATCTTCTCGGCGATGGCGGCGTTGCCGGCGATGGCCTCGTCGACGGCGGCGGTGAGCGCGCCCTCGTCCGAGACGACCTTCAGGCCGCGCTTCTCGACGACCTCGTCCGGGGTGCCCTCGCCCTTCAGGACGCCCTCGATGACCTGGCGCGCCAGCTTGTCGTTCAGGTCACCCTTGGCGACCAGCTCGGCGACCCGGGCGACGTGCTCCGGCGTGATCGCCAGCGAGCCGAGGTCCACACCCTGCTCGTTGGCGTGCCGGGCCAGCTCGCCCATCCACCACTTGCGGGCCGACGCGGCGTCCGCGCCCGCGTTGATCGTGGCGACGATCGGGCCGATGGCGTCGGCGTTGAGGATCGACTGCATGTCGTGCTCGGAGATGCCCCACTCCTCGCGGAGCCGGTTGCGGCGCAGCCGCGGCAGCTCCGGAAGGCCGGCGCGCAGCTCCTCGACCCACTCGCGGGACGGGGCGACGGGGACGAGGTCGGGCTCCGGGAAGTACCGGTAGTCCTCGGCGTTGTCCTTGATGCGGCCGGAGGTCGTGGAGCCGTCGTCCTCGTGGAAGTGACGGGTCTCCTGGATGATCGTGCCGCCCGAGGAGAGCACCGCGGCGTGGCGCTGGATCTCGTAGCGCGCGGCGCGCTCCACGGAGCGCAGCGAGTTGACGTTCTTCGTCTCGCTGCGGGTGCCGAACTCCTGCTGCCCCTTGGGGCGCAGCGAGAGGTTGACGTCGCAGCGCATCTGGCCCTTGTCCATGCGGGCCTCGGAGACGTCGAGCGCCTTGATCAGCTCGCGCAGCTCGGCGACGTACGCCTTGGCGACCTCGGGGGCGCGCTCGCCCGCGCCCTCGATCGGCTTGGTGACGATCTCGATCAGCGGGATGCCGGCGCGGTTGTAGTCCAGGAGCGAGTGCGAGGCGCCGTGGATGCGGCCCGTCGCGCCGCCCACGTGGGTGGACTTGCCGGTGTCCTCCTCCATGTGAGCGCGCTCGATCTCCACGCGGAAGACCTCGCCGTCCTCCAGCTGGACGTCCAGATAGCCGTTGAAGGCGATCGGCTCGTCGTACTGGGAGGTCTGGAAGTTCTTCGGCATGTCCGGATAGAAGTAGTTCTTCCGGGCGAAGCGGCACCACTCGGCGATCTCGCAGTTCAGCGCGAGGCCGATCTTGATGGCGGACTCGACGCCGATTTCGTTGACGACCGGCAGCGCGCCGGGCAGGCCGAGGCAGGTCGGGCAGGTCTGGCTGTTCGCGCCCTGCTTGAGGGCGGTCGAGCAGCCGCAGAACATCTTGGTCTTGGTGCCCAGCTCGACATGGACCTCGAGGCCCATGACGGGGTCGTACGTCGCGAGGGCTTCCTCGTACGACACCAGGTCGGTAGTGACAGTCACGGTGAAACTTTCCCTCTCAGCCCAGCAGGACGTCGTCGTCGCCGAGGCGCTTGAGCTCCCGCAGGAGCAGCGCGACGCCGGTGGCGATGGCGGCAGCGGAGACGACGGCGTCCACGAGGCGGAGCGTGTCGTTCTCGCGGCGGGCCAGCTTGGCCTGCTTGAGCACGGAGACCGCGCCGAACGCGGTGGTGCCGATCGACAGATACGTACCGGTCTTGGACTTCTTGAAGCCCTTGGCCTTGTTCAGAGCGCTCACAGCGACGGTGCCTCCTCCAGCAGCGGGTGCCCCCACTTTTCCACGAAGGCGGCCTCGACGGCGGCTCCCACCTTGTACAGGCGGTCGTCCTTCATGGCGGGGGCGATGATCTGAAGTCCGACGGGCAGGCCGTCCTCCGGTGCGAGACCGCAGGGCAGCGACATGGCGGAGTTGCCCGCCAGGTTGGTCGGGATGGTGCACAGGTCGGCCAGGTACATCGCCATCGGGTCGTCGGCGCGCTCGCCGATCGGGAAGGCGGTGGTCGGCGTCGTCGGGGAGACGATCACGTCGACCTGCTCGAAGGCCGCCTCGAACTCACGGGTGATGAGCGTGCGGACCTTCTGGGCGCTGCCGTAGTACGCGTCGTAGTAGCCGGAGCTGAGCGCGTACGTGCCGAGGATGATGCGGCGCTTGACCTCGTCGCCGAAGCCGGCCTCGCGGGTGAGCGCGGTGACGTCCTCGGCGGACTTCGTGCCGTCGTCGCCGACGCGCAGGCCGTAGCGCATGGCGTCGAACCGGGCGAGGTTCGAGGAGCACTCGGAGGGCGCGATCAGGTAGTACGCGGAGAGCGCCAGGTCGAACGTCGGGCAGTCCAGCTCGACGATCTCGGCGCCGAGCGACTTCAGCAGCTCCACGGACTCGTCGAAGCGCTGGACGACGCCGGCCTGATAGCCCTCGCCGCGGAACTGCTTGACGACGCCGACGCGCATGCCCTGGACGGAGCCGTTGCGCGCGGCCTCGACGACCGGCGGGACCGGGGCATCGATGGACGTCGAGTCCAGCTCGTCGTGGCCGGCGATGGCCTCGTGCAGCAGCGCCGCGTCGAGGACGGTGCGGGCGCAGGGGCCGCCCTGGTCCAGGGAGCTGGAGAAGGCCACCATGCCGTAGCGGGAGACGCCGCCGTAGGTGGGCTTGACGCCGACCGTGCCGGTGACGGCCGCGGGCTGGCGGATGGAGCCGCCGGTGTCCGTGCCGAGGGTGAGGGGGGCCTCGTAGGCGGCGAGGGCGGCGGCGGAACCGCCTCCGGAGCCGCCGGGGATGCGGGTGAGGTCCCAGGGGTTGCCGGTCGGGCCGTAGGCGCTGTTCTCGGTGGAGGACCCCATGGCGAACTCGTCCATGTTGGTCTTGCCGAGGATGACGACGTCGGCGGCCTTGAGCTTCTTGGTGACCGTCGCGTCGTACGGCGGAATCCAGCCCTCGAGGATCTTGGAGCCGACCGTGGTCGGGATGCCCTCGGTGGTGAAGATGTCCTTGAGCGCGACGGGAACGCCGGCCAGCGGGCCGAGCTTCTCGCCCCGGGCGCACTTCTCGTCGACGGCGCGGGCCTGCGCGAGGGCGCCTCGCGGTCGACGTACAGGAAGGCGTTCACCTTCTCGTCGACGGCGTCGATGCGGGCCAGGTGGGCCTCGGTGACCTCGACGGCCGTCAGCTCGCCGGAGGCGATCTTCGACGCGATCTCGGCGGCGGTGAGCTTGATGATGTCCGTCATGTTCTTAGTCCTCCCCCAGGATCTGCGGCACCTTGAAACGCTGCTGCTCCTGGGCCGGGGCGCCAGAGAGCGCCTGCTCGGGGGTGAGCGACGGACGGACCTCGTCCGCGCGCATGACGTTCGTCAGCGGCAGCGGGTGCGAGGTCGGCGGTACGTCTTGGTCGGCGACCTCCGAGACGCGGGCGACCGCGCCGATGATGTCGTCGAGCTGTCCGGCGAAGTGGTCGAGCTCCTCGGCCTTCAGCTCCAGACGTGCAAGGCGGGCGAGGTGGGCGACCTCCTCGCGCGTGATGCCAGGCATGCGGCGATCCTCAGGGGTGAGTGTGCGGGTTGTGACCCCAATCCTATGGGTCGGCGTGGTGTGGCCGTTAAACGGTTTCCCCGCGGGGGCCCGGCGGCCCGGGCCACGCGTGTCCCGGACCGCTTCCGTCGTACGGCGTCCCGCGTCGCCAGGGCCGGAGTCGGCGCGGTCAACTTCACCACGTGCCCCGACGACTCCCCCACCTCGGAGCCCTCGGCCAGCGCCGCCGCCTCGGCCTCGGCCGCGACGTCCGCGGGCCTGCGCCAGCCGCGCGAGCCCCGGGCCCGCAGCCACGCCGTCGTCTCCTCGGGCGGCATCGCCGCGGCGACCAGCCACCCCTGCACCGCGTCGCACCCGAGGTCCCGCAGCCGCTCCGCGTCTCGTCGTCCTCGACGCCCTCGGCGACGACGAGCAGGCCGAGGGAGTGCGCGAGGTCGACGGTGCAGCGGACGATCTCCGCGTCCTCGTTGTCCACCGCGAGCCGTGCCACGAAGGAGCGGTCGATCTTCAGCTCGCTGACGGGCAGCCGCCGCAGGTGGACGAGAGACGAGTACCCGGTGCCGAAGTCGTCGAGGGACATCTTGACGCCGTGGCCGGTGAGCCCGGCCAGGGTGTCCGCGGCGCGCTGCGGGTCCTCCAGGAGCACGTGTTCGGTTATCTCCAGTTGCAGCGCCCCGGCCGGGACCCCGTGCCGGGCGAGGCGGGCCGCGACCGAGCCCGCGAAGCCGGGGGTGTGGACGTCGCGCGGCGAGACGTTCACGGCGACGGGGACCTTCAGGCCCTGCGCCTGCCACTTGGCCACCTGGCCGAGGGCCGACTCCAGGACGTACTCCGTGAGGTGCGGCATGAGGCCGGAGGACTCGGCGATGGCGATGAACTCGTCCGGCGGCACCTTCCCGCGCTCGGGGTGCACCCACCGCACCAGGGCCTCGAGGCGGCCACCTTGCCGTCGAAGCGGACCTTGGGCTGGTAGTGCAGTTCGACGTCGCCCGCGTCCAGCGCCCGCCGCAGGTCACCCAGGAGGCCGAGGCGGTCCGGGGTGTTGGAGTCCCGCTTGGACTCGTACACCTCGACGCCCGTGCGGTCCCGCTTGGCCTGGTACATCGCCACGTCCGCCCGCCGCAGCAGCCCTTCGGCGTCGAGCGCGTGGTCGGGGAAGACGGCGAGGCCCGCGCTGGCCTCCAGGACCAGCGTGAGGCCGTCGAGGTCGAGCGGTGAGCCGAGGGCCGCGACCAACTGGCGGGCCACGCGCGTGGCGGAGGTCGTGGAGTCGGCGATGGGGAGCAGTACGGCGAACTCGTCGCCGCCGAGCCGGGCCGCCTCCGCGCCGCGCGGCAGCGCGAGCCGCAGCCGGTCCGCTATCTGCAGCAGCAGCCGGTCACCGGCGAGGTGCCCGAGGGTGTCGTTCACCGAGCGGAAACGGTCCATGTCGATCAGCATCAGGGCCGAACGCGCCCCGATCCGCTCGGCATCGTCCAGAGCCGTCCAGGTCCGCTCCAGCAGCCACTGCCGGTTGGGCAGTCCGGTGAGCGGGTCCCTCAGCTGCTCCTCGGCGCGGGCGCGGGCGATCCACAGGGTGGAGTCGAGCGCCACCAGCGGGATCGCGAAGAGCGGCAGCAGGATCGGCAGGGAGATCGCCACCACGCAGATCAGCGGGGCGATGCCGAGCAGCGCGATGCCGAGGAGTCCCTGGCGCACCAGGGCCGTTCGGGTGACGGTGGGCAGGGCTCCGGTGCGCGGCGCGTGGACGTACCAGAGCAGGACGCGGGTGACGACGAGGTAGGCGACGGCTACCAGGGCCACCTTGGGGGCGGTGTACAGGTCCCAGGTCTCGGGCAGCCAGGGCGACTCGGCGGTCGGCGCGGTGCCGAACGCGGCCAGGGTGAGCGCGCCCGCGCCGATGCCGAGGATGTCGACCGCGCCGTGCAGCACGCCTTGGCGCCAGCGGTGTCGGCGCGCGGCGCGACCAGGACGACGACGGTGAGGCTGACCATGCCGGCGGGCACCCAGCCGTACAGCAGCAGGACGGCGACGGTGAGCGCCCCGCCGGAGCCCGTGCCGCCCCACCAGCGGTCCCGGCCGAGGGCGATGAGGTGAGCGACGATGAGCCCGGTGAGGACGGCGAAGGACCAGCCGGCGGCACCGGTGGGGAACAGCGCGTGCCGGCCCGTGAACGCCTGGAAGAAGCCGGTGCCCAGCAGGATCGCGGCCGCCGTGACGACCACGAGGGGCAGGAGCGGCCAGGGGTCGCGGGGGTCCTGCTCGACGGGGCCGCCCACCATCACCACGGCGCTCGCCGTGCCGCGCCCCGAGGTGGGGGCGGTCCAGGCCCGCTCGCGGGGTTCGATGGCCGTGCTCAGCGCCCCGGCCGAAGTCCCGCCCGGGGCGGCCTGATCGGCGGCCTGTCCGGTCCGGCGGCCGCGCAGCCAGGTGCCCGGCGCGTGCCACCGGCGCGCGCGCAGCGGTGAGTCCGGGGCGGCGCTCTCGGTCGGTTCCATTCCCGTCCCTCTCACAGCCGGCGGTGCCCACGCCCTACGGACTCGGCCCGGAATCGGCCGCGCCCGAAAATCCGTTCCCTCGCTCTCCATGAGCGAGGGGGATGCTCTGCTCCCGAACTCGTGCCGAGTGGGGGATGCTCCCTTCCAGGCTCTTGGTGAGCAGGAGATGCCCCACTCGCAGCGGGGCACGGCAGGCGCACACCTCAACAGTAGGCCGCAGAAGGCTTCCACGGGCAGCGGTCGACCACGGTTGCCCGAATGCGACCCGGCCACCCGTATGCATCTGGTATGCGCTGAACGGGTGGCCTTCAACCGCTACTCCTCGGTCGGAAGCGCGACTTCCCGCGCCGCGTCCGGTCCTTGTTCCAGCAGCACAACGAAGCCTTCCTCGTTGAGAACCGGAACCTTCACCTGCATCGCCTTGTCGTACTTCGAACCGGGGTTGTCCCCCACGACGACGAAAGACGTCTTCTTCGAAACGGAACCGGTCACCTTCGCGCCCCGGGTCTGCAGCGCCTCTTTCGCGCCATCCCGGGTGTAGTGCTCCAGTGTTCCGGTCACGACGACCGTGAGCCCCTCCAGGGGGCGCGGGCCCTCGTCCTCGCCGCTCGACTCCTCCTCCATGCGCACCCCGGCCGCCCGCCACTTGCGGAGGATCTCGCGGTGCCACTCCTCGGCGAACCACTGTTTGAGGGAGGCCGCGATGACCGGGCCCACTCCCTCCGTCGTGGCCAGCTCCACCTCTGTGGCCTGATCGATGCGGTCGATGGAGCGGAACTCGCGGGCCAGTGCCTCGGCGGCCACCGGGCCGACGTGCCGGATCGAGAGGCCGGTCAGGACGCGGGCGAGCGGGCGCTCCTTGGCCGCCGCGATGTTCTCCAGCATGGCGAGGGTGTTCTTCTTCGCCTCGCCCTTCTGGTTGGCGAAGAAGGTGACCACCTTCTCCTCGCCGGTCTTGGGGTCGCGCTTGGGCAGGCCGGAATCCTGGTCGAGGACATAGGACTTGATGGGGAGCAGTTCCTCGACCTTGAGGTCGAAGATGTCGCCCTCGTCGAGGATGGGCGGCTCGGCGGGTTCCAGGGGTCTGGTCAGCGCGGCGGCCGCCACATAGCCGAAGTTCTCGATGTCCAGGGACCTGCGGCCGGCGAGGTAGAAGAGACGTTCACGCAACTGGGCGGGGCACGTCTGGGCGTTGGGGCAGCGGAGGTCGATGTCGCCCTCCTTCATGGGCCGCAGCGCCGTGCCGCACTCGGGGCACTCGGCGGGCATCACGAACTCCCGCTCGGTGCCGTCCCGCAGGTCGACGACGGGGCCGAGGATCTCCGGGATGACGTCACCGGCCTTGCGGATGACGACGGTGTCGCCGATCAGGACGCCCTTCTTCTTCACCACGTCCTGGTTGTGCAGGGTCGCGAACTCGACCTCGGAACCGGCGACGGTGACGGGCTCCACCTGGGCGTACGGCGTGACGCGGCCGGTGCGGCCGACGCCCACGCGGATGTTGATGAGCTTGGTGTTGACCTCCTCGGGCGCGTACTTCCAGGCGATCGCCCAGCGGGGGGCGCGCGAGGTGGAGCCGAGGCGGCCCTGGAGCGGGATCTCGTCGAGCTTCACGACGACGCCGTCGATCTCGTGCTCCACGGAGTGGCGGTTCTCGCCGAAGTACGCGATGAAGTCCCGCACGCCTTCGATGCCGTCGACGACCTTGTTGTGCTTGGCGGTGGGCAGGCCCCATGCGCGCAGCAGTTCATAGGCGTGGCTGAGGCAGTCGATGTCGAAACCCTCGCGGGCGCCGATGCCGTGCACGACCATGTGCAGCGGGCGGGTCGCGGTGACGCGCGGGTCCTTCTGGCGCAGCGAACCCGCCGCGGCGTTGCGCGGGTTGGCGAAGGGCTTGTCGCCCGCCTCGACCAGGCGGGCGTTCAGCTCCTCGAACTTCTCCATCGGGAAGAAGACCTCGCCGCGGATCTCCACGAGGGCGGGGATCTGCTCGCCCTTGAGGCGCTGCGGGATGTCGGCGATCGTGCGGACGTTCGGCGTGATGTCCTCGCCGGTGCGGCCGTCGCCCCGGGTGGCGGCGCGGGTCAGCCTGCCGCGCTCGTAGGTGAGGTTGACCGCGAGGCCGTCGACCTTCAGCTCGCACAGGAAGTGATACCCCGGCGAGCCGACGTCCTTGGCCACGCGGTCGGCCCAGGCGGCCAGTTCGGCGTCGTCGAAGGCGTTGTCCAGCGAGAGCATGCGCTCGCGGTGCTCGACCGCCGTGAACTCCGTCTCGTACGAACCGGAGACCTTCTGGGTGGGCGAGTCCGGCGTCCGCAGCTCCGGATACTCCTCCTCCAGGGCTTCGAGGGAACGCAGGAGCTTGTCGAACTCGGCGTCGCTGACGACGGGCTGGTCCTTCACGTAGTACCGGAAGCGGTGCTCCTCGATCTGTTCGGCCAGCTGGGCATGGTGATCCCGTGCCTCGGCGGGCACAGAGCCTTGCTGTTCGACAGCCACCGTAAAGTCCTCCCGTTTACGTCATACCCAATTACTCAGGGTTGTCTGCGAGCGATCTCGCCGCCTTGACGCAGTGGGCGAGCACCGCGCGGGCGTACGCGGGAGAAGCCCCCGCGAGACCGCACGACGGAGTGACCACGACCGACTCCGCGAGCGAGCCCGGATTCAGCCCCAGCCTGCGCCACAACGTCCTGACACCCATGACGCTACCGGCAGGGTCCGACAATCGTCCGTCCACGCCCGGCACGACACCGGCGAAGAGCTTCGTGCCGCCCTCGACTGCCTCGCCGAGCGTCTCGTCGTCACGCTCGGTGAGGAGTGCGGCGTCGAACGAGATCGCGTGGGCCCCGACGCGGCGCAGCAGCGCGAAGGGCACGTCCGGCGCGCAGGAGTGGACGACCGTTGGGCCCTCGCCCTGGACGGCGAGGACGGCCCGCAGGGTGTCCTCGACGACCTGGCGGTCCACGGCCCGGTGGGTGCGGTACTCGCTCGCCGTCTTGACCTGCCCGCGCAGCACGGCGATGAGCGAGGGCTCGTCGAGTTGCAGCACCACCTGGGCGCCCGGCACCCTGCGGCGCACGTCGGCGAGGTGCTCGCGCAGGCCCTCGGCGAGTGATCCGGCGAGGTCGCGGCAGGCGCCGGGGTCGGAGAGCGCCGCCTCGCCGTTGCGCAGCTCCAGGGCGGCGGCGAGCGTCCAGGGGCCGACGGCCTGGACCTTCAGCGGGCCCTGGTACCCCTGGGTGAACTCCTCCAGGGCGTCGAGGTCCTCGCCGAGCCAGGCCCTGGCTCGCTTGGTGTCGCGTCCGGGGCGGTCGCCGACGCGCCAGCCGCTGCGCTCCACGCGCGCGTACACGTCGACGAGGAGGCCGGCGGTACGGCCGATCATGTCGGCGCCGGGTCCGCGCGCGGGCAGTTCGGCGAGGTAGGGCATGCCCTCCTGTGGTCCGTCGAAGCTGCCGGTGACGGTTTTCGCGGCTTCGCGGGCGTCGCCGCCGGGCATGGACCCGACGCCGGTCGCCGCGCCCCAGGTGAAGGTGTCGCTCATCGGCCCGGCCGCACCGTCAGGTCGTTGACCTCCGCGTCGCGCGGCAGGTCCAGGGCCATGACGATCGTCGTGGCGACCGACTCGGGGTCGATGAAGCGGGAGGGGTCGTACTCCTTGCCCTCCTGCTGGTGGACCTTGAGCTGCATGGCGCTCGCCGTGCGGCCGGGGTAGACCGAGGTGACCCGCACGCCGTTGCCGTGCTCCTCCTGGCGCAGGGAGTCGGCGAGGGCCTTCAGGCCGTGCTTGGAGGCGGCGTACGCGGACCAGTCGGCGTGGGCGTTCAGACCGGCGCCCGAGTTGACGAAGACCACGTGCCCCTGGGCGAGGCGCAGTTGGGGCAGGAAGTGGCGGGTCAGCTCGGCGGGGGCGATGAGGTTGACGTTGAGCTGGTGGCGCCAGGACTTGGGGGTCAGCTCGCCGACCGGTCCGAGGTCGACGACGCCCGCGATGTGCAGGAGCGAGTCCACGCGCGAGGGCAGCGACTGGTGCCCGAAGGCCCAGGAGAGCTTGTCGGGGTCGGACAGGTCGCCGACGAGCGTGATCGCGCCGGGGAACTGGGCGGCCAGCTCCTTGGCGCGGCCCGCGTCGCGCGCGTGGAGGACGAGTTCGTCGCCGCGTGCGTGCAGGCGGCGGGCGACGGCCGCTCCGATGCCGGAGCCGGCCCCGGTGATCACATGTGTTGCCATACCCGCCATGCTCGCATCACTGGGTACCCTGTGATTCCTCCAGGTAGGCCAGTGCGCCGACGGGCTCCTCGGCGAAGAAGACCAGGTCGGTGAGGGGCAGGGGCAGGAAGCCCTCGTCCTCCATGCGGCGGAACTGCTCCTTGAGGCCGTCGTAGAACCCGGCGGAGTTCAGCAGGACCACCGGCTTGGTGTGCTTGCCGTGCTTCTTCAGCTCCAGGATCTCGGTGGCCTCGTCGAGGGTGCCGGTGCCGCCGACCATGATCACGATGGCGTCTGCCTTCTCCAGAAGCAGCGCCTTGCGCTCGGCGAGGTCGCGGGCGATGACCATCTCGTGGGGTTCGGTCACGGCCCTGGCCTTGGCGGAGAGGAAGTCGACGGAGACGCCGACGAGCCGGCCGCCCGCCTCTTCCACGCCGTCCGCCACGACCTTCATCAGGCCGCTCTCGGAGCCGCCCCACACCAGGGTGTGCCCTCCTTTGCCGAGCAGTTCGGCGAACTCCCGCGCGGGGCGGGTATAGCGGTCGTCGAGGTCGGCGGCGGAGAGGAAGACGCAGATGTTCATGCGCCCACGGTACGGTCCGACACTGACAGCACCTGGCGAGGAGGGCACGTCATGACCAAGGGACACCGGATCACCGTCGAGCGGGGCACGGACCACGTGCGGGTGGTGCACGAGGGGCAGGTGGTGGCGGAGAGCAGCCGCCCGCTGCTGCTGCGCGAGACGGGCTACCCGGTGCGCTACTACCTCCCCCCGGAGGACGTGCGCACCGACCTCCTGACCCCGTCCGAGACCACCACGCGCTGCCCCTTCAAGGGCACGGCCTCCTACTGGTCGCTGCCGGGCGCGCGGGACGCGGTGTGGGCCTACCGGGAGCCGAAGCCGGAGGTGGCGGCCGTCAAGGACCACTTCTGCTTCTACGACGCGGAGGTCACCGCAGAGCAGGGGTAGTCACCGGGCGGCGGAGGCGAACGTCCTCCGATAGGCGGCCGGTGAGACGCCGAGCACGGAACGCATGTGCTGGCGCAGGGAGTTGCCGGTGCCGAACCCGGCCCGGTGGGCGACCACGTCGATGGGCAGGTCGCTCGACTCCAGGAGCCCGCGGGCCAGCTCGATGCGCTGGGCGGTCAGCCAGCGGCCGGGAGGCATGCCGACCTCCTCCTGGAAGCGGCGTGTGAAGGTCCGCAGGCTCATGCGCGCGTGGGCGGCCAGCTCGCCCAACGGGAGCGGCTCGTGGAGCCTTTCCAGCGCCCACGCGCGCGTGGCGGCCGTGGTGCGGAGCGTGGGCTCGGGGACGGGCCGCTCGATGTACTGCGCCTGCCCGCCCTCGCGCCAGGGCGGGACCACGCAGAAGCGGGCGACGCGGTGGGCGACGGCGCTGCCGTGGTCGCGGCGCAGCAGGTGCAGGCAGAGGTCGACGCCCGCGGCCGACGCCGGCCGCCGTCAGGACGTCCCCGTCGTCCACGAAGAGGACGTCCTCGTCGACCGCGACCCGGGGGAAGGTGCGCCGGAAGTGGGCGGCCTCCTTCCAGTGCGTGGTCGCGGGGCGCCCGTCGAGCAGCCCCGCGGCGGCGAGGACGTACGAGGCGGTGCAGAACGACACCCAGCGCCGTGCCGGGCCGCACCCGGGCGAGCGCGGCGGCGAGCGGTTGCGGCAGGACGCCGTCCTCCGTGCCGCCGCACAGCCGCTCCGTCGGCGGGATCACCACGGTGTCCGCTTCCGCGAGCGCCTCGGGACCGTGCTCGACCGTCATCCGGAATCCGGCGTCGGTCCGCACCGGTCCGCCGTCCACCGTGCAGACGACGATGTCGTAGAGCGGACGCCCCTCCGCGTCCTCGGCGGCTCCGAAGATGCGGGGCGGGATGCCCAGCTCGAAGGCGTACACGCCGTCCAGCGCGAGGACCGCCACCCGGTGTCGTCCGTCGTTCGAAGCCATGGCCGAATCCTGTCACATCATGGCCAAACTGCCAGCACTGTGGCCGGTGGTCCCGCCGCACTCTGGGTTCTCGGACCGTTTTCGAACGAGGATGCAAGAGGATGACCATGAAGATGCGTGCCGTCAGCCCCCGCGCGTGGGGCGCCCCGGAGAATCTCGTCCCCGTGGAGGTGGACCGCCCCGAGCCCGGCCTCACCGAGATCCTGGTCCGGGTGCACGCGGCGGGCGTCAACCCCGTCGACTGGAAGACCCGCGCGGAGGGCGCCTTCGGCACCTGGGGCGACACCCCGATCCTCGGCTACGACGTGTCGGGCGTCGTCGAGGAGGTGGGCCCCGGAGTGACGCTGTACGCCCCCGGCGACGAGGTCTTCGGCATGCCCCGCTTCCCGGAGCAGGCGGGCGGCTACGCCGAGTACCTCGCCGCGCCCGCCCGGCGCTTCGCGCCCAAGCCGGCGGGCATCAGCCATGTCGAGGCCGCCGCCCTGCCCCTCGCGGCGCTCACCGCCTGGCAGGGGCTGGTCGAGACGGCCGGGCTACGGGCCGGCAGCGGGTGCTGATCCACGCGGCGGCGGGCGGCGTGGGGCACCTGGCCGTACAGATCGCCAAGGCGCACGGGGCGTACGTCATCGGGACCGCCCGCACCGAGAAGCACGACTTCCTACGCGCCCTCGGCGCGGACGAACTCGTCGACTACGCGCGCGTGGACTTCACCGAGGCGATCAGCGACGTGGACATCGTCCTCGACGGGGTGGGCGGCGCGTACGGCACACGGTCCGTGGAGGTCCTGCGCCCCGGCGGCCACCTGGTCACCCTCCCTGACCCCGGGGGCCTCCCGGACCCCGCCCTCGCGCGGGAGCGCGGCATCCACACGGGCTGGACCGTGGTCGAGCCGGACCGCGCGGGTCTGCTGGAGATCGCGCACCAGGTGGACGAGGGCAAGCTGCGCGCCGAGGTCGACACGGGGCTGCCCCTGGAGGACGCCGCGAAGGCACACGCGTACGGCGAGCGGGGCCGCACGCGGGGCAAGTCCGTGCTCCGGGTCGCGGACCAGGCAGAGACGGGGTCCTAGACCCCCGCCGTCGCCCGCTCCGTGGTCGCGATCGTCGCCGAGCCCACCACGCGCGTGCCGTCGTACAGCACGATCGCCTGGCCGGGGGCCACGCCTCGGACCGGCTCGGTGAAGGAGACGTTCAGGGTGCCGTCGACGAGTTCGGCGGTGACCTCCGTCTCGCCGCCGTGGGCCCGCAGCTGCGCCGTGTACGTGCCGGGCCCGGTGGGGGCCGCGCCGCACCAGCGGGGCTTGACGGCGGTCAGGCCGGTGACGTCCAGGGCGGCGGCCGGGCCGACCGTCACGGTGTTGTTCACCGGGGAGATGTCCAGGACGTAGCGCGGCTTGCCGTCGGGGGCCGGGGTGCCGATCCGCAGGCCCTTGCGCTGGCCGATGGTGTAGCCGTACGCCCCTTCGTGGGTGCCGAGGACCGTCCCGGACTCGTCGACGATGTCACCCTCCGCCTTGCCGAGGCGGGCCGCGAGGAAGCCCTGGGTGTCGCCGTCGGCGATGAAGCAGATGTCGTGGCTGTCGGGCTTCTTCGCCACGGCGAGGCCGCGGCGCTCGGCCTCCGCGCGGATCTCCTCCTTGGTGGTGACCGTGTCACCGAGGGGGAACATCGCGTGGGCGAGCTGACGGTCGTCCAGGACCCCGAGGACGTAGCTCTGGTCCTTGGCCATGTCCGAGGCGCGGTGCAGCTCGCGCGTGCCGTCCTCGCGGACGATCACCTGGGCGTAGTGTCCGGTGACGACCGCGTCGAAGCCGAGGGCCAGGGCCTTGTCGAGCAGCGCGGCGAACTTGATCTTCTCGTTGCAGCGCAGGCACGGGTTGGGGGTGCGCCCCGCCTCGTACTCGGCGACGAAGTCCTCGACCACGTCCTCGCGGAACCGCTCGGCGAGGTCCCACACGTAGAACGGGATGCCGATGACGTCCGCGGCGCGGCGGGCGTCGCGCGAGTCCTCGATGGTGCAGCAGCCCCGCGCGCCCGTGCGGAACGACTGCGGGTTCGCGGAGAGCGCGAGGTGCACTCCCGTCACGTCTGTCCGGCTTCGGCGGCGCGGGCGGCGGCGACGGCGGAGTCCACGCCGCCGGAGATGGCGGCCAGGACACGGAGGGGGCGCTGGGCGGGCTGCGGGGTCTCGGTCAAAGTCATAGCTCTAACAGAGTACGGGCACGCGGGAACCGTGAGCCCGTGACCAAGCGTTGACGATCACATGGGGGAATCAGAGGGGCAGAAGCCGGGGAGCCGCGGAGTCAGTCGGCGCGCCCTGCTGATCGGCGGTGGCGTCGCCGCCGCCGGCACGGCCGTGCTCGCCCGGGACGACCTGGGGCGGTTGTGGTGGCGCATGCCCGGCGTCGTCAAGAGGCGCAAGGAGGGCGAGGTCGACGCCAAGGGCGCGCAGTGGACCGCCGCCTCGGACTACAACTGGCGCCGAGCGGACCGCCCCGACGACTACGGCATCGACCGCGTCATCATCCACGTCGTCCAGGGTGGTTACGCCACGGCGCTGCGCGTCTTCAAGGACCCGAGCCACGGCGCCGCCACGCACTACGTGGTCCGCAAGGACGGCCATATCGCCCAGATGATCCGCGAGCTGGACGTGGCGTTCCACGCGGGCAACAGGAGTTACAACGAACGCAGCGTCGGCATCGAGCACGAGGGCTTCGTCGACGACAAATCGTCGTTCACGGACGCGATGTACGCCTCGTCGGCGCGGCTGACGGCCGGGATCTGCGAGCGGTACGACATCCCGGTCGACCGGGAGCACATCATCGGTCACGTGGAGGTGCCGGGCACGGACCACACGGACCCGGGCCCGCACTGGGACTGGGACCGGTACATACGCCTGGTGCGGGCCGCGCGCGACGGACCGGCGAAGAAAGCGGAGAGGGCAGAGAAGGCCTAGCTCAGGCCCGCCGTGCGCGCCCGCTCCACCGCCGGGCCGATCGCCGCGGCCACCGCGTCCACGTCCGCCTTCGTCGACGTGTGGCCGAGGGAGAAGCGGAGCGTGCCGCGTGCCAGGTCGGGGTCGGTGCCCGTGGCGAGCACGACGAGGCTTGGGCTGGGCGACGCCCGCCGTGCACGCCGATCCGGTGGAGCACGCGATGCCCTGCGCGTCGAGCAGCAGCAGCAGGGAGTCGCCCTCGCAGCCGGGGAAGGAGAAGTGCGCGTTGGCGGGCAGGCGACCGGCCGGGGACGGGTCGCCGCCGAGGACCGCCTCGGGGACCGCCGCGCGGACCACGGCCACCAGGTCGTCGCGGAGGGCGCCGATCTCGGCGGCGAAGCGCTCGCGGTGCTCGGCGGCGTACTCCCCCGCGACGGCGAAGGCAGCGACGGCGGGCACGTCGAGCGTCCCGGAGCGCACATGCCGCTCCTGGCCGCCGCCGTGCAGCACGGGCACGGGGCTGTACTCACGGCCGAGCAGGAGCGCCCCGATGCCGTACGGCCCGCCGATCTTGTGGCCGGAGACGGTCATCGCGGCGAGCCCGGAGGCGCCGAAGTCGACGGGGAGCTGGCCGTAGGCCTGCACGGCGTCGGCGTGCAGCGGGACGCCGAACTCCGCGGCGACGTCGGCCAGTTCGTGGACCGGCTGGATCGTGCCGATCTCGTTGTTGGCCCACATGACGGTGGCCAGGGCGACGTCGTCGGGGTCGCGTGCGATCGCCTCGCGCAGCGCGTCGGGGTGGACGCGGCCGTGGGCGTCGACGGGGAGGTACTCGACGGTGGCGCCCTCGTGCTCCCCGAGCCAGTGGACGGCGTCGAGGACGGCGTGGTGTTCGACGGGGCTGGCGAGACGCGGGTGCGGGCCGGGTCCGCGTCGCGGCGGGCCCAGTACAGGCCCTTCACCGCGAGGTTGTCGGCCTCGGTGCCCCCCGAGGTGAAGACGACCTCGCTGGGGCGTGCGCCGAGCGACTCGGCGAGGGTCTCGCGGGCCTCCTCGACGGTGCGGCGCGCCCGGCGACCCGCCGCGTGCAGCGAGGAGGCGTTGCCGGTGACGGCGATCTGCGCGGTCATCGCCGCGATCGCCTCCGGGAGCATCGGTGTGGTCGCTGCGTGATCGAGGTAGGCCATGGTGCGCACGATTCTACGAGCGCCCGGCGCCGTACGACCCCGCGGTATCAGCCTGCGAGACCCCAGGACACGGTGTTGTCCAGCGAGACGAGCACACCGAGGACGACGAGGTCGGCCACGCCGAGCCCGAGTCCGAGCAGCGCACGGCCCCTTCGGGCGGTGCCGCGCCACAGGGCGAGGCCCGCGAGGACGATCGCGACGGGGCCGAGGAAGACGTTCAGGACGAGCAGGCCGAGCAGGCCGCAGACGAAGGAGGCGACAGCCATGCCGTCGGTGTCACGGCGGCCGGTGGGACGCTCCGGGACACGGCCGGTGCCGCGCTCGGCGGTGCGCTCACCCGTGCGTTCGGCGGTGCGTTCAGCAGTACTTCCGGCAGTGCGTTCGGCGGTGAGTGTCATGGTCGGGCTCCTTCCGGCTCGGTCGGTCAGTGGTGGTGACGCGTGTGGCGCTCACGGATCGCGAAGACCGCGAGCCAGACGCCGATGACCACGGCGGCGGCCAGCGTGACCGGCGGCGGGAGGTGGGCCACGGAACCCATGGCGACACCCAGCAGGAGCAGGGCGGCGACAAGGAAGAGCATGAGATCCCTCTCCAATCGGTGAACGGGCCCGGGCGGCCGGGAACCGTTCGGTGAACGCTTGTGGTAACAACTGTTCACTGACTTACAGAGTAGCCGTCTCCGCGCTTTCAAAACTCGGAGAACAGTTGTTAACTGCATGGCATGAGTCACACCCTCGGCGTCCGGCAGGCCCAGAAGCAGAAGACCCGGCAGGCACTCCTCGACGCGGCGCTCCGGCTACTGGAGGAGCAGAGCCTGAGCAGCCTGGGCCTGCGCGAGGTCACCCGCGCCGCGGGGGTGGCCCCCACGGCCTTCTACCGGCACTTCCGCGACATGGCCGACCTGGGCGTGGCGCTCGTCGAGGAGGCGCTCGGCAGCCTGCACACGGCTCTCACCGCCCTGCTCTCGGCGACCGGCGACCGCGCGGGCGAGGACGACGGGGAGGAGCGCATCGCGGCCACCGTCGAGCTGATCGCCGCGTACGTCCGCACCCACCCCGCCCACGTCCGGTTCATCGCCCGCGAGCAGCACGGCGGTGTGCAGGCGGTGCGCGCCGCGATAGGCGGCCAACTCGCCCTGTTCACCCAGGAGGTGAAGGACCAGTTCGCGCGCGAGCCGGAGGCGGCGGGCTGGGCCGAGGACGATCTGCTGATGCTCGCCGGGATGTACGTCGACCACACGGTGATGACCGCGTCGGCGCTCCTGGAAGGGGGTGCAGCGGGTGAGGCGGGCGCCGGCCCCGGGGCGGCGGAACGGGTGGCGGCCAGATCGCGCCGCCAGCTGCGCCGCCAGCCTCGGCCGCCGCCACTGGCTGGACGAACACTGACCCCACCCCACCCTGACCCGCTGCGGGCCCTCGACTCCTACGTAAGGGGCAACTAGCCTCTTCGGTCATGACCACCGCACAGGAGACCGCGCCCCTCGACCCGTGGGCCCTCGACCACACCTTCCCCAGCTCCGCGGGCACCGTCCGCTGGGCCGCGCTCGGCCCGCCGACGCCCCGCCCGTCGTCCTGGTCCACGGCACCCCCTTCTCGTCGTACGTCTGGCGCGGCGTCGCCCGTGCCCTCGCGCGCGAACACCGCGTGTACGTCTGGGACCTGGCCGGATACGGCGCCTCCGAGATGCGGCAGGGGCAGGACGTCTCGCTCGCCGCGCAGGGCCGGGTCCTCACCGAGCTGCTCGGCCACTGGGGGCTCGAGCGGCCCGCCGTCCTCGCCCACGACTTCGGCGGCTGCGTCGCCCTGCGCGCGCACCTGCTGCACGGCGCCCGCTACGCGCGCCTCGCACTCGTCGACCCCGTGGCCCTCGCCCCCTGGGGCTCCCCCGCCTACCGGCTCCTCGGCGCGCACGCCGAGGTCTTCGGACAGCTGCCGGCCAAGCTGCACGAGGCGCTCGTACGCGAGTACGTCGGCTCGGCGAGCCATCGCGGGCTGCACCCCGCGGTGCTCGACCGGCTGGTGGCGCCCTGGTGCACGGCCGAGGGGCAGCCCGCCTTCTACCGGCAGATCGAGCAGAACGACCAGCGGTACACCGACGAGATCCAGGGCCGGTACGGGGAGTTGGACCTTCCGGTGCTGATCTGCTGGGGCACCGACGACACCTGGATTCCGGTGGAGCGCGGCCATGAACTGGCCGCCGCGATCCCCGGCGCCGAGCTGCGCCTGATCGAGGGCGCGGGCCACCTCGTACAGGAGGACGCGCCCGCCGAACTCACCGCGGAGCTGGCTCGTTTCCTGCGTACAGCCGGGTGACGGCGGCGGCCGCACGGGCGAGTTCGGCGCGCACCTCGGGCGGTGAGAGCACCTCGACCTCGTCGGCGAACGGCAGCAGGGTCCGCGCCTCGCCCACGGCTTCGAAGGCGAGCCGGACCGTGAGCCACTCGCTCTCGCCGTCGTGGTCCTCCGGCAGACGGGTGACCGACTTGCCGATGACGCGCAGGAACAGGTCGTAGCGGGCGCGCCGCACCCGGACCGTCACCTTGAGGTCGCCCGGCCGGTTCTCCACCGCGTGCTTCAACACCGCCCAGACGTCCGCCAGTTCGACGTCCGGGCGCCGTCGCACCGGGGCGTCGGTGACAGCCGCCGAGCGGATACGGTCGGCCCGGAAGAGGCGCGGCACGCCGCGCCGGTCGGCGACGAGGTACCAGATGCCGGCCTTGCACACCAGGCCGTACGGGTCGACGGTGTACGTACGCGCCTGCGCGGCGCCGCTGTGCCGGTAGCGCAGCCGCAGCCGGCGGTCGGCGAAGACCGCGCCCTGGAGCACCTCCAGGTCGACAGGGAGGGGTCCCTGCATCCAGCGTGAGGCGTCCACGAGGATGCGGCGGCTCGCCAACTCCGCGCCCGGGCGGTGCGGTTCGGGCAGCGCGGCCATGACCTTGCGCAGCGCGCTGCCGAGCGCTTCGTCCAGGCCGAGCGCGGTGTGCGCGCCCTGCGCGGCGAGGACGAACAGGGCCCGCGACTCGTCGGCGGTCAGCCCCGTCACGTCGGTGCGGAACCCGGCGAGCAGTTCGATGCCGCCGTGCCGCCCGCGCTCGGCGTACACCGGGACACCGGAGGCGGACAGGGCCTCGATGTCCCGGTAGATGGTGCGGACGGAGACGTCGAGCCGGGCCGCCAGCTCGTGCGCGGGCACCCGGCCGCGCGTCTGGAGCAGGAGCAGGATCGAGAGCAGCCGGTCGGATTTCACGCGGACCAGGATCGCGTACGGATGCGGCCCCCCGGAGGCCGGGCGGGACCAGCCCAGCCGGGCCCTCGCGGGACTAGCTCAGCCGGGCCCGCGCGAGCTGGCGGGACTGGGCCACCAGGCGGTCCGCGCTGTCCCAGACCTCCGCGTCCTCCTCCAGGAAGCCGCCCGCGAGGTTCCGCGTGGTGATCGCGACGCGCAGCGGGCCGGGGGCGGGGCGGTGGCGGACGTGCACCGTGAGTTCCACGGTGGGCACCCAGCCGGTGAGCCCCATCTCGAAGGCGGTCGGCGGCAGCGCGTCCACCGCGAGCAGCAGCGACAGCGGGTCGGCGTCGAGGCCGTCCGCGAGGCGAACCAGGCGCGCATCTCGCCCTTGCCGGAGGGCTGTCCGAGCGCCCAGCCGAGCGTGGCGGGGTCGAGCTTCAGGAAGAGGCGGTCGGCGATGGCGGAACTGCCGGGCACCGGGCGGTGGTCGGGAGCGTCCTGCGCGCCGAAGCACTGGTCGAGCGGCGGGATCGCGGGCGGCTCGGCGGTGGTGCGGACGTCGTCGGGGAGCACGTCGAGGTCTCCGTACGAGGCGAGGACGCGGATGCGCTCGACCTCGCGCCCCTCCTCGTCGTACTGGAAGAGCGAGGCCTGCCCGGTGGAGAGGGTCCGGCCGGCGCGCACCACGTCGGTGCGGATCACGGCGGGGCCGGGCGCGGAGGCGGTGAGGTAGTGCGCGGAGATGGTGAAGGGGTCGGCGTGCGGCAGGGCGTCGGCGAGGGCGCGGCCGAGGACGGCCAGGAGGTAGCCGCCGTTGACGGCGTTGATGATCGTCCACCCGGCGGACAGCTCGGTGTCGTAGACGCCGGGCTCGCGGCGGGTGACCGCGGTGTCGCGGTCGAACTCGCTGTCGCCGATGCGCGGGGTCGCCGATGCCGGGAGTGACGCCGCCGAGGGTGAGGGTGCCGATGCTGCCGTTGCCATGGCAGCAACGTACAACATCCAATTACTGAGCGGTAGCTTTTTGGGTTACGGCGTCTCCTGGGCCTCCGCCTCCACGGCCGTGGAGCGCCGGTTCCAGGCGCGCGGTGCCCGCCAGTGGTAGCGCAGCGCCAGCAGCCGCAGGACGAACGTCGTCACGACGGCGAGGCCGCTGGTGAACCCCGTCAGCGCTTCGTAGCGGATGCACAGGGCGACCATCGTCGCGCCCACGATGGCGGGCACGGCGTACAGGTCGCGGTCCCAGCGGACCAGCGAGGGCACTTCGTTGGCGACGATGTCCCGCAGCACGCCGCCGCCCACCGCGGTCATCAGGCCGAGTGCGGCCGACGCGGTGAGGCCGAGGCCGTAGTCGTACGCCTTGGTCGTGCCCGCCACGCAGAAGAGGCCGAGCCCGGCGGCGTCGAAGACGTTCACCGCGAGCTGGGTGCGCTCCACCTCCGGGTGCAGGAAGAAGACCAGCGCCGCCGCGAAGAGGGGGGTGATGAAGTACCCGAGGTCGGTGAAGGCGGCCGGCGGGACCGCCCCGATGACCAGGTCGCGGAAGAGGCCTCCGCCCAGCGCGGTGACCTCGGCGAGGACGGCGATGCCGAAGACGTCGAAGTTCTTGCGCACGGCGAGCAGCGCGCCGGAGATCGCGAAGACGAAGATCCCCACGATGTCCAGCGCGTGCTGGACGGAGGGGGTGAACAGGTCCTGGAGCACGCGCCATTCTTACCCGCGCCCGGCCCGGCCTCCGCGCGGGCCTCACCCTGATTTGAGGGTTGCGCGACCAGGAGCCCAGCCCACGCCGCAATCTACGTCCGAAAAGTCTCACAAAGGACTTCAATGAGAAAGTTGAACCACCGGGCCGCGAGGCGACGAAAGCGGTAAGAGCGACGAGAGGAGCACCGCAGCCATGAAGTTCCTGCTGGAGGTCGACATGGGCGAGGACGCCTTCGAGGGGAAGGCCGCGGAGGAACTGGGCCGCATCCTGCGGTACTGGGGCGGCAACCTCCGCCACTACGCCCTGACGCCCGGTGACGGTGAGGCCGTCCACGACTCGGCGTACCGGGAAGTGGGCCGCTGGAGCGTCGTGGAGCGGTGAGGCGGACGCGCGACGGGAGGGTGCGATGTCCTCGCACCCTCCCGTCGTCGGCGGTCCTGCCGCGGAGTTACTTCTCCACCCGCTTCGCCGGCGGCTCCGGAGTCGGCTCCTCCTCCGCCTTGGCGACCACCGTCACCACCTCGACCGCCTCCTTGGCGGCCGAGAGCAGCGTGGTGTCCTCGGGCGCCTGGTCCGCCGCGTTCTCCGGGTGGTGGCACGCCACCTGATGCCCCGTGGCGAGCGGGATCAGCGGCGGCTCCTTCGTCGTGCAGATCTGTGTCGCCTTCCAGCACCGCGTGTGGAAGCGGCAGCCGGCGGGCGGATCGATCGGCGAGGGGACGTCGCCGCGGAGCAGGATGCGCTCGCTCTTGACGCCGCGCCGCCTGGGGTCGGGCACCGGCACGGCGGAGAGCAGCGCCTTGGTGTACGGGTGCATCGGCGTGGCGTAGAGGTCCTTGCGGTCCGCCAGTTCCACGATCTTGCCGAGGTACATCACCGCGATGCGGTCCGAGACGTGCCGGATGACCGACAGGTCGTGCGCGATGATCACGTACGTCAGACCGAGCTCGTCCTGGAGGTCGTCCAGGAGGTTGACCACCTGGGCCTGGATGGAGACGTCCAGGGCCGACACCGGCTCGTCCGCCACGACCAGTTTGGGGCGCAGGGCGAGCGCCCGCGCGATGCCGATGCGCTGGCGCTGGCCGCCGGAGAACTCGTGCGGGTAGCGGTTGTAGTGCTCGGGGCTGAGCCCGACGCGCTCCAGCATCTCCTGCACGGTCTTCTTCACGCCGCCCTCGGGCTTGACGCCCTGGAGCTTGAAGGGCGCGCCGACGATCGTGCCGATGGTGTGCCGCGGGTTCAGCGACGAGTACGGGTCCTGGAAGATCATCTGCACGTCGCGGCGGAGCGGCCGCATCTTGCCGGTGTTCAGGTGCGTGATGTCCGTGCCCTCGAACTCGATGCGTCCGCCGGTCGGTTCGAGGAGCCGGGTGATGAGGCGGCCCATCGTCGACTTGCCGCAGCCGGACTCGCCGACCACGCCGAGCGTCTCCCCGGGACGGACGTCGAAGGTCAGCCCGTCGACCGCCTGGACGGCCGCCACCTGGCGCTGGAGCAGCCCCTTCTTGATGGGGAAGTGCTTCACCAGGCCGTCGACCTTGAGCAGCGGCTCGGACGCGCCCTTCGTCTGGGCGGGGGTCTGCGCCGGGGTCGTCATCTCCTGGCCCTTCACGTCATCGTTCACAGCTTCGGCGCAATCTCTTCGGTCCAGATCCGGGTGCGCTCGTCCTGCGCCATGTGGCAGGCCGAGTAGTGCCCGTCGGCCACAAGGCGCAGCTCGGGGCGTTCGCGGCGGGTGATCTGATCCTTGGGGATGTCCGCGTAGGGGCAGCGCGGGTTGAAGGCGCAGCCGCTCGGCAGGTTGATCAGGCTGGGCGGTGAGCCCTTGACCGGGATGAGCCGCTCGGTCTCCTCGCGGTCGATGCGGGGCATCGAACCGAGCAGGCCCCAGGTGTAGGGGTGCTGGGGCTCGTAGAAGACCTTCTCGGCGGTGCCGCGCTCCACGCACCGTCCGCCGTACATGACGAGGAGTTCGTCCGCCATCTCGGCGACCACGCCGAGGTCGTGCGTGATCATGATGACGGCGGAGCCGAACTCCTTCTGCAGGTCCCGGATCAGGTCGAGGATCTGCGCCTGGACGGTGACGTCCAGGGCGGTGGTCGGCTCGTCCGCGATGAGCAGCTCGGGGTTGTTCACCAGCGCCATGGCGATCATCGCGCGCTGGCGCATGCCGCCGGAGAACTCGTGCGGGTAGCTGTCCACGCGCTTGTCGGGCTGCGGGATGCCGACCCGGTCGAGCATCTCGATCGCGCGCTTGCGGGCGGTCTTCCTGTCGACGTCGTTGTGGACCCGGTACGCCTCGGTGATCTGCTTGCCGATGGAGTAGTACGGGTGCAGCGCGGAGAGCGGGTCCTGGAAGATCATCGCCATCTCCCGGCCGCGCATCTTGCGTACGTCGGTGGGGTCGGCGCCCAGCAGTTCCTTGCCGCCCAGCCAGATCTCGCCGGAGATCCGCGCCCTGCGGGCGCCGTACTGGCCGGCGGTGTGCAGGCCGAGGATGCCGAGCGAGGTGACCGACTTGCCGGAGCCGGACTCGCCCACGATGCCGAGGGTCTTGCCCTTCTCCAGCGAGAAGCTGAGCCCGTCGACGGACTTGACCAGGCCGTCGTCGGTCGGGAAGTGCACCTTGAGGTCGCGCACCTCCAGGAAGGCGGAGGGAGCCGGGGAGCCGGCGACGGGCTCGCCCACCGCGGCCCCGGTCTTGGACAGTTCGGTCATCCCAGCCTCACTCGCGGGTCGATGACGGCGTACAGAAGGTCGACGACGAGGTTGGCCAGGGCGATCGCGAGCGCGGCGCACAGGGTCACGCCGAGGATGACGGGCAGGTCCTTGCTGCTGATGGCGTTGACCGCCTGGAGACCGAGACCCGGCAGGTTGAAGGTCGACTCGGTCAGGACCGCTCCGCCCATCAGCACGCCCAGGTCGAGGCCGAAGACGGTGAGGATCGGCGTCATCGCGGAACGCAGCGCGTGCTTGCGGATGACGGCGGACTCGGCGAGGCCCTTGGCGCGGGCGGTGCGGATGTAGTCCTCACCGAGTACTTCCAGCATGGTGGCGCGGGTCAGCCTGGCGTACATCGCGGCGTTGAGGAAGGCGAGCACGATCCACGGCAGGATCAGTGTCTCCAGCCAGACGCCGAGGGAGTCGTCCGAACCGAGGTTGTCGGCGATCTTCACCCAGCCGAGGTTGTGCACGAAGACGCCCATCATCAGCATGCCGGTGAAGAAGACGGGAAGGGAGACACCGCCGAGCGCGGTGACCATCGCCGAGCGGTCCCAGACCGTGCCCCGCTTGAGCGCGGAGACCACGCCGGTGGCGACACCGGCCACCAGCCACAGCACACAGGCCCCGGCGGCCAGCGCACCGGTCACCGGGAGGGCGTCCTTGAGCGTGGTCCAGACGGGTTCCTCGGTACGGAAGGAGTAGCCGAAGCAGGGCGCCGGGCAGTGGGTGACGTCACTGCCGTTCACGTAGTCGCGCCCCATCGGGATGCCCTTGACGAAGTCCCAGAACTGTACGAGCAGCGGGTCGCTCAGGCCCAGCTTCTCGCGCACGCCTTCGAGTTGCTCCGCTCCGGAGTTCTTGCCCGCGAAGAGTACGGCGATGTCCTGCCCGGCCCACTTGGGCAGCATGAAGAAGACGGTGAAGGTCGCGAGCAGTACGACCAGCACCATGATGATGACGGCGATCAGGCGCCGGATGAGGTAAGCAAGCACTGTGCGCGGCCCGGCGGCGGCCGGCCCCTTGTGAGGACCGGCCACCGCCCGGGGCCATCACCTGCCCTTCGGACTGGCGGGATGAGGTGGGGAAACGCTGCCTTGCGGCGCTACTTCTTGTCGTTCACGCCGAGCGAGACGTAGTCGTACCGGCCGCTGTAGGCGGCGGCCGAGTAGACGTTGGTCGTCCGCGGGCTCCGCCAGGTGATGTTCTTCTCGTAGAGGAAGGGCATCCACACGGCGTCGTCGAGAATCCTCTTGTTCAGCTTCTTGTAGAGGTCACCGGCCTTGTTGAGGTCGGTGGTCCCGATCGCGTCGTCGAAGAGCTTGTCGATCTTCGGGTCGCTGATCTGTGCCTCGTTGTAGTTGCCGTTCTCGGCGATGAACCGGCTGTCCCACAGCGGCTGGCCGAAGCCCTGGCCGGTCGGGAAGTCGGGGCCCCAGCCAGTCATGACCATGCCGTAGCCACGCTTCTTGGTGACGGCGGGCGAACCCGTGAGGTTGGAGGAGTCGGCGCCGCTGAACGTGGCGATCTGGGCGTTGATGCCGACCTTCTTCAGCTGCTCCTGAAGCGCGGTGGCGGCCTCGACCTCGCCGGTCTGGTCATTGCGAGCAGTGAGCTTGGTCGAGAAGCCGCCCGGCTTGCCGCACTTCTTCAGCTCGTCCTTGGCCTTGGCGAGGTCGGGCTTGCCGGCGCGCTTGCGGATGCCGTACGGGTCGTACGCGTCGTCATGGCCCTTGATCGCCTTCGGGAAGACGCTGGTGGCGATGTCACCGGCCGCCACCTTGCCGCCGCGGGTCTTCTGCAGACCGGCGAAATCGGTGGCGTAGAACACGGCCTTGCGGCAGTGGATGTCGTCGAACGGCTTCGCCTTGGTGACCAGGGCCACATAGCGGACGAAGTCCGTCTCCATGTTGTCGACGCTGTCCTTGTGCTTCTGGAAGGCGGTGGTGCGGCCCGACTGCGTCATGCCGGTGCCGTTCATGTCGATGTCGTAGTCGCCCGCCATCAGGCGCTTGTCGTTCTCCTCCAGGTTCTTGGAGATCGACACGGTGATGCGGTCCGGAAGGGCGGGGCGGACCGGGTCCGAGGACTTCTTCCACTCGGTGTTGCGGACCAGCTCGATCTTCTGGTTCGCCTTGTACTCCTTGAACTTGTACGGGCCCGAGGAGAAGGGTCGCTGCGTGTACTTGGCCCCGGTGTCCTTGGACGCCTTCACCGGCGAGCCGGAGGGCATCGCCAGCATGTACTCGAAGTCACCATTGGGCTTGGCGAGGTTGAAGACGATCGTCTTGTCGTCCGGGGTCTTGATGGCGTCCAGGCCGAGCTTGTCCTCGGTCTTGTCCTCGTAGGGGCCCTTGTACTCCCGCTTGGGGTCGAGGGCCTTCTGCAGGTACGCCGGACCACCGGTGATGACCTTGGTCGCCCAGATGCGCTCGATGCCGTACTTGATGTCCTTGGAGGTCAGCTTCGAGCCGTCCTCCCAGGTGAGCCCGTCACGCAAGGTGTACGTGTAGGTCTTGCCGCCGTTCGAGATCTTGGCGGTCGACGTGGCCATGTCGGGCACGAGCTTGTTGGACGCCGCCCCCGGCTTGGTGTCGTAGGTGACCAGCGTGCGGGTGTAGTACCGCATGAAGTCCCACGTCATGCCGAAGTAGGCGCGCTGCGGGTCGGCGGAGTCCAGATCCTGCTTGGCGACAAACCTGAGCGTGCCGCCCTTCTTCGTGGACTTGTTGGCGACCTTGCCGATCCCCGCGTTGTATCCGGCGCCCTTGCCGTTGCCTTCGCCGTCGCTGTCGCCGCCGCACGCCGACGCGGTCAGCGCGGTCGCGACGACGAGCGCCGCGCCTGCGGTGAGCCGTCGTTTCGAGGAACCAGTGGGCATGTGTTGCATCCTCCGAGATTCGCGGTCCCTGGCGTTGGCTGCCGGAGAACCAGTGGGAAGGGCCACCTGACGGTGCGGCAGGGGGCCAGTCGGTGGGGCTGTCAGCGGGTCCCCTTGGGGTCCAGGGCATCGCGCAGCCCGTCGCCGAAGAGGTTGAAGGCAAGCACAGCCACAAAGATCGCCAGACCGGGGAAGACCATGAACATCGGGTCGTGCTCATACGTGCCGAGGGCGTCCCGCAGCATGCTGCCCCAGGAGGCCGTGGGGGGCAGCACCCCCGCTCCGAGGAAGCTGAGCGCCGCTTCGGTGAGGATGTTGGTGGGGATCATCAGCGTGGCGTACACGGTGACCGGCGCGACCAGGTTGGGCAACAACTCCCGGAACAGGATGTGCCGTTGGCCCCCGCCGAGTGAGCGGGCCGCCTCCACGTACTCGCGTTCACGCAGGGACAGCGTCTGGCCTCTGACGATGCGGCCGACGTAGGGCCAGCCGAAGAAGCCGATGACCATGACCAGTACGGCGATGCGGACACCGTTGTCGCGCAGCCCGAGGAGTTCGTCGGGAAGGACCGATACCAGCGAGATGATGAAGAGCAACTGCGGGAAGGCGAGCAGCACGTCCATCACCCGGCTGATCAGCGCGTCGATCCACCCGCCGAAGTAGCCGGCGACGATGCCGAAGATGGTTCCGAGAACCACCGCTACCACCGCCGCGAGGAAGGCCACGAGGAGCGAGATGCGGGCCCCGTAGACGACGCGGCTGAAGATGTCGCGCCCCTTGTTCGGCTCGACGCCGAAGAGGAAGTCCCCACTCATGCCGCCGAAGGCACCCTTGGGCAGGTTGGTGAGGTCCTCCAGCTCCTCTTGATGGAACTCGTCCGGCGGATGGCCCAGCAGACCTACCACCAAGGGCGCGAAGACGGCGACCAGGACGAGCAGAAGCACGGTGACACCACCCGCGAGCGCCACCTTGTCGCGCTTCAAGCGGTTCCAGGCGATCTGCTTGAGGGTCCGACCTTCAACCTTCCTCACCCCTGCGCCGGCCGCGGGAGCGACGTCCTCGGTCGGGTCCGCGTCCGCGGGTGTGTCATGCAATGGCGCCGTCATCGTGGCAGGGACCCCTCTCAACCGGTGGTGACCGGCCCGCACTTGCCGCTGTAGCGACGTGATCCGTCCGTCGTACACAGGGGCGGAGGCCCCTTGCAGCGGGAGTCTTCATCGGCGCCACGATCTGTTACCAGGCTTGTCGGAGAATGGATGCGCAACCGTGATGTGGCCTGCCTCCACCGGTATCCGAACATCGAGAGCCACCAGCCGGACCGGGAGTTCGCCTCCGCCTTGCCCCAGGAGGCGCCCAACTCGGGCCGCAGGCAGCTGTGTTGCAGGTGACCTCACCATGCGGCGGGAGCCATGTGACCCAGATCACACCGCGCGCCACTACGTCTGGTTCGCGCGGAAAGTTTCCCTTTTGCCTCGATCGCATACAAGGCAAAAGGGGCGCCGAAACAAGTGACTATTTCGACTTCCAACCACATTTGAGGTTCACCTGAGGAATGACGCATACCCCTTTTGGTAATCGCTTGATACGCACGCTCCCCGTCACTAAGTTCAACACCGAAAACAACACACCGAATGACGAACGGGGAAAAAATGAGAGCCAAGATCAAGTACGCCGCGTATGCCACCACTACGGCGGCCGCGCTGACTTTCGGAAGTCTCGCCATTTCGCCCGGAACGGCCACCGCATCGGAAGTCCGGCCCCAGGCGTGCGACGTGTTCACCTTCTACACGGTGAATCCCTACGGCAAGACCAAGTTCAAGAGCCGAGGCCCCGTGGTCGGCAAGTACAACAGCAGCGCCAGCTCGTCGTGGCTCAACATGTCCGTCAAGACCACCAAGAGCCGGTCGACCACCTGGGTCGGCGAGGCCGGCGGAAGCCTCGATTGGGGAATCGTCAAGATCGAGGCCAAGACGAGTTATGAAGTGTCCAAGAAGGTGTCATCCGGCGTTACGGTGACCAATCGCATGCGGGTCGACGCGAAGAAGCGCGGCTTTACGCAGCCGGGGGTCCTGTACCGCAAATTCGAGATTGAGAAGCACCGGCAGAACGGAAACTGCAGCACTACCAGCCTCAAGTCCTGGTACATGAACGGCATCGTCGCAAAGCTGCATTTCGCGGAATGTCAGACCAAGCGCCCGAGCTGCAAGCCGAAGCCGTAACCGAAACCGTATCCGAAGCCGTGGCGAAGTCGCAGAGCTCTCAGTACTGCGCCGGGTAGCCGTACCCGCCCGCCGGGGCCGGGGCGGCCTGGGCCTCGCGGTCGTAGAACGGCCGGGCGTTGGCGCGCAGCCACATCGCGACCGGGTCGTGGTCGTCGGCCATCGCGACCGTCGACACGGGCAGGCCGTCCGGGACGGCGGAGATGGACTGCTGCATCATCGTGCGCACCGAGTCGACCGACGGCGGCGAGGTGTCGTACACGTCGAGGCCGATGGCCAGGTAGGGCGCCCCGAGCGCGGGCTGCACCCAGGCGCGGCGCAGCGAGCGCACGGCGGGGGTGCGGTGCGCGTTCTGCGTCAACAGGGCGTAGAACTGGGGGATTTCGATGCTCGGCTCGGTCAGCCTGAGCGGCCCCGCGGGCAGCAGGTCGAGGCCGGCGGCGATCCGGCGCAGGTCCGGCCAGGGGATGCCGACGCCGCCGCCGGGGGCGTGCGGGTTGAGCCACAGGCCGTAGTGGTCGGGGTACAGGGTGCGGGCGACATCGATGCCGCGCACGACTTCGTAGCTGCGGTTCCAGCCGCTGGCGGAGAGCTCCTGGGCGGAGGTCACGCAGGGGGCGTAGCCGAGGCCGTCGACCTCCATGTTCCCGTACTGGGCGTCGGGGGAGCCGGCCTGGCCGTGCCAGAGCAGCATCCACAGCTGGTCGGCGGCGAGCGCGCGCAGCAGTGCCTCGTACGCGTCGTAACGCCCCGGCGTCACCTGGCGCAGCAGCTGCTCGACCTGTCCCCCAGGTCTCGGCTGCGCTCGACCGGCGGAGACTCCATCGCCCGCGGCCGTGCCCGACGCACTCACCCGTAACCGCCCCTTCACGCCGAACCCGACGACTCGATGAACCCGTGACCCCACCGGACGGCATGGCGGTGCCCCGGCCGGGTCATGGAACCAGCTTAAGCGTCGATCCCGGCCCGGACTTGACGTACGTCACGTCGATCCGCGCGGACGTGCCGCCTCCGCCACCGGGGTAAGGGGGGCGGCCCCTCAGGCTCCGCGCAGGTAGAACGGCCGCACCTTCGCCCGCAGCCATTCGCCCACCGGGTCCTGGGCCACGTCCAGGAGGACCAGGTTGACCGGCCAGGGCACCGGGGTGTGGGTGAGGGCGCGGGAGAGGGCCTGCATGGGGAGGTCGCGGGCGTCGCCCTCCCAGGTGGTCAGTTCGACGCCGACGAAGAGCGTCGGGTCGTCCGTCTCGATGGCGGCCAGGCAGCGGCGCGCGGTGAGCACGACGCCCGCCGCCTCGAACTCCCGGCCCGCGGCGGCCAGGAAGTCCACCGGGTCCTCCTGCCAGTCCGGCTCGAAGAGGCGACCCGGCCGCCGGTGGCCGGCCCGTCCAGCGGGGTGCGGCCGGCCCGGCACAGTTCGGCCACGGCGGGCGGCGGCAGCGGGACGCCGACGGTGCCCTCGGGGTTCAGCGCGATGCCCAGCTGCGGCGGGAGGCCGCGGGCGAACTCGACGGCGGGCGCCACCGTGCACCCCATGCGGTCCGCCGCGTCGCCGAGGGCCTGGCGGAACTGCTGCTCGGAGGTGAAGACGGGGACGTACGCCTGTCCGTCGATCTCCAGGGTGGGCAGGTCGAGGGTGCCGCTTTCGGGGCCGCCGCCGTTGGGCAGCGGGACCCAGACGCGGCTGCGGCCCAGCACCTCGACGATGCGGGCACCCGCCGAGGAGGGGGCGCCGAGGGAGGCCGCGAGGACCTCCTCCAGTTCGTTGCCCGGCCATCCCGTGTACGGATGGGCGTGTGCCTGCGCCGGAAAGTCCATCTGTCCCAACCCCTGCTCGCGACCGCTCTGCCTGCGGCTCGCACCCTAACGCCGCCGGTCCTCAGCGGTCGAAGGCGATCCCCCGCAGCACCTGCGCCGCCGCGCGGTCCAGCAGCACCGCGGAGCCGCAGCCGCGCGGCAGGTCGCCCCGCTCGGCGGCGGCCACGAGCCGCGCGATCATTCCGCGGTGCCGGGCGAAGGCGTACCGCGAGACGCCGCGGCCGCGCTCGCGCTGGCCCTGGAGCGCGGTGTCCGCCGGGACGTCGAGGAGGAGCAGGTGCAGCGTCCTGCCGCGCCGCGCGGCCTCGCGGGCGAGCCAGCGGCGCACCCACGCCTGGGTGCCGCAGTCGTGCACGACGACGCTCGCCCCCGACCGCAGGGTGCGGCGCAGGCCCGCGTAGTGCGCGAGGCGGACCACGGGGCGGTAGACCGCGTACGGCAGCCATCCCGGCATGCGGGCCGCCCAGCGGTCGCGGGTGTCCTGGGAGTCGATGCGGGGGCCGCTGACTGCCTGCCGCATCAGCGTCGACTTTCCGCCGCCGGGCAGGCCGGAGACGACGACCAGGTCGCCTTCGGCGAAGGTGAGGCGGTGCGGGCTGTGCCCGGCGCGCCGGCGCAGGTCACGGACGACGGCCACGGGGAGTCGGCCGCAGTCCTCCCGGAGCGGGGCGGCGGCCTGCTTCGGCAGCGCCACCCCCGTGGTAGTGGCGTAGACACTCGTCCTGCTGCGCACCGTGATCGGCCTCCCCATAGCTGTCACGTACTGCTTTCCCCGGCAAGTGTAAAGAGAAGGTAATGCGGCACAAGAGGATTACGCGACCACAGGTCCCCTCGGCCGGGGCCGCGTGCAATGATGTGCGCGCCAACTCCATACCGGCCGTTTGAATCCGCGCGGGAGAGTTCCCGGACCAGCACGTATGGGTCCGGGGCGCCGAAGGAGCAAGTCCCTCCCTTGAATCTCTCAGGCCCCGTACCGCGCGGGCGAGGCACATCTGAAAAGCGGGCCGGCAGCCGTCGGCCCCACCCAAGGTGCAAGCCGTGCGTCCCGCATGCCGAGACGCTCGCGGCGAACCTCTCAGGTTCCGATGACAGATGGGGAGGATCGACCTCGCCCGTCATGCCCTGGGAGTTTTCCTCATGAGCACTGCCCCCCGTCTGACCGCCCTCGATGGCGTGCATCGTGCGCTCGGCGCGACCATGACCGACTTCGCGGGCTGGGACATGCCGCTGCGGTACGGCAGTGAGCGCGACGAGCACAACGCCGTGCGCACCAAGGCCGGCCTCTTCGACCTCTCCCACATGGGCGAGATCACCGTCACCGGCCCCGAGGCCGTCGACTTCCTGAACTTCTCGCTGGTCGGCAACGTCGGCTCCATCGGCGTCGGCCGCGCCCGCTACACGATGATCGTCGCCGAGGACGGCGGCATCCTGGACGACCTGATCGTCTACCGCCTCGGGGAGGCCGAGGCCCCCGAGTACATGGTCGTCGCCAACGCCTCCAACGCGCAGGTCGTCCTGGACACCCTCACCGCCCGCGCCGAGGGCTTCGACGCCGAGGTCCGCGACGACCGCGACGCCTACGCGCTGCTCGCCGTCCAGGGCCCCGAATCCCCCGGCATCCTGAAGTCCCTGACCGACGCCGATCTGGACAACCTGAAGTACTACGCGGGCCTGCCCGGCACCGTCGCGGGCGTCCCCGCGCTGATCGCCCGGACGGGTTACACCGGCGAGGACGGCTTCGAGCTGTTCGTCTCCCCCGGCGACGCCGAGAAGCTGTGGAACGCGCTGATGGAGGCCGGCACCCCCGTCGGCATGGTCCCGGCCGGCCTCTCCTGCCGCGACACGCTGCGCCTGGAGGCGGGCATGCCGCTGTACGGGCATGAGCTGACCGCCGAGCTGACGCCGTTCGACGCCGGGCTCGGCCGGGTCGTGAAGTTCGAGAAGACTTCGCGGGCGGACTCCTTCGTGGGCCGCGAGGCGCTGGCCGCCGCCGCCGAGCGCGCCGAGTCCGCCCCGCCGCGCAAGCTCGTCGGCCTGATCGCCGAGGGCCGCCGCGTCCCGCGCGCGGGCTTCTCCGTGGTCGCCGACGGCAAGGTCATCGGAGAGGTCACCTCCGGCGCCCCCTCCCCGACGCTGGGCAAGCCGATCGCGATGGCGTACGTCGACGCGGAGCACGCCGCTCCGGGCACGCCGGGTGTGGGCGTGGACATCCGTGGTACGCACGAGCCGTACGAGGTCGTGGCGCTGCCGTTCTACAAGCGCCAGAAGTGACACCCCCGGCGGCGGTCGTCTCCCGCCCGGCGGACGTGATCCCCCGCACATCTTTCCCGTTCCGCAGCACCCACCCGCGTACAGGAGAATTCAGGTCATGAGCAACCCCCAGCAGCTGCGTTACAGCAAGGAGCACGAGTGGCTGTCGGACGCCCAGGAGGGCGTCTCGACGGTCGGCATCACGGAGCACGCGGCCAACGCGCTCGGTGACGTCGTCTTCGTGCAGCTTCCGGAGGTCGGTGACACCGTGACCGCGGGCGAGACCTGCGGCGAGCTGGAGTCGACCAAGTCCGTCAGCGATCTGTACTCCCCGGTGACCGGTGAGGTCGTCGAGGCCAACCAGGACGTCGTGGACGACCCGTCGCTGGTGAACTCCGCGCCGTTCGAGGGCGGTTGGCTCTTCAAGGTCCGGACCACGGAGGAGCCGAAGGACCTGCTCTCCGCGGACGAGTACACCGAGTTCTCCGGCAGCTAAGGATCTCCCCGATGTCGCTTCTGAACACCCCTTTGCACGAGCTGGACCCGGAGGTCGCCGCCGCCGTCGACGCCGAGCTCCACCGCCAGCAGTCCACCCTGGAAATGATCGCCTCGGAGAACTTCGCTCCGGTCGCCGTCATGGAGGCCCAGGGCACGGTCCTCACCAACAAGTACGCGGAGGGCTACCCCGGCCGCCGCTACTACGGCGGCTGCGAGCACGTCGACGTCGCCGAGCAGATCGCCATCGACCGGATCAAGGAGCTGTTCGGCGCCGAGTACGCCAACGTCCAGCCGCACTCCGGCGCCTCCGCCAACCAGGCCGCCCTCTTCGCGATCGCCCAGCCCGGCGACACGATCCTCGGCCTGGACCTGGCGCACGGCGGTCACCTCACCCACGGCATGCGCCTGAACTTCTCCGGCAAGCAGTTCAACGTGGTCCCCTACCACGTGGACGACGCCGGCCTGGTCGACATGGCCGAGGTCGAGCGCCTGGCCAAGGAGAACAGCCCGAAGGTGATCATCGCGGGCTGGTCCGCCTACCCGCGCCACCTGGACTTCGCCGAGTTCCGCCGCATCGCCGACGAGGTCGGCGCGTACCTGTGGGTCGACATGGCGCACTTCGCCGGCCTCGTCGCCGCCGGTCTGCACCCGAACCCGGTGCCGTACGCGGACGTGGTGACCTCCACCACGCACAAGACCCTGGGCGGCCCGCGCGGCGGTGTCATCCTGGCCCGCAGCAAGGAGTTCGCGAAGAAGCTGAACTCCGCGGTCTTCCCCGGCTTCCAGGGCGGCCCGCTGGAGCACGTGATCGCGGCCAAGGCCGTCTCCTTCAAGGTCGCCGCGAGCGAGGAGTTCAAGGAGCGCCAGCAGCGCACCCTGGACGGCGCCCGCATCCTGGCCGAGCGCCTCGTCCAGGATGACGCCAAGGCCGTCGGCGTCGACGTCCTGTCCGGCGGCACGGACGTGCACCTGGTCCTGGTGGACCTGCGCAACTCCGAGCTGGACGGCCAGCAGGCCGAGGACCGCCTCCACGAGGTCGGCATCACGGTCAACCGCAACGCGATCCCGAACGACCCGCGCCCCCCGATGGTCACCTCGGGCCTGCGGATCGGCACCCCGGCGCTCGCCACGCGCGGCTTCCAGGCGGAGGACTTCCGCGAGGTCGCCGACGTCATCGCCGAGGCCCTCAAGCCGGGCTTCGACGCGGACGCCCTCAAGGCCCGCGTGACGGCCCTGGCCGACAAGCACCCGTTGTACCCCGGCCTGAAGTAGTTTCGTACGCTTTTCGTACACTTCAGGCCGGAGCAGTTTCGTACGCTTTTGTTCGTACGTACGAAAGGTCGGGGCACCCCGCACACTGGACAGTGAGCAGGGTGCCCCGCACCACGTCCGCTTCTTGATCTTTTCGTCTTTGGAGTCTCCCCGTGGCCATCTCGGTCTTCGACCTGTTCTCGATCGGCATCGGCCCGTCCAGCTCCCACACGGTCGGTCCGATGCGCGCGGCCCGCATGTTCGCGAGCCGCCTCAAGAACGAGGGCCTCATGGCCCACACCACCGCCATACGGGCCGAGCTGTTCGGCTCGCTCGGCGCCACCGGCCACGGCCACGGCACCCCGAAGGCCGTGCTGCTCGGCCTGGAGGGCGAGTCGCCGCGCACGGTGAACGTGGAGAGTGCCGACGCCCGGGTCGAGGCGATCAAGAGCAGCGGCCGCCTCAGCCTCCTCGGTATGCACGAGATCGGCTTCGACTTCGACGCGGACCTGATCCTGCACCGCCGCAAGGCCCTGCCGTACCACGCCAACGGCATGACGATCTTCGCGTACGACCATGAGGGCGCCCTCGTCCTGGAGAAGACGTACTACTCGGTGGGCGGCGGCTTCGTCGTCGACGAGACCGTGCTGGAGCAGGAGGGCGCGGAGGGCGAGAACCCGATCGTGCCCGACGACACCGTCCTGAAGTACCCCTTCCGCACCGGTGACGAGCTGCTGCGCCTCGCCCGGGAGACCGGCCTGTCCATCTCCGCGCTGATGCTGGAGAACGAGAAGGCCTGGCGCACGGAGGAGGAGATCCGCGAGGGCCTCCTCGACATCTGGCGCGTCATGCAGCTGCGTCGCGCGCGGCATGTCCCGCGAGGGCATCCTGCCGGGCGGCCTCAAGGTCCGCCGCCGCGCCGCGAACTCGGCCCGCCAGCTGCGCGCCGAGGGTGACCCGCAGGCCCGCGCGATGGAGTGGATCACCCTCTACGCCATGGCCGTGAACGAGGAGAACGCCGCGGGCGGCCGCGTCGTGACCGCCCCGACCAACGGCGCCGCGGGCATCATCCCGGCCGTCCTGCACTACTACATGAACTTCGTGCCCGGCGGCGCCTCCCAGGAGGAGAAGGACGACGCCGTGGTCCGCTTCCTGCTCGCCGCGGGCGCCATCGGCATGCTCTTCAAGGAGAACGCCTCGATCTCCGGCGCCGAGGTCGGCTGCCAGGGCGAGGTCGGCTCCGCCTGCTCGATGGCGGCGGGCGCGCTCGCCGAGGTCCTCGGCGGCTCCCCGGAGCAGGTCGAGAACGCCGCGGAGATCGGCATGGAGCACAACCTCGGCCTGACCTGCGACCCGGTCGGCGGCCTCGTCCAGATCCCGTGCATCGAGCGCAACGGCATGGCGGCCGTGAAGGCCGTGACCGCCGCGAAGATGGCGATGCGGGGCGACGGCTCCCACAAGGTCTCCCTCGACAAGGTCATCAAGACCATGAAGGAGACGGGCGCCGACATGAGCGTCAAGTACAAGGAGACGGCGCGGGGCGGCCTCGCGGTGAACATCATCGAGTGCTGAGGGCGCCTGCGCCGTGAGCCGCGGCGGATCACCCCGCCGCCGCGAACAGCGCCTCCGACCCCACCGGCCGGTACCCCGCCGCCTGGAAGGCCCGCACGCCGCGGGCGTTGCCCGGGGCCTGTTGCGCCCACACCACGTCGCCGTCCGGGACGAGGTGGCGTGCCGCGTTCGCGAGGGCGCGGCCAAGGCCCCGGTGGCGGGCGTCCTCGTCGACCTCCACCGCCGTCTCCCAGCGGCCCGCCACGCCCCGGCCGATGACCAGTACGCCGCCGCCCGCGGACGTCCACACGCGGACGTCGTCGCGGTGCGCGCGGGCGCGGGTGACACGCGGGTGGTCCGGACCGTCCAGCTCGCGCAGTTCCAGGCGCGGGTCGGGGGCGCCGGGCCGGACGGTGGCCGTGCTCAGCAGGTCGATGGTCTCCGTCGTACGGCCCGTCCGGTCCTGGAAGGCGGTGTGGAAGCGCGCGTTCATGGTGGCCGCGCGCGTCGCAGTCGAGCGCGGCGAGCGCGGCCCGCACCCAGGCGGGGTCCTCGTCGGTGAAGACGACGGAGTGCGCCGTGAAGGCGATCCACGCCGCGTCGCGGCGGCCGGGCTGCGGCACCACGGTGACCGCGCCGTCCGGCGGCGGGAACGCGCCGCGCGCGGCCGCCTCCAGGATCGTCCCGAGCGCGGCAGAGGCAATGGCCATGGGTGTACTCCTTGTGATCCGGGCGTGGGGCGGCGGATACCCTGACCCCCGTCAGTAGTGCACCAAGAAGGGGTGGATGATCCGGTGGCGGACATCGAGGAAGCGCGCAAGACGTTCGACCAGTTCGACGCGGACGGCGACGGCTTCATCACGGCGGCCGAGTGGAAGAGCGCCATGGCCAAGATGGGCGACTTCTACATGACGGAGACGGTGGCCGAGGCCGTCATCGGCACGAAGGACAGCGACGCGGACAAGCGGCTGTCGTTCGACGAGTTCTGGGCGAGCCTGAACAAGTAGTCGTTCACGGGTGGCGGAGGGGCCCGGCGCGTGGATCGCGCCGGGCCCCTCCGTTCTGCCCCTCAGCGGTGCGTACGCACGCTCCAGCGCCCCTCCGTGCGCTCCAGGCGCACGGGGTGGTCGAAGCACTTGCTGATCCACTCGCCGGTGACTACGTCGTCCACGGCGCCGGAGGCGAGCGTGGCGCCGTCGCGCAGGAGCAGCGCGTGGGTGGTGCCGGCGGGCAGTTCCTCCAGGTGGTGCGTGACCAGGACCGTGGCCAGTTCCGGGTGGGTCGCGCGCAGGGCGTCCAGGCTGTCGAGCAGGCGTTCGCGTCCGGCGAGGTCCAGGCCGGTGGCGGGTTCGTCGAGCAGGACGAGGCGCGGGCTCGGCATCAGGGAACGCGCGATCAGGGTGCGGCCGCGTTCGCCCTGGGAGAGCGTCGGCCAGCGCGCGTCGGCGCGGTGCGCGAGGCCGAGCAGGGCGATCAGCCGGTCGGCCCGCTCCTCCTGCCCGGGCGTCGGGCGCCAACGGGGCACCGGTTCGACGCTGTTGGTCACCCCGGTGAGGACGACGTCACGGACCGGCAGCGGGGAGCGCAGCGGATGGCGCGGGTTCACATGACCGACGTACGCCCGCAGGTCGCGCAGGTCGACGCTGCCCAGTCGGCGGCCGAGCACCTCGACCGTGCCGCGCGTGGGGTGGGCGACGGCGCCGCAGAGGCCGAGCAGGGTCGACTTGCCCGCGCCGTTGGGCCCGAGCAGCGCCCAGTGCTCTCCGGGGCGGACGGTGAGGGTGACGTCGTCGAGGATGGCGCGGCCGTCGCGGATGACGGTGACGGCGTCGGCGTGCAGGGACGGGCGGGGCCGACTCCGTGGCCCCGGCGGCCGGCAGGGTACCCCGGGTCACCCTGCCACCCCGGCCCGGTTCACGGCGGCGAGGACGGCCTGTACGGACGCGGTCAGCACCGAGGTGTCCAGGCCCGCGCCCCAGCGGACGACGTCGCCGACCCGGCACCGCGCGTACGCGGCGGCCTCGCTGCCGCCGCCCTCCCCCACCGCGTGCTCGGCGTAGTCGAGGATGTCGACGCCGATCCCCGCGGCGGCGAGCGCGTCGGCGAAGGCGGACAGCGGGCCGTTGCCCACCCCCTCGAAGTCCCCCGCACGCTCCCGTACTTGCAGGGTGCAGACGAAGCGGTGCGCGCCGTCCGGGGCGCGGTCGGTGGTCCAGGCGCAGAGGGCGACCTCGCCGTCCTGCCCGGGCGCGACATACGTCGCGCGGAACAGCTCGTACAACTCCTTCGCCGTCGCCTCCTGCCCGCTGTCGTCGGTGGCCTCCTGCACCACGCGCGAGAAGTCGGGGCGCATGCCCTGCGGCAGGTCGAGGCCGTGCCGGGTCCGGAGCAGGTGCGCCATGCCGCCCTTGCCCGACTGGGAGTTGACGCGGATGACCGCCTCGTAGGTGCGGCCGATGTCGGCGGGGTCGACGGGCAGATACGGGACGTCCCACGGCGCCTCGCGCTCCGGCACCCCCAGCTCCGCCGCGCGCCGGGCGTGCTGGGCGAAGCCCTTGCTGATGGCGTCCTGGTGCGTGCCGGAGAACGCGGTGTGGACGAGGTCACCGGCGTAGGGGTGGCGGGGGTGCACGGGCAGACGGTTGCAGTGCTCGACGACCTCGCGCACGGCGTCGATGTCGGAGAGGTCGATCATCGGGTCGACGCCCTGGGCGTAGAGGTTGAGGGCGAGAGTGACCAGGTCGACGTTGCCGGTCCGCTCGCCGTTGCCGAAGAGGCAGCCCTCGACGCGCTGGGCCCCGGCGAGAACGGCGAGTTCGGCGCAGGCGACGCCGGTGCCGCGGTCGTTGTGCGGGTGGACGGAGAGGATGACGGAGTCGCGCCGGGCGAGATTGCGGTGCATGTACTCGATCTGGTCCGCGTACACGTTCGGGGTGGCGATCTCGACGGTCGCCGGCAGGTTGTGCGTCACGGGCCGGTCGGGGCTCGCGTCCCACAACTCGGTCAGGCCGTCGCAGACTTCGAGGACGAAGTCGGGCTCGGTGAGGTTGAAGGTCTCCGGCGCGAACTGGAAGCGGATGTCGGCGTCCGGCCGTGCGTCGGCGAGCCGAGCCATGTGGGCCGCGGCCTCCTTGACGACGTCGTACACCTCGGCGCGCGACCTCCCGAGGACCACGTCACGCCAGACGGGTGAGGTGGGGATGTAGAGGTGGACGACGGCGCGTGGCAGCCCCTCGATCGACGCGAAGGTACGGTCGATCAGCTCGGGCTTGGCGGGTGTGAAGACGACGACGGTCACGTCGTCGGGCAGGGCGTCGCCACCGCGCCGTGCGAGGTGGCGGACGAAGTCGAAGTCGGTCCTGCTGGCCGACGGATAGCCGACCTCGATCTCCTTGAACCCCATCGAGACGAGCAGATCGAAGAACCGCCGCTTGCGGCCGGTGTCCATCGGCTCGGCGAGCGCCTGGTTGCCGTCGCGCAGATCGACGGGCACCCAGAGGGGCGCGCGCTCGATGCGCGCCTCCGGCCAACTCCGCCGCTGATCGGCGGGTACGGGGACGTGCACCCGCTCCTGGTAGGGGCGGTAGCGGTGGTACGGCATGGGACCGGGGCGCTGCGGGTTCCAGTCGTAGGTGGGGGCGGTGGTGGGCGGTGTGGGCGCGGGAGGCCGGGTCACGGGAGGTCTGCTCCTGGCTGGGCTCGGTCGGGTTGACCGGCAGCACGGCACCCCGCGGCGGGGTGCCGGTCGCTTCAGGCCCCGCCGCGGCAGCCGAGAAGGAGGTGACCGCGGAAGATCATGGCGCTAGAGTAGCGACACCTCAGGTCCTCAGACAAGTACTCCTCAGACAAGTACTCGTCGGACAACTACTCCTCCGACAACCACTCCCCCCTCCGTCAACTCCTCCCGCCGGAAAAGGTCCCTCCATGCCCCTCGACTCCGTACGCCCCAGCCCTCTCGTCGAGCAGGCCGCCGCCCGGCTGCGCGAGCAGATCACCGGCGGCCACTGGCCCGTCGGCACGAAGCTGCCGGGTGAGACGACGCTCGCCAAGGAACTCGGCGTGGGCCGCTCCACCCTGCGGGAGGCCCTGCGCGCGCTCGCCGGGGCCGGGCTGGTGCGGGCGCGGCAGGGCGCCGGCGTCTTCGTCGTCGCCACGGAACCCGTCGCGGACTGGCCGGCCCGGCTGCGGCGGGCGGCGGTCACCGACGTGTACGAGGTGCGGATGCTGGTGGAGGTGCAGGCGGCCCGGCTGGCGGCGCTGCGGCGCACCGACGAGGACATCACGGCGATGCGGGCGCTGCTGGACGGCCGCAGGGCCGCGGCGGCCGGGGGCGACGCGGCCTTCGTCGACGCCGACATCGCCCTGCACGCGGCGGTCGTGGCGGCGGCGCGCAACCCCGTGCTGACCGACCTGTTCGCGGAGTTCATGCCCGCGCTGCGGCAAGGCCTCATCGACCTCCTCGACCTCATCGACGTACGCCGCGAGGAGGCGAGACCACGGTGACGCCGCGCACGCGGACCTGGTGCGTGCCGTGGAGTCGATGGACGCGGAAGGGGCGGCGCGAGTGGCGCAGGCCGAACTGCAGGCGACGTTGCGGCTGTTGCTGGCGCAGGAGGACTGAGCGGCGCGACGCGGGGGCCGAGCGGTGCGCGGTTCCGGATGCCGCGGCCGCCGACACGGAATAGCCCGCCGAATCCGGAGGTGAACTCCTCGACGAACTCGGCTTTGACACCGTCGACAACGGCGGCCAGGACAACTCCTGGCGCCAGCAGCCCGGAACTCCCGTGTACGGCAACCGGGGCGGCATCGAGGAAATCCGCAAGGCCCTCGAAGCGGCCTCCCCGGAACGCACGGCTGAGTGGCGCGCCTGACACCGACCCCTGACACGGCCGGCTAGGGCGTCGCCCACTCCCGCAGCGCGGCCTCGCTCTCGAAGCGGGCGACGTTCTTGTCCAGTGGTGTCGACGTGTACTGGTGGAACGTCCACTTCGCCTTGATGCGGGGCTTGCCCGCGCTCACGTAGTCGGCGATCCACAGGCCGTCGCCCGCGTAGGAGGTCGAGTCGTGGGTCAGCCAGAAATCGCGGTTGCAATAGAGCAGCACCCGGTGAGCGGGACGGAGCCGCTTCACCTCACGGATGAAGCGGTCCTTCTCGCCGTTGGTCGCCCGCGTGTGATCCCCCGTCCACTCCCAGTCCACCGCGAGCAAGTCCCCCGCCTTCTCGGGGGCCTTGCTCACGAAGTACTTGGCCTGGTCCGCGATGTTCCCCGGCCACAGGAAGTGGTAGAAGCCGACGACGCAGCCGCCGTCGCGGGCCAGCTTCGTCTGGGCGGAGAGTCTCGGGTTGACGTACGAACGCCCCTCCGTCGCCTTGATGATGACGAAGGCAAGGCCTTCGGTGTCGAAGGTCGACTGGTAGGAACTGACATCGATGCCACGCAGCATGGGCGTCCTCCGGGAGGGCAGTACCGTGGGGGGGTTTACGAACTGCCCATTTGGTGCCCGGTGTCGGCATCGATGAACCATCAACCGAACCGGCAACCGTCAGTTTGTCAACGGAAGATGCCGGTGTGTCCGAGTGAGTACCGGCCGGGCTGCGGGTAGACGGCCAGGCCGTGCGGGCCGCTGCCCACGGGGATGCGGGCGAGCTGGACGCCGGTGCGGGTGTCGACGGCGTACACCTCGTCGTCGTAACGGCCCGACAGCCAGAGCGTGTTGCCGTCCGCCGAGACGCCGCCCATGTCGGGGCTGCCGCCCTGCGGGAGCTTCCACTTCTTCGTGAGCCTGTTCTTCGGGAAGTCGAAGACGGAGATGGAGCCCTCGCCGCGGTTGGAGATGTACATCTCCTTGGAGTCGCGGCTGACGTACAGGCCGTGGCAGCCCTTGCCGGTGCGCAGCAGCTTCGGCTTCGTGAACTTCTTCCCGTCGAGGACCCACATGCCGTGGGCCATCATGTCGGCGATGTAGAACTTCTTGCCGTCGGGGGACATCTTCACGTCCTGCGGCATGGCGCCCTTGAGGGGGAGCTTCTGCTGGCCGACGACGCGCATCTTCTCCGTGTCGACCTTGAGGAGTTCGCCGGAGAACTCGCAGGAGACGATGAAGTAGCGGCCGTCCATGGAGAAGTCGGCGTGGTTGACGCCGGCGCAGCTGACGGGGACCGTCTTGACGCGGTTCATGGTCTTGGGGTCGCGGAAGACGAGTTCGCGGTCCATGGAGGCCATGACGACGGCGTACTTGCCGTTCGGCGTGAAGTACAGGTTGTACGGGTCGGAGACCTCGACGGTGCGGCCGGTCTTGCCGGTCACCGGGTTGATGGCGGTGAGGGTGTCGCCGAGGTCGTTGTTGACCCAGAGGGTCTTCATGTCCCAGGAGGGGACGACGTGCTGCGGCTGGTCGCCGACCTTGATGGTCTTGACGACCTTGAACTTCTTGGGGTCGATGACGGAGATGGTGTCGGACTCGGTGTTGGGGACGTAGACGCGCGACAGGAACTTCTTCGCCACGGGCGCCAGGGCGTTCGGCCGGTCGGCGGCGTAGGCGTCCTTGGGGTCGAGGACCGGCGGCATGCCGGGCAGGCCGGGAACCGCCTTGGGCTTGGCGGGTTCGCGGGCGCCCCGGGTGCCGAGGGCTTCGTCGGCCCGTCGGTCGGTGCCGCAGCCGGCGAGGGCGGCGAGTACCGCGCCCGCGGCGAGCAGCGCGGCGGTGCGGGTGGTCAGGTCGAGTCTGGTGGGGGGCATCAGGTCAGCAGCTCCGTGGTCGTCACCGCGTGCAGGCCGCGGCGTTCCAGTTCTTGCAGGACGTCGGGGAGCGCGGCGACCGTGTCCGCGTACCCGAAGTGGAGGCTCACCACCGATCCCGCCCGGACCTCGGCGGCGATCGTGCGGGTGATGGCCGGGGCGCCCGGCGAGGTGTGGTCGAGGGAGTCGACGTCGTACGAGAGGACGTGCGGGTAGCCGGCGCGGCGGCGGGCGAGGCGTTCGACGAGGGGGGTCGCCGTGCGGGTGCGCGAGGGGCGGAACCAGGTGCCGATGGAGCCGGTGAGGCGGCGCAGCCGGTCCGCGCAGCCGGTGATCTCGGCGTGCGCGTCGGCCTCGGACATGTGGTTGATGTCGAGGTGGCGCTGGGTGTGGTTGCCGAGATCGTGGCCGCCGTCGAGGACGCGGCGGGCGAGGGCGGGGTGTTCGTCGAGCCAGCTGCCGACGGCGAGCACGGTGACGCGGGCGCCCGCTCGCTCCGCCTCGGTGAGCAGGGCCTTCGCGGTGGCGGGGTCTGACGTGGCCGTGGAAGGTGAGCGCGACCTCGGGCCGGGT